>JAZNRW010000104.1:0-37910 GCA_045590835.1 Faecousia sp.
TCTGACGGCTGTGACATCATCTTCGCTGACAGGGTTGGTCACGAGGCTTTCCTTATGCAGGCAGCAGAAGAGTATCCTGATATCCAGTTCTGCCATGCGACAGGTACTCAGGCTCACACCGCAGGTCTTGACAACTTCCACAACGCCTTTGCTTCCATCTACCAGGGCCGTTACGCTGCCGGTGTGGTTGCAGGTCTGAAGCTGAACGAGATGATCGACGCTGGCGAGATCACTGCTGACGAGGCTAAGATGGGCTACGTCGGTGCATTCACCTTTGCTGAGGTTATGTCCGGCTACACCTCCTTCTACCTGGGCGCTAAGTCTGTTTGCCCCAGCGTGACCATGGATGTTAAGTTCACCGGTTCCTGGTACGATGAGACCAAGGAAAAGGCTGCTGCTGAGGCTCTGATCAACGGCGGCTGCGTCCTGATCAGCCAGCACGCTGACTCCATGGGTGCACCCACTGCTTGTGAGAACGCAGGCGTTCCCAACGTTTCCTACAACGGCTCCACTGCCGCTGCTTGCCCCAATACCTTCCTGATCTCTTCCCGTATCAACTGGGTTCCCTACTTCAAGTACATGATCACCCAGGTTGCCAACGGTGAGGCTATCGCAACCGACTGGACCGGCACTCTGGAGACCGGCTCTGTTGTTCTGACCGAGATGGGCGAGAGTGTTGCAGAAGGCACTCAGGAGAAGCTGGACGAGGTTCTGGCTGGTCTGAACGACGGCACCATCAACGTGTTTGATACCGCCAACTTCACTGTGGGCGGCGAGACTCTGACCTCCTACATGGCTGATGTGGACACCGATGCTGCATTCGAGAAGGATACCGAGGTTATCGAAGACGGTATCTTCCAGGAGTCCAAGTTCCGCTCCGGTCCTTACTTTGATGTTGAGATCGACGGCATCACTCTGCTGGACCGCAACTACGGCTAATATCTTGCTTTGATCCTACCATAAGGCGAGGCGGGCTGAGCCCCGCCCCGCCTTACCTAGTTTTGAAAAGCGTACCGGGATCGCCGGCATGCTTTTGAGAACTAGAAAGAGGAGGGACTCTTTTTGACTGCGACAGCTGCTATTGAACTGAAAAACATCACCAAAACCTTTGGTGCAAAGGTGATCGCCAACAAGAATGTATCTCTGACGGCAAACCACGGAGAGATCCTTGCCATTCTGGGAGAAAACGGAAGCGGCAAGACCACCTTGATGAACATGATCGCCGGTATCTACTATCCCGATGAGGGTCAGATCTTCATCGGTGGGGAAGAAGTCACCATTGCCTCTCCTACGGATGCCTTTGATTATAAGATCGGCATGATCCATCAGCATTTTAAGCTGGTGGATGTGTTCACCGCCACGGAGAACATCGTGCTGGGTCTGGACGAAAAGCCCTATAATCTGAAGCATTTCTCTGAGAAGATCCACAAAATCAGCAATCAGTACGGATTTGAGATCGACCCGGAAAAGAAGATCTACGACATGTCTGTGTCCGAGAAGCAGACGGTGGAGATCATTAAGGTGCTGTACCGGGGCGCGGATATTTTGATCCTGGACGAGCCTACTGCGGTGCTGACACCCCAGGAGACCCAGAAGCTGTTTGCGGTGCTGCGTCGGATGCGGGATGACGGCAAGTGCATTATCATCATCACCCACAAGCTCAACGAGGTGCTGTCCCTGTCTGACCGGGTGGCGGTTCTGCGTAAGGGCGAGTATGTGGGCACTGTGAATACTGCTGAGACCAACGAAAGCCAGCTGACAGAAATGATGGTTGGTAAAAAGGTAGATCTGAACATTGATCGCTCCGAGCCCAAGGATCCTCAGGACCGGCTGGAGGTGCAGCACATCTCCTGCGTGAACCGACAGGGAGCTACTGTGCTGGACGATGTGTCCTTTACTGCCCGCAGCGGGGAGATCCTGGGTATTGCCGGTATTGCCGGCTCCGGCCAGCGGGAGCTGCTGGAGGCGATCGCCGGTCTGCAGAAGCTGACTCAGGGCGATATTTACTATCACAATCCCAAAACCGGCCAGGTGGATGATCTGCGGAACAAGACCCCGCTGCAAATCCGGGAGCTGGGCGTGCGGCTGTCCTTCGTGCCGGAGGACAGGTTGGGCATGGGCCTTGTGGGGAATATGGACATCGTAGATAATATGATGCTCCGCAGCTACCGCCGGGGCAAGAGCGTGTTCCTGCAGCGCAAAGAGCCGAAGGATCTGGCAGAACGGATCATTCACGATCTGGAAGTGGTGACGCCCAGCGCCTCCACACCGGTGCGCCGTCTGTCCGGCGGTAATGTACAAAAGGTGTTGGTAGGTCGGGAGATCTCTGCGGCACCCAAGGTTTTGATGACTGCGTACCCTGTTCGGGGTCTGGACATCAACTCCTCTTACACCATATATAACCTGCTCAATGAGCAGAAGGAAACGGGCACTGCCGTGATCTTCGTGGGCGAGGATCTGGATGTACTGCTGGAGCTGTGCGACCGGATTCTGGTCATCGGCTCCGGCAGGATCACCGGCCTGGTGGATGCCCGGACGGCAACCAAGGAACAGATCGGTCTGCTGATGACTAAGTCTGAAGCGATGGATTCCCAGGAAGGAGGCGACAGCAGTGGCAACTAATCAGAAAAAGCACCATGAGCCTCTGCTCCACATTGCCAAGCGGGACAATCTGCCCGGCTGGAAGGCCTGGCTGATCCGTGTGGGCGCGATTTTGCTGGGCTTTTTGGTGATCGGTATTTTGTCCGCTCTGCTGACCGGCGCTTCCGTTCTGGAAGGCTACCAGATCATGCTCAAGGGTGTGTTTGGAAAACTTTTGGAGGGCAAGACCACCCTGCTGTGGAGGTTCCTGCAGCAAACCGCCATTTTGCTGTGTCTGTCTCTGGCAGTGACACCTGCGTTCCGCATGCGGTTCTGGAACTGCGGCGCGGAGGGTCAGGCGCTGATGGGCGGTCTGGCGGCAATGGTCTGCATGATCGAGCTGGGCGATAAAGTCCCCAATGGTGTGCTGATTGCCATCATTTTCCTGTGCAGTGTCTTGGTGGGTGCCCTCTGGGGCTTGATCCCGGCAGTGTTTCAGGCCCAGTACCGGACCAACGAGACCCTGTTTACCCTGATGATGAACTATGTGGCCACCCAGATCGTGGCGTATTATGTCTATGTGACCGGCTCCGGCTCCGGCATTATCAAGCCGGTGAGCACCGGCAACCTGCCCGTTGTGTTTGACCAGAAATATGCGCTGAATATTCTAATCGTAACTGCCTTGATGATCGGGCTGTATGTGTACCTGAAATACAGCAAGCACGGCTACGAGATCTCTGTGGTAGGTGAAAGCCAGAATACCGCCCGGTATGTGGGTATCGATGTTAAGAAGGTCATCATCCGGACCATGGCCATCTCCGGTGCGCTGTGCGGCGTTGCCGGTATGCTGCTGGTAGCCGGCACGGACCACTCCATCAACACCAACACCGTGGGCGGCCAGGGCTTTACCGCCATTATGATCTCCTGGCTGGGACAGTTTAACCCCTTTATTATGGCGCTGATGTCAGCACTGGTTACCTTCCTGCAGACCGGTGCAGCTAAGGTGGCGGACAGCTTCTTCCTGAACAGCGCTTATGCAGACATCGTCTCCGGTGTTGTGATCCTGTTCCTGGTGGGCTGTGAGTTCTTTATCCAATATGCGGTGAAATTCCGTCACGGCAAGAAAGGGGGCGCAGCATAATGAATATGTTTGTTGCATTTATCAGCTCTGCGATCCCTCTGGGTGTGCCGCTTCTGTTTGGCTCTACCGGTGAGATCGTTACAGAAAAGTCCGGTCACTTGAATCTGGGTATCCCCGGCATTATGTATGTGGGCGCCATCAGTGGCGTGATCGGCGCATTTCTTTACGAGACGGGCTGTGATGCCGCCGGTGTGGCAATGATCCCTCTGCTGGCGATTTTGATTCCGTTGCTTTGCTCGATCGCAGGCTCTGTGCTGATGGGCCTGATCTACAGCTTTATGACCGTTACTCTGCGGGCAAATCAGAATGTGACTGGCCTGGCACTGACTACTTTCGGCATTGGCCTGGGCAACTTTTTCGGAAGCTCTCTGACCAAGCTGGCTGACAGTGACCTGCCTATTATTGCCCTGACACGCACCAGTGACCTGTTCCGCGCATCCCTGCCCTTTGCGGATAAGTTGGGCTGGTTCGGACAGATTTTCCTGTCCCACGATTTTCTTACATATACGGCAGTTGCCATTGCACTGATCGTCTCCTTTGTGCTCAACCGCACCCGGGTGGGCCTGAATCTGCGCTCTGTGGGTGAAAATCCTGCCACGGCGGATGCTGCTGGTATCCATGTGACCCGGTATAAGTACTTGGCGACTTGCATCGGCAGTGCCATCGCCGGTCTGGGCGGATTGCAGTATGTAATGGCCTACGCCAACGGCGTGTGGTCGAATAATGCCTTCGGCGACCGGGGCTGGATGGCCATTGCGCTGGTGATCTTCGCCTTGTGGAAGCCTACCATGGCTATTTGGGGCTCGTTCCTGTTTGGCGCTCTGTGCAACGCCAACAACTACATCCGGGGTTTGGGTACCGCTACCCAGGAGCTGTTCAAGCTGCTGCCCTATGTGGTGACCCTGCTGGTGCTGATCATCACCAGTATGCGGAAGAAGAGAGAGCATCAGCCCCCTCAGGGTCTGGGCTTGTCCTACTTCCGGGAGGAACGGTAATAGCATTTTAAACTGTCCGACAGCAACTGCTGCCGGACAGTTTTTCTGCTGTGGGTATGCTTTTTGCAAAAAAACGGGAAAATAAATAGACAAATCACCTATCCTATGTTATGATAAAGAAAAAGTACAAGCACTCGGCCCTGTGCTCTGCTTTGGCAGCCGCAGGCTGTGAAAATGATATATTGACCGGGAGATAAGAGCACGGAGTACCACGATCCAAAAGATCGTGTATTCAGTGCGCTTTTTTGCGTTTTTAGGGAGGAAATAACATGGATAAACGATACTTTGACCTGCTGCAGGAGAACCCTGTGATCGCTGCGGTGCGGGATGATAAAGGCCTTGTCAAATGCCTGGAGGCGGATGTGAAAATGGTCTTCATCCTCTATGGGGATATTTGCAGCATCGCCGCTATTGTAGACCGGGTGAAAGATGCCAACAAAGTAGCGGTGGTCCATGCGGATCTGATCGGGGGGCTGGCAGGCAAGGAAGTGTCTGTGGAATTCTTGAAAAAGCATACCCGGGCCGACGGTATCATTTCCACCCGGATCAATCTGGTGCAGACGGCATTGCAGCTGGGGATGCTGGCGATCTTGCGGGTGTTTCTTATCGACTCTATGTCCTTGGATACGGTGCTGAATCTGCGTGTTCGCCCGGATGCCATTGACATTTTGCCGGGACTAATGCCGGAGATCATCCAGCGGGTGCATTCCGGCTCCGGTATTCCGGTACTGACCGGGGGCCTAATTACGGAGAAACAGCAAGTGATGGCGGGCCTGTCCGCCGGGGCGCTGGCGGTGTCTACCACCAATCCAAAAATTTGGGATATGTAATAAGATGCGGAGGAAGAGAACATGTATGACATTGTGATCATCGGCGCCGGCGTCACCGGCTGCGCTGTAGCGAAGTACCTGTCCCAGTATCAGGCTAAAATCCTGGTGCTGGAAAAGGAAGAGGATGTGTGCTGCGGCACTTCCAAGGCCAACAGCGCCATTGTCCACGCAGGCTTTGACGCAAAATATGGCAGTTTGATGGCGAAGATGAATGTCCGTGGCAGCCAGCTGATGGAGCAGCTTGCCAAGGATTTGGATTTTCACTATGCGCGCAACGGATCGCTGGTGGTCTGTATGGAGGATGAGGGCCTTCCCCGGCTACAGGCGCTGTACGAAAACGGCATAAAAAACGGCGTGCAGGATCTGGAGATTGTGGATAGAGACCGCCTGCGGGAGCTAGAACCCAATATCAGTGATGAGGCGGTGGCTGCCCTGTGGGCGCCTACGGGGGCGATTGTCTGCCCCTTTGGTCTGACCATCGCCCTGGGGGAAAACGCCTGTGAAAACGGAGTAGCGTTCCAATTTAATACGGAAGTCACCGGCTTTGAAAAGCTGGATACCGGCTGGCGTGTGCTGACCAACACAGGCGCGGTGGAGACCCGCACCGTAATCAATGCCGCAGGCGTGTATGCAGATGTGTTTCACAATATGGTCTGCGATCAAAAGATACATATTACTCCCCGCCGGGGAGATTACTGCCTGCTGGATAAGGAAACCGGTGGCTTTGTAAAACACACCATTTTCCAGCTGCCCGGCGCTTTGGGCAAGGGCGTGCTGGTCAGCCCCACCGTTCACGGCAATACCATCGTAGGCCCTACCGCCTACGATATCGAAGACCGGGAGGGTACAAATACCACCGCAGAGGGTCTGCAGGATCTGATGGAAAAGGCGGGCAATACCGTAAAGGGTCTGCCGATTCGCCAGACCATCACCAGCTTTGCCGGACTCCGGGCCCACGAGGACAGCCACGAGTTTGTGATCGGAGAGGTTGCCCCCGGCTTTGTTGACTGCGCCGGTATTGAGTCTCCGGGACTCACCTCCGCCCCCGCCATCGGTGAATATGTGGCAGAATTGATGGGAAAAATGCTAGATTTGCGGGAAAAAGAACAGTATATCTCCACCCGAAAAGGCGTATTGGACCCCAAGACCTTAAGCAAAGAGGAATATCGCCGGCTGCTGCAGGAAAAACCTGCCTACGGGCAGATCATCTGCCGATGTGAGCAGATCACCGAGGGGGAAATTCTGGACGCCATCCGCCGTCCTCTGGGGGCGAAAAGCCTGGATGGAGTCAAACGCCGCACCCGGGCGGGTATGGGTCGCTGCCAGGGAGGCTTTTGCAGCCCCAAGGTCATGGAGCTGCTGGCAAAAGAGCAGGGCACCGATCTGCTGCACATTACCAAGTCCGGCGGAGAATCCAATCTCACCGTAGACAGAACCAAGGAGGGCAGCCATGAAACAGTATGATATTGTGATCATCGGCGGCGGCCCTGCAGGTCTTGCCGCGGCGGTGGCAGCGTATGATGCCGGCTGCCGGAGCATCTTGGTCCTGGAGCGGGATACCTGTCTGGGCGGTATTTTAAACCAGTGTATCCACAACGGCTTTGGTCTGCATACCTTCAAGGAGGAGCTGACCGGACCGGAGTACGCCGCCCGGTTTGCCGACCAAGTGAAACAGCGAAATATCGAATACAAGCTCTCCACCATGGTGCTGGATATTACCGGTGATAAGGTGATCACCGCGGTCAGCCGCAGGGAGGGTCTGCTGGAACTGCAGGCCAAGGCTGTGATCCTGGCCATGGGCTGCCGGGAGCGGAGTCGGGGGGCGCTGAATATTCCCGGCTTCCGGCCTGCAGGCGTGTACAGCGCCGGCACGGCACAGCGGCTGGTGAATATGGAAGGGTATCTGCCCGGTCGCCGGGTGGTGATCTTAGGCAGCGGTGACATTGGCCTGATCATGGCTCGCCGTATGACCCTGGAGGGCGCGAAGGTGCTGGCTGTTGCGGAGCTGATGCCCTATTCCGGCGGCCTGAAGCGGAATATCGTCCAGTGTCTGGAGGATTTTGACATCCCCCTGTACTTAAGCCATACGGTGGTGGATATTCAGGGCAAGGAGCGGGTAGAGGGCGTGACCATCGCCCAGGTGGATGAACACCGCCGGCCTATCCCCGGCACGGAAATTCACTACGAATGTGATACCTTGCTGCTATCCTGCGGTCTGATCCCGGAAAATGAGCTTTCCAAGGGCATGGGTGTGGCCTTGAGTCCTGTGACCAACGGCCCTGTAGTGAACGAACGGCTGCAGACCAGTGTGCCCGGCGTGTTTGCTGCGGGCAATGTGCTCCATGTTCACGATCTGGTAGACTTCGTTTCTCAAGAGGCGGCCAATGCCGGTCGCGCCGCGGTGGACTATGTGAACGGCAAGCGCTGCCACCAGCCGGGAATTCCCGTTACGTTTGAGGGTGGCGTACGGTATACCGTGCCTGCGTCCATCCGTCCCGATGGGGTGGAGGGTGAAGTGATCATCCGCTTCCGGGTGGGAGATGTGAAGAAAAACGCACGGGTAAAGCTGCTGCTGAACGGTCAGCAGGTGCTGGGGAAAAAGCGGCCTGTGATGGCCCCCGGCGAAATGGAAGAACTAAAACTGACCCGGCAGCAGCTGGAAAGCTGTCCGGATCTGCAAACCATCCATATTACAGTAGAGGAGGCGTAAGATATGGAAAAGAAGCTCATCTGTATCGGCTGTCCCCTGGGCTGCCCCCTCACTGTCTGCCTGAACGGCAGCGAAGTGCAGGAAGTGACAGGCCACACCTGTCCCCGGGGTGAAAAATACGCCCGGAAGGAAGTGACCAACCCCACACGGATCGTCACCTCCACTGTCCGCCTGCGGGGCAGCCGGGAAGGTATTCCGGTGATCTCCTGCAAAACTGCCACGGATATCCCCAAGGGGAAGATCCGGCAGGTGATGGAGGCCATTAACGCCCTGGTGGCGCAAGCCCCTGTGGCGATGGGTCAGGTGCTGGCGGAGAACATTGTCGATACCGGCGTGGCGCTGATTGCCACCCGTTCGGCAGAATAAACCTTCCAAAATAGAAATGCCCTGTCTCGTACAGGGCATTTTCTTGTGTAAACCTGTGGAAAACAAATGTCTTTCCCCGAAATATGTTGGATAGAAGATACAAAAAACAAAATACGTCTTGACAACCGGTCAAGACGGTGATACTATATGGAAAATTGAATCGCTTAGATAGAGGCGCGGGATTCATTAGTACCCACCGTAAGGCCAGGCAGCCGCGGCAGGGGAAAGGGAATACCGCCGAAGCAAGGGGAACGCCTGAATTTCCCAAGCTGGGTCGTCAGAGAATATCTGCCGGACTGTCACAAAACTTTTGTGAAGCGCTATCGATGCAGTGTGTTCCGGTACTTTCCTGGGGGTATTGGTATATTGCTGTGGGATCGCTTGACGAAAGCGGTCCAATTTTTATATCCAAAAAACCCGAAAACAGAAAGGAAAGAATGTTATGAAGAGAATTGTTTGTTTGGTAATGGCAACCCTGATGGTGCTGTCTATGGCCGCTTGCGGCAGCTCACAGAAGAGCGGCGTGGAAGACGGTGTGCTGACTGTGGGTATGGAATGTGCGTATGCCCCCTATAACTGGATGCAGACCGATGATGCCAATGGCGCTGTTCCCATTGCCAATGTTCCCGGCGCTTTCGCCAACGGCTATGATGTAATGATGGCTAAGAAGATCTGCGAAGCCAACGGCTGGGAGCTGGAAGTTAAGAAGCTGGATTGGGACTCTTTGGTACCTGCTGTGCAGACCGGTGAGATCGATTGCGCCATTGCCGGCCAGTCCATGACCGCAGAGCGTGAAGAATTGGTTGACTTTGCCGGTCCGTACATCTACGCTTCCATCGTGTGCCTGACACAGAATGATTCCGCACTGGCATCCGCTACCGGCATCAGCCAGCTGACCGGTACTTGCACCTCTCAGCGCGGCACCATTTGGTACGACACCTGCCTGCCCCAGATTGAGGGCGCTGATATTCAGCCCGCTGCTGACGATGCAGGCGCAATGCTCCTGGCTGTCAGCTCCGGCACCTGCGACTTCGTATGTACCGATATGCCCACCGCACAGGGCGCTGTGATCACCTATCCTAACCTGACCATTCTGGACTTCTCCGGCTCTGAGGATGATTTCGAAGTTTCTGATGAGGAAGTCAACATCGGTATCTCTGTCCGCGAGGGCAACAAGACGCTGCTGGATGCTATGAATAAGGTTCTGGATCCCATGAGCGCAGATGATTTCAATGCGCTGATGGCAGAGGCTGTTGCAGTTCAGCCCATCGAAGAGTAAAAATTAAGTATGCGGAAGCGACAACGCTTCCGCATACTGACTTCATAAAAAGGAGTTCATTATGAACATATTTGCAAAGCTTGGCCACGATATTGTTCGTCTGTGGAATGAATATGCAGGCCTTTACTTATCCGGTGTGTGGAACACCATTTCTTTGGCGGTTCTGTGTACTGCGGTTGGCTGTATCATCGGTCTGCTGTGCGGTGTGCTCAATACGATTCCCTTTACCAAAAGCGATAATATTATCAAAAGAGTCCTTCTGCGAGCCATTCGTATTGTAAATCAGATTTATGTGGAAGTATTCCGCGGCACACCTATGATCTTGCAGGCGGTAGTCATTTACTACGGCTTGCCCTACTTTACCAATTATGCCCTGCGGTTTTCCAATGTGTGGCTCTGCGCCTTTGTGGTAGTTTCCGTCAATACCGGCGCGTATATGGCCGAGTCCGTCCGGGGCGGTATTATCTCCATTGATCCCGGCCAGACCGAAGGCGCAAAGGCCATCGGTATGACCCACTGGCAGACCATGATCAATGTGATTCTGCCTCAGGCGCTGCGGAACATTTTGCCTCAAATCGGCAATAACCTGATCATCAACATCAAGGATACCTCTGTTATGAGTATCATTGGTTTCACTGAGTTTTTTGCAATCCACAAGAGCATTGCCGGTACCACCTATCAGTTCTTCCCCTCTGCAGCTATTGAAATGGTGGGATATCTGTCTATGACACTGATTGCTTCTTTCCTTCTGCGTATGTGGGAAAAGAAGATGGACGGCGCAGGCAGCTATGAGCTGGTGCAGGTGGATTGTCTGACCATGACTGCCGGCACCTACAGCCATCCTAAGCGGGGCAGTAATTTCGACGAGCAGAGCAAGGAATTTCGGGATAGAACCAAGCAGGCATTGAAATTCGGAAGAAATCGGGGAGGTCGCTGATATGGAAGAAAAGATTCTGGATATTAAGCACCTGTCTAAGTCCTTTGGCACCCATAGGGTGCTCCGGGATATCGACTTTTCCGTGGCAAAGGGCGATGTGATTTCTATTATAGGCGCATCCGGTTCCGGAAAGTCTACGCTGCTGCGCTGCATCAATTTGCTGGAAACACCCACTGCCGGTGAAATCTGGTATAACGGTGAAAATGTGGCAGATCGCAAGGTAAAAGCCCACGAATACCGAGCCAAGGTTGGTATGGTGTTCCAGTCTTTCAACCTGTTCAATAATATGTCCGTTCTGCAAAACTGTATGGTAGGTCAGATGAAAGTCTTGGGCAGATCCAAGGCTGAGGCAAAGGAAACAGCAATGTTCTACCTGCAGAAGGTGGGCATGGCCCCCTACATCAAGGCCAAGCCCCGGCAGATCTCCGGCGGACAAAAGCAGCGGGTGGCTATTGCCAGAGCGCTGGCTATGAATCCTGAGGTGCTGCTGTTTGACGAGCCCACCTCCGCCCTTGACCCGGAGATGGTGGGCGAGGTTCTGACTGTTATGCAGCAGCTGGCCCACGAGGGCATGACCATGCTGGTGGTGACCCACGAGATGGCCTTTGCCCGGGACGTAAGCAACCGGGTGGTGTACATGAACGACGGCATTATCTGCGAGCAGGGAACTCCAGAGGAGGTTTTCGGAAATCCCCAAAAACAGGAGACCAAAGATTTTCTCGCCCGCTTCAGAAACACATAAAAATATCGGCCTGTTGCATTGCGCAGCAGGCCGATTTTATTATTGTTTACACGCCGGAGTAAGCGGCAAAGCCTGCATCTACAGGCAGCACAACGCCGGTGATGGCGGAGGCGGATCTGTCGTCGCACAGGAACAATGTTGCGCCCAGCAGCTCGTCAGCGTCCACAAAACGGCCGGTGGGCGTGCCGTTCAGGATCTTGGCAGAGCGGGCAGTGGGAGTGCCGTCCTCATTGAACAGCAGCGCCTTGTTCTGGGCGGAGACAAGGAAACCGGGGGCAATGGCGTTGCAGCGGATGCCGGTGCCGGCAAAGTGGGTAGCCAGCCACTGGGTAAAGTTGGAAATGCCGGCCTTGGCGGCGGAGTAAGCGGGGATCTTGGTCAGGGGGGTGTAGGCGTTCATGGAGGAGATGTTCAGGATCACACCGGACTTCTTCTCTACCATGTCCTTGGCGAAGGCCTGGGTGGGCAGCAGGGTGCCCTGGAAGTTCAGCTTAAACACAAAGTCCACGCCGCCGGCATCCAGATCAAAGAAGGACTTGCCGCCCTCCTTGGCCTCGGGCTGATACTCATTGTCGGTGGTAGCGCGGGGGTTGTTGCCGCCTGCGCCGTTGACCAGAATGTCGCATTTACCCAGGTCCCGCAGTACTGCCTGATGGACTTCCTCCAGCGCCTCGGGGTCCAGCACATTGGCCTTGTAGCCCTCGCAGATAAAGCCCTCTGCCTTCAATTCGTCAGCCAGCTTCTTTACAGCCTCTTCGTTCAGATCCAGTGCGGCTACCTTAGCGCCGCTCTGGGCGAATGCTCTTGCCATAGCGCCGCAGATTAGTCCGCCGGCGCCGGTCACAACGGCAACCTTGCCGCTAAAATCAATATTCAGGGGAAGATTCAGCATGATCAATTACCTCCATTTATTTCGGTGTCATTGCGAGGCGGCGAAGCCGACGTGGCAATCTCCAGGATAAGGGGAGGAGATTCCCGCGCCAGTGTGCGCACTGGCTCGGAATGACAATATGTTTTCTTACTTACCTGCCAGCTTATCCAGCATATCCCAGACACCCAGCATATACATGATGCCCAGCGCCCGGTCATATAAACCGTAACCGGGGCGGACATTGCCGGGGCCTTCATCCCACAGATGCCGGCCGTGGTCGGGACGGATGTAGCCTTCAAAGCCGCAATCGTGGTATGCCTTCAGAATTTCCAGGATACCGGTATCGCCGTCGCAGTCCCGGTGGGATGCTTCGGAGAAGTCACCGTTTTCGAAGTGCTTGACGTTACGGATGTGCGCAAATGCGATCCGGTCGCAGTGCTTGCGAACGATGCTTGCCACATCGTTGTTGGGGTCAGCATTCAGTGAGCCGGAGCACAGGGACAGACAGTTATAGGGATTATCCACCATTTTCAAGAACCGGTCAATGTTTTCTTCATTGATCAGCAGGCGGGGCAGACCGAAGATATCCCAGGGGGGATCGTCCATGTGGATTGCCATCTTCACATCGCATTCCTCACAGGTGGGCATGATGGCTTCCAGGAAATACTTTAGATTGGCCCACAGGGTTTCGTGGTCTACATCCTTATAGGCCTTGAACAGCTCATCCAGCTTTGCCATCCGCTCCGGCTCCCAACCGGGGAAGGACATATTGTACTTCTCGGTGAAGTCCAAAATGTACTTGGCCATGGCGTTGTAGTCATCCTGGATCATGTTCTTTTCATAGAACAGGGCAGTAGATCCGTCACCCACTTCGTGGAACAGATTGGAGCGGGTCCAGTCGAAGATGGGCATGAAGTTGTAGCAGATCACCTTGACGCCATACTTGGAAAGATTGCGGATGCACTGCTTGTAGTTTTCAATGTACATATCCCGGGTGGGCAGGCCGATCTTAATGTCATCGTGGACATTCACGGACTCCACCACATCGATGTTGAAGCCGTACGCGTCCAGCTGACGTTTGACTTCGGCGATCTCTTCCTCTTCCCAGATCTCACCGGGCATCTTGTGGTGCAGGGCCCAGACGATGCTGGTGACGCCGGGGATTTGCTTGATGTCGGACAACTTAATCTTGTCATTGCCTTCGCCGTACCAACGGAAACCCATTTGCATTGGCATAAGAATCCCTCCAATTGTATTTTTTTGTATTTGAAACTAGTGTATCATTATATAAATGCAATATAAATTGCAGGAATTGCTTGAAATATTGCGATTGTTGTTGTATACTATTTTTGAGGTGATTTTATGCGGGAACGCGCCCAAAGATTTGACCCTCGGCAGGAGATGCAATCGGAAACCTTCGAGGTGTTTCATTATAAAGAACCCCGCCCGGAGGGGGTGGAAGTGCACCACCACGACTTTTACGAGGTGTACTATTTGCTGTCCGGACAGGTGGAATATTGGGTGGAGGGCCGTATCATCCAGATGAAGCCGGGCGACCTGCTGCTGATCAACCCTATGGAGCTGCACCGGCCTATGGTTGGCCCGGAGCATGCGGTGTATGAGCGAATCGTCCTGTGGATCAACACGGATTATCTACAGAATCTGGCGGATGATGGCATCCTGTGCCGATGCTTTGATCCCAATTTACCAAACCTGATCTGCCCCTCTGCCGGGGAACGGCCCGGGATCAATGCCCGGATGGGTGATCTGGTTCGGGAGTACTACAGCCAGGAGTTTGGAAGCCGAACCTGCGCCCAGGGTCTGTTTTTACAACTGATGGTACAGCTGAACCGGATGGTGCTGCAAACCGGAGTTTGGAAACAGGAACGGCAGGTGTCCCCCTTGGTGCAGAAGGCCCTGCACTACATTGCTGACCATATTGCCGATGATCTGTCACTGGACACCATTGCGGGAGCTTGCTTTGTCAGTAAGTATCACCTTTCCCACGCCTTCAGCAAGGAAGTGGGCATCAGCGTATACCGGTACATTATGATCAAACGCTTACTGATGGCCCGTCAAATGCTGTCTGCCGGTGAGGCCGCAGGACAGGTTTGTATCAGCTGTGGTTTTTCCGACTATACCAGCTTTTACCGGGCATTTAAGGCCGAGTACGGTATCAGCCCCGGGGCATATTCAGCAGAATAAAAAAGAGACTCCGTCGGAGTCGCCTTTTTAGCTTTTTATGCCGTATTTTGTCACAATGCGCCGGAGCTTCGTCAGCAGAGGCTTACTTAGTATCAACAGGAAGATAAACGTGCAGGCAGCCTGGATCAAATTGACAGGCAGACCGGTCAGATATACCGCCAATATAGATGCCGGCGTGAATACCGTCAGGCTTGTTACCACCGTTGAGGTGTCCAGCAGAGGGCATACCGCAAACAGCACCACCGCAAAGCCAAACAGCCCCAGACTTAACGGATCCCGGGGGAGACGGTCTTTTTTGTAATAGCACAGACCGGCAATGCACCCACACATACCGTATGCCAGCATTTGCCATGGTGTCCAAGGTCCTTGCCCAAATAGGAAATTGCTGGCAAAGGCGCTGACAGCACCCACCAAGAAGCCTGCCTGAGAACCGAAAAGCATGCCACAGAGAATGATAATGGCGTAGATGGGTTTGAAATTGGGAAGCCAGAAGAAGACTGCCCGTGAGGCAACCGCCAGAGCGCACAGTACCGCAATCAGCACCAGCTCCCGGGCGTTGGGTTTTTTATCCTCAAAAGCAAGGAAGAAGGGGATCAGCATATACACTACCAGCAGCGTTCCGGTGAGATAATAGCTTCTGCCTGGGAGCAACCGACCCAGCAGTAGGGTGGCGGGCATCAGTACCAACACTGCCAGCCACGTAAAAACAGTGGATTTTCTCATGGCTGTACCTCCTGATTGCAGGCAAGCAGCTGCACCACCTGCTCGGCGGTGACGGCATTGCGGAAAACACCCCGGCTCATCCGGTTGGCGGCTGTGGTATAGAAGGTGTTGCCGCCGAAGAAAGCAGCAGGCGTGTGGGAGGTAAGGATCTGTCCGTCAAAGAACATACTGACCCGGTCGGCATATTTGGCGCAGAATTCAACATCGTGGGAGACCATCAGGATGGTGAGTCCCTGCTCTTTAAGTTTACATAATATATCTGCCAGAGCTTCCTTGAAGAAACAGTCGATACCCTTGGTGGGCTCGTCCAGCAGCAAAAGCCTTGGATTGGTCAGCAGAACCTTTGCAAGCGCCGCCCGTTGCTGTTCGCCCCCGGACAGATCATAGGGGTGACGCTCCAGCAGAGATTCGATCTGACACAGTTGCGCCAGCCGGGCGATTTGCCCGGGATCGGAGCAGACCTCCTTTAGATCCTCGCCCACCGTGTCTTTGACAAACAGGCTTGCAGGATCCTGGGGGAGCATAGCCAGGCAATTGCGGAACAGTGATCCTGCCTTGTAACTGCTGTAGGCTTTCCCAAACAGCGTTACTTTACCCCGATACGGCTTGCAGATCCCGCAGATGGCCTTGAGCAATGTGGATTTTCCCGCTCCGTTGGCGCCCACGATGGCGTGTACAGACCCGGCGGGTACTTGCAGGGATGCTCCCTGTAGGATATCCTTACTGTCCCGCTCATAGCGAAACCACACCTGTTTCAGCGTCAAAGCCGTATCGCTGGAAGAGATCGTATCATCCTCCGGCAGGGAGGCTACTTGTGCGCCGCTGGGAAACAGCCCATCCAGCCAGGCCCGGCCCTCCCGGACTGTCAGCGGGCAATCACCCTGAGAACCGGAGCGGTAAAATACCTGCACCGGTGTGGGCATAGCGGCAAACATGGGGCTGTTTTCCTGCCACAGCGTTTGACCAGCGACTCTGGGGGTGTCGTTTACTGCGATTTTTCCCTGTTCCAGAACCACAACCCGGTCGGCGGTGTGGAGGATATCCTCCAGCCGATGCTCGGTGATGATTACGGTAGTGCCCAACTCCAGATTGATCTTCCGGATGGTGCTTAAAAAGTCCGAGGCTGCCAGGGGATCTAATTGGCTGGTGGGCTCGTCCAGGATCAGCACCTCTGGCTGCATAGCCATGACAGAAGCCAGATTCACCAGCTGCTTCTGGCCGCCGGAGAGGGTGGCCACATCCCTGTAAAGCCAATCCTGGATACCGAAGTAGCATGCCATTTCCGCAACCCGTGTCCGCATGGTAGCAGGGTCACAGCCAATATTCTCCAATCCAAAGGCCAGCTCGTGCCAGACCTTGTCGGTGACGATCTGCTCCTCCGGATTCTGCATTACATAGCCGATTTTCTCAGCCTGGGTTTTGGCCGGGATCTGGTCAAGAGGCACGCCATCCCAAAGAATCGTACCTGTACGACTGCCGTGTGGGGTGAGGACGGATTTCAGGTGGCGCAGCAGAGTTGTCTTGCCGCTGCCGCTTCTGCCGCACAGGACAACATATTCCCCCTGACGGACGGTCAGATCCACATTCTGCAGAGCAGGGCTTGTGTGACCGGGGTAGGAAAAAGTCAGATTTTGGATATGAATATGCGGCATAGGAGCACCTCCTTCAAGTGAATGATGGTGGGAGTCAGCAGGAACAGGCAGTAGCCTGCCAGCACGGGGGTTGCCGGAGCAAAGGATATTGTAGGGGTATAGGCAGCAGCGGTATGCCCCCAAAAAACACCCCAGAAAGTAACGACCGCGGTGAGCGTCAGCCACACAAGGGCCGCCCAATCGGAAGCGGTCATTCGGTATAGGTGGAAATGGGTGCGTTTTGCGGTGCCGTAGCCACGGCTGCGCATGGAGTCAGCGGTGATGATACCGCTTTCCAACGACCAGCCGGTGAGGGAGAGCATTACGGTCGTAGCGTTGCGCAGCTTTTCTTTTTTGGTGGCGTTCTCGCTGCCCATGCCAATGGCTCTGCGGGCGCCGGTGATTTGCTTTGCCTTGCGCTGCAGCCCGGGGATCAGCCGGAACACCATCACCAGCAACAAAGACAGCGAGGGAGCAAGAGAGCCGAAAAGGGCGGTAAACTTATCTTCTGTCATCACACGGTTGTAGCAGCCGAACCACAGCAAGGTGATCACCAAGATTGCGCCTACGCCTGCGCCGTGGCACAGAGCCTCCAGTGTATAGGGTCTACCCAACAGGAAAAACAGCACATGATCTCCCCGGGTATTGAACAGGGGATTGACTACAGCAACTAATAGAAACAGCGGCAGTATAGCGGCAATGGATTTGAAGGCCTTCCTGCCCTGCAAGAGGATGTAATACAACATTCCCGCGGCTGCCCCGGCAGCCAGATAGGCCGGGTGCTGGAATACCACACCGAAGCCGATGGCGCCCAGGAAGAATATAAAGTTCGTCAACGGATGCAGCTTGGAAAACCCATCAGTTCTCACGCCATCACCTCCTGAAAATAAAAAACGGCCCCAAAAGGGACCGATTGCGCACAAAAACCACGAGCGGACCGACCCCAAGAGTCCCTCGGTTTGATTCGGAGGCTGTATTCCGGCTCGTGACGCCCTTTGCATGTCCCTTCTCGAAGATGTCTTCAATGGTGCATGCGGCATACTGTCACTCTACGGCGGCTTGGTACCGCTGGGATGTTCCCATTCCAATTTCATCCGAACCTGTATGCAGTTTTCTATAGTCTACCACAGATTGTCCTGATTTGCAATGGTTTTCCCTAAAAACCACGGGTATTTACAAACCAAGGCGGTTGTGATATGGTAATAATATAGAAATGAGGTGGCAATATGAGTGAGTTTTCCGATTGGCTGGGACTGAAATCCAAGCAGCAGCGCATGGAAGAGGCCAGAAAATATGACCGCTGGGCATTTCCCTACGGACCGGAGCAGAAGAAGACCGTCATCCGCCTGCTGCAGGCCTTGATTCCGGAGGAAAAACCTAAAATGGCGCTGATGATTTACCTGGCAGGCAAGCAGGGGTATCTGGGGGGCGATCCCATTCAAGACAAACCCGCCAGGGAATGTACACAAGAGAAACGGATTTACTATGCCCAGTGGGCCATGGAGAATATGCTCCGGAGCAAGTACAAAAAGCTGCTGCCCCGCTATATGGCGCTGATCATTGCCGATCAGCAGGTTGATCAGACGCTGAATTACCCCAATGTTGAGCAGCTGCAGCAGATGGCGCAGTCGCTGGAATCCCAACTGAAGTGATTGAAAAAATACATAAAAACAGGGAGCAGACGCTCCCTGTTTTTTGCATATCTAACGAACTAAGAAAAATACCGGCCAGGAGGCTAGAAAGAGATTGACAAATACCGAAATACTTGTATAATTGTATACAACGATTCTGAAATGCAAAGGGAAGAGAGGAAACTGCCATGCTGGAAATTTCCAACAAGACCAACCTATTGGAGCAAAAATCTTATAAATACTCCCTGCAGGATATTGCTGAGCCTAATCTGCAGCGAGATGTGTATACCGAAGGTATGGTGCCCAAGGTAGCCTTTAACCACCGCCGTGTGCCTATGAACATGCCCGAGGAGATCTGGATCACAGATACCTCCTTGCGGGACGGACAGCAGTCTGTAGAGCCTTACACCGTAGACCAGATCGTGAACATCTACAAGCTGCTCAGCAAGCTGGGCGGTCCTTATGGCATTATCCGGCAGACAGAATTTTTCGCCTATAGTCAGAAGGACCGGACAGCCATCGAAAAGTGTATGGAGCTGGATCTGAAATTCCCGGAGATCACCACCTGGATCCGCGCCAACAAGGAAGACTTCAAGCTGGTAAAGGATATGGGCATCCGGGAGACAGGTATCTTAGTCAGCTGCAGCGACTATCACATTTTCAAGAAGATGAAAATGACGCGCAAACAAGCCCTGGAGCACTATCTGGCTGCGGTGCAGGATGCGTTTGACACGGGCATCGTTCCCCGCTGCCATTTGGAGGATATTACCCGGGCCGACTTCTACGGCTTTGTGGTGCCTTTTGTTAATGAGCTGCAGCAGCTCTCTCAAAGGGCTGGCATTCCGGTAAAGATCCGCGCCTGCGACACTATGGGCTACGGCGTACCCTATACGGAAGCGGCTATGCCCCGAAGCGTAGCCGGAATCATCTACGGTCTGCAGCACTATTCCGATGTACCCAGCGAGCTGTTGGAGTGGCACGGTCACAATGATTTCTACAAGGCAGTTTCCAATGCCTCTACCGCATGGCTGTACGGCGCGTCTGCAGTAAACTGCTCTCTGCTTGGCATCGGTGAGCGCACGGGCAATATCCCCCTGGAAGCTATGGTCTTTGAGTATGCCTCTTTGCGGGGCTCTATGGACGGTATGGATCCTACGGTGATCACGGAGATCGCCGAGTACTTCCAGCATGAAATCGGCTATCCCATACCGGATATGACACCCTTTGTGGGCAGAAACTTCAATGTGACCCGGGCGGGTATCCACGCCGACGGATTGATGAAGGATCAGGAGATCTACACCATCTTTGATACCGAAAAGCTTCTGAATCGGCCGGCCACCGTGCAGATCGGAAAAGCTTCCGGCCTTGCGGGTATTGCCTACTGGATCAATCAGGCATATCGGCTTACAGATGATAAGAAGCTGGACAAGAAAGACCCGCTGGTGGTTCGCCTGAAGGAATGGATCGATGAAGAGTATGAGGACGGCCGTCAAACAGTGCTGTCCAACAGCGAACTGGAAGAAAAAATCGCGGAATTTGCCCCCGGCAGATTCCTGTAAGAAGGAGCAGGAAGGCTATGAAAAACTTTCGCACAACCTCCCTGGCAGACCAGGTTTTTGAAAAATTGGAGAACGACATCATCCACGGTGTCTACCCCCGGGGCGAACTGCTCACAGAGCTGAAACTGGTGGAGCAGCTGGGCGTCAGCCGCACACCTATTCGCGAGGCGCTGCGCCGGCTGGAGCAGGAGCGACTGATCGAGGAGACCGGTAAAGGTTCCCGGGTGCTGGGCATCACCGCCGATGACCTGCTGGATATTATGAATATCCGGGAGCAGATCGAGGGGCTGGCTGCCTATTATGCCTGTTTGAATATGACAGAGGAAACCACAGCGCAGATGCAGCACCTCATCGACCTGCAGGACTTCTACTTTGACAAGTGGGATACAGAGCACCTGCGTCAGGTGGATGAAGCCTTCCACGATATGATCTGCGAGCTCAGCGGCCGCACGGTGATCCGGGATACCTTGATCCCCCTGCACCGGAAGACCCGCCGCTACCGCAAGATCTCCATGGAGGATAAGAGCCGGGCGGTGCATACGCTGCAGGAGCATAAAGATATCTTCCAGGCACTGAAAAACGGCGATGCGGACCGTGCCAAAGAGGTAATGTCCTGGCACATCAAAGTGGCCAAGGCGCACATGCTGGAGGGATTGTAATATGGGAATGACCATTGCACAGAAAATTATCGCAGCCCATAAGCTCAGCGGGGACATGACTCCCGGCAGCGAGATCGCGCTGCGAATCGACCAGACCCTGACTCAGGATGCCACCGGAACCATGGCATATCTGGAATTGGAGACCATGGGGATCCCCCGGGTGAAAACGGAGCTGAGTGTTGCCTATGTTGACCACAACACCCTTCAATCCGGCTTTGAAAATGCTGACGATCACCGGTATCTGCAGACCGTGGCTGCCAAGTACGGTGTCCACTTCTCCCGTCCCGGTAACGGCATCTGCCACCAGGTCCACCTGGAGCGGTTCGGCAAACCCGGCAAGACCCTCATCGGCTCCGACAGCCACACTCCCACCGGCGGCGGCATCGGCATGCTGGCCTTTGGCGCAGGCGGTCTGGATGTGGCGGTTGCCATGGGTGGCGGCGCTTACTATATCAATATGCCCAAAATGTTCAAGGTGGAGCTGACCGGAAAGCTCAATCCCTATGTGACCGCCAAGGATGTGAGCCTGGAGCTGCTGCGGATTTTGTCCGTCAAGGGCGGCGTGGGCGCCATCATCGAATGGGGCGGTGAGGGCGTGAAGACCCTGTCCGTTCCCGAGCGAGCTACCATTACCAATATGGGTACAGAGCTGGGTGCTACCACCTCTATTTTCCCCTCGGATGAGACCACCCGGGCATTCTTGAAAGCCCAGGGCAGGGAAGAGGACTATATCCCCCTGGCAAGCGACCCGGATGCTCAGTATGACCGGATCATCCCCATTGACCTGTCTTCCTTGAAGCCGATGATCGCCTGCCCCCACAGCCCTGACAATGTGGTGCCTGTGGAGAGCCTGAAAGGCACAAAGGTGGATCAGGTCTGTATCGGCTCCTGCACCAATTCCTCTTTGCAGGATATGCTGAAGGTGGCGGCTATGCTCAAGGGCAAGACCATCCACCCCTCCGTCAGCCTGTCTGTATCTCCCGGCTCCAAGCAGGTGCTGCGGATGCTGTCCGACTGTGGCGCGTTAAGCCATATCCTGGCCAGCGGCGCAAGAGTTCTGGAGTGTGCCTGCGGACCTTGTATCGGCATGGCTTTCTCCCCTAACTCCGGTGGCGTGAGCCTGCGTACCTTTAACCGGAACTTCCTGGGCCGCAGCGGCACTAAGGACGGCCAGGTGTACTTAGTCTCTCCGGAAACCGCCGTGGCGGCAGCTCTTACCGGCTATATCACCGATCCCAGCACCTTCCAGCCGATGGAAGTGCTCCCTATGCCGGAGGTCTTTACCATCGACGATTCTGCAGTGCTGGCGCCCCTGCCTGTGGAGGAAGCTGCTAGCGCAGAAGTGCTCCGTGGCCCTAATATTAAGGAGTTCCCCAAGAGCAAGCCGTTTGAGGACACCCTGTCTGCCCAGCTGGTGCTGAAGGTGGGCGACAACATCACCACCGACCATATTATGCCTGCCGGCGCCAAGATCCTGCCCTACCGGTCCAACATCCCATTCCTGTCCCAGTTCTGTTTCCAGGTCTGTGATACAGAGTTCGCTGAGCGTGCCAAGGCGGCAGGTGACGGCGTGATCGTTGGCGGCAGCAACTACGGCCAAGGCTCTTCTCGGGAGCATGCGGCGCTGGTACCTATGTATCTGGGTATCCGCTGCGTCATCGCCAAGAGCTTTGCCAGAATCCATGTGGCGAACCTGATCAATGCAGGCATTCTGCCTCTGACCTTCCAAAATCCCGACGATTACGATGCCCTGACCCAGGGAAGCAAGCTGACCTTCTCGGATTTGAAAGCCGGCATAGCCAACGGAACGGTCACCATGACCGACGAAACCACCGGCAAGACTTTCGTCCTCAACGGTGAATTTACCCAGCGCCAGCAGCAGATCCTGCTGTGCGGCGGATTGCTCAATTACACAAAGGAGAATTGCTGAAATGGAACAGATCGAACAGGCATTAAGCCATTTTAAGACCTTGCTGGAGGACCAGTTCAAACGGCTGGAGACCATGAATAAGCCCAAGAAGGACTTTGCCACCATGGATACCATCACCATCGGCGTCGCCCCCGGCGACGGCATCGGCCCCATCATTACCCAGCAGGCCGTCCGGCTGATGGAGCACCTGCTGGCTAAGGAGATCGCCTCCGGTAAGATCGTCATTAAGCAGATCGAGGGTCTGACTATCGAAAACCGTCTGGCGCTGAATCAGCCTGTGCCGGCAGATACCCTGGCCCAGATCAAAACCTGCGATGTGCTGCTGAAGGGCCCCACCACCACCCCCAACGGCGGCAGTATGGAAAGCGCCAATGTGACGCTGCGTCGGGAGCTGGATCTGTATGCCAATGTGCGCCCCGTGTCCATCCCTGCAGAGGGTATCGACTGGATGTTCTACCGGGAGAATACCGAGGGCGAATATGTGCTGGGCAGCCGGGGTGTAGAACTGCCCGGTATGGCCGTGGACTTTAAGGTCACCACCGACCTGGGTACTCGCCGGATTGCCCGGGCTGCATTTGACTATGCCAAGCAGAACGGCAAGACCAAGGTCACCGTGGTGACCAAGGCCAACATCATGAAGAAGACCGACGGCAAGTTCTCCGATATCGCCCAGCAGATCGCTGCTGAGTACCCGGAGATTGAGACCGATGAGTACTATATCGACATTATGACCGCAAAGCTCTTGGACACCCGGGTACGGAATCAGTTCCAGGTGTTTGTGATGCCCAACCTGTACGGCGACATCATCACCGACGAAGCTGCCCAGATCCAGGGCGGTATCGGCACTGCAGGCTCTGCCAACATTGGCGACCAGTACGCCATGTTTGAAGCCATCCACGGCTCTGCCCCCAGAATGCTGGAGCGGGGCATGGGGGATTACGCCAATCCCTCCAGCATTATCAAGGCTGCTGCCATGCTCATGCGGCATATCTGCATGACAGAGGCTGCCCAGAAGCTGGAAAATGCCATGGAAACCTGCCCTGTTGCTGTCACCGGCACTACCGATGGCCCCACCGCCAAGGAATATGCCGATGCGCTGCTGCAGCTGCTGTAATACAAAAAGAGGGTGTGTTTACTACACACCCTCTTGCTTATAAAAAATCCAAAAGAAATAGCCCTTAACTGATTCCTGAGTCTCATCAGTTAAGGGCTATTTCTTTTCGATCTTGATATCTAACATCATTGGTTAACCTCTCTTTCTATAGAATCGACTTGCTTTTCATCTTTTACGAAATCCATTCCGAAAACATAAATCTTCTTTTGACTCTTCCATCACACTCAAAGTGAGTAACCTGTATGCTGGAACATTTCCCGGATGAAAAGTTTGTCTTGAAAGTGTTTAGTACATTGGTATCACCCTTTCTGACTGTAATATATCACAAGAAAACGATAATTGCAAGAGTGAAAGCTGTACAAAATACACGAAAGCAACTTATGAAAAACGCAGAAATCCGGCAATCTGCTGCATATCCGATTGACAAAGAGGGAAAGGAAATGATATAGTAAATATGTTGGGCGCCCTAAAAGGGCGCCCATTTTTTATACAAATGTACTTTTGTGCGTATACGAAACCAATAAGCACATACTTGCTGTTTAGGATATGGAAGCTACTTGCTTTTTAGAGAACGGCAGCTTCTTGTTTTGCGCCCAGTAGATCAGGGTGAAAACGATGTACGCACCCAAGCAAACAGCAAATATGTAGATGGGGGTATTGATGTACCAACCGAACCACTGGGAGAACTGCTTGAACACGATAATGGGCGAATTGCCGGGGCCTACGAAGAACATATTCATATGTTCACCGAATCCCAACTGCACAATGCAGTTCAGAATAAAGGCAATACCGCACAGCACAAGGAAGGTCATCGTTGCCATTTTGTAGTCCTGCTTTGTGTTGCCGCCCAACTTTGAGAAACACAGAAGTAGACCCACAAGAACCAGGATCATATGCCACGCGCAGGAGTGAATGGTCAGAAACAGATGCCCGTGGAGGAGTCCGGAGGGCTCGGTAAAGGCTATGGCGCCGCCCAGCAGGTTATACAGCACCATAAAGCTGTACATTGCCTGTTGGAATTTACCGGGTTTCAGCCAAGGCGCAAACAGGCACATATACATGGGTATGCTGCAGAGCTGGAAGGGAAACTCGCCCCAGTGATAGGTGTTATCCGCGATTACATAGTAGCAGAAGAACTGCTTGAACACCTCAGACAGGGACAGCAGCAGACCGCAGAAAAACAAAATGCGGCCGATCACCTTATCGCTGGTATTGCGCAGCTTCCAAGCAGCAAAACCACAGACAGCAAATCCGATCAAGGTATACAGGATGTGGAACGCGCCGTATGCCGGAGGCGGGTCCATAGGCCAGGAAATGGACTCGAAGAAGTGATCCAACATTTATTTCGTCTCCTTTCTATCTGTGAGAGAACAATGAAACTGTATGTATAGTACGGGATTTGTTACAGAATACCCAAATGCTCCAGCAGGATCTTTACGCCCAGCAGGATCAAAATGACACCGCCGGCCACCTGGGCTTTTTTCTCAAACTTATCTCCGAAGATGCTGCCGACCTTAACGCCGCCGGCGGACAGGGCAAAGGTGGTCAAACCGATCAGACCGACAGCTACCCAGATGTTCACATTGCCGGCCATGGCAAGGGAAATGCCTACAGCCAGCGCGTCAATGGAGGTGGCTACCGCCATGGTAAACATGGTCTTCACCGACAGATCGCAGTCTGCTTCGCAGCAGGCAGATTCTTCCTTGACACAGGCTTCCTTCAGCATATTGATACCGATGATCGCCAGTAGACCGAAGGCCACCCAGTGGTCAAAGCTCTGAATAGCCTCAGCAAAGATGCTGCCCAGCAGGAAACCGATCAGTGGCATCAGCCCCTGAAATCCGCCGAACCAAGCGCCGCAGGTGACCATAGCCTTTCCGCTGGCCTTTTTCATACACAGACCCTTGCAGACAGACACGGCAAAGGCATCCATACTTAAGCCTACTGCCAAAATAAACAACTCTCCGAAACCCATAAAAAACCTCCCGGTCCTTCTTTGTAAGAAACGACCCGGAGAGAAGCAAAAAAGGAGTCCGGGCCTGCGGCGTGCAAGTCTCGTCAATTAAGGCTGGCCAGGGAGCTTGTCCCAGTATGTTGACCAGCCCCCATAAGTGGGCGACTACTCCCTCAACAGGAGAAAGTATAACCCCATTGGAAGAGAAAGTCAACGGGAAACCTGCAAAAGGCGGGAAATCCAGCATACTATTGCATTGCTTGCAGATATTTATTATAATGGTGGCAGAAAACGCAAGCGCCCTAAGAAACCGGAAGGGGAGTTCAGATGAAAAAATGTGAACAAGCGGTGCAGGAAGCACTTTTGCAAATCAGACAAGGAAAGATCGTCTGTGCGGCGATCCGGGACGGACAAATCATTGCATCAGAGGCCGGCAGCGGGGTTGCGCCGGTGCTTAAGATGTATAAGCTGGGTCAGCTGCACGAAAGCTTTCTTGTGGACAAGGTCATCGGTAAGGCGGCAGCTATGGTCATGACCCGGGGCGGCATCTCCGGCTGCCACGGCATTACTGTCAGCCAGGCGGCTTTAAACTGGTTTCAGCAGTGTAATGTGCCGGTGACCTACGACCATCTGACCGAGTATATCGTCAACCGCACCGGCGACGGTATGTGCCCCATGGAGCAGGCCGTACTGCAATTGCAGGAGGACAGCAATATTGTATCCGTACTGGAAGAAAGACTCTCCCGGTTTAAAAAATCATAATAAAAGCCCGTCCTGTACAGGACGGGCTTTTGTTAGGTTACAAACCGATATAAACGGCGAAAAGCAGAAATAGGATGGACAGGAAAAACAGGGCCACTTGGAACAAGCCGGTTTTCTTCAGCCATTCGATGTAATTTACTTCAGCCAGCCCCAGACCCACAACCAGCGTACCGCAGGTGGGGTACAGTACATTGGTGTAGCCGTCGCCGAACAGGAATGCCAGAATGATGATGTTGGTGCTGATCCCGGGCAGGGGCGCTAGGGTCAGCAGAGGAATCAGCAGCAAAGCCTTTGCCAGAGCGCCGGGAATGAAAAACTCAAACACCAGGATCAGCAAATACAGCAGCACCACCGCCAGATACGGCGATTGCTGCGAGATATAGCTGTGACAGTAGTAGAACAAGGTGTGCAAAATGTTGCCGTTTTCTGCAATATACTTCACACTGAAGGCCAGCAAAATGATAATAATGGAGGGAGACAGATCCTTTGCCCCCTGCAGAAAGCTCTTCATGGCGGCCCGGAAGCTGCCCAAGGTTTTCTTGCCGATGATGAAAGCACCTACTACAAAGGTTAGCGCCATAAACACCATACCAAGACCCAGATCTGCCAGGAAGGGGACCACCGAGGATACCACGATCACAAGCAGCACAAGAATAAACAGTGTAAAGATCATATTGGCCTTGCGGCTGTGACTTTCCCGCTCCTCCTGGGAGAGGGCAACAAAAGTGTCTGCGCTGCCCACAGCGCCGTTGGCTTTTTCATCCTGTTTGGCCATGTATACCAGATACAGGGAGGTCAGCACAAACAGAATACAGAAAATAGCAATCCGGTACCAGATGCCGTTCATCAGGCTGATACCGGCCAGATCCGAGGCTACACCAACGGTGAAGGGGTTGAAGATGGCGGTGGTAAAGCCAACACCGGTGGTGATCAGAACCATGCTAGCAGCCTGGGTGTTGCTCCACCCCATAGCAGACGCAAAGGACAGGAAAATGGGGAACAGAATGAGTAGTTCCTCTTGCAGGCCGAAACAGGAAGCAAGGAGCATCATCATCAGATTGATAATCCAGATCAGGCGATAGCGCTTGTGGTAAAACTTATCGATGATGACCTGTACAATGGCATATAATCCGCCGGTTTGGTCAAGCACCTTGAAGCTTCCACCCAGTACCAGAAGCACGGCAATGATCTGAATAATGCTAAAGTTGCCGCTGCCGAACAGCAACGCTTCCACCGGGGCAGTGATCCAGCGATAGACGGGCAGGGTGGTTTCACTCTCGATCAGGGAGAACGAGCCCGGGATCACCTTGCCGCCTTCGTCCAGCTGATAAGCGCCGGCAGGGATCACATAGGTAAGGACCCCCACAAAGACATTGACGGCAACCAGAATGGCGCAGATTGCGATGAAGCTTTTTAAGCCGAATTTTATGTCTTTATTCAGTTGCTTCGTCTCCATTAGTCGCACCCTCCTTTACGGGGTTTGAAAATCAAGTCGATGACCTTTTCTTTGTAGATCAGGGATAAGATAACGCATGCAATGATCACCATAAGGATCACATAGGACACAATGGGGGAGGAGGTGCTGGTGATTTTCTCTCCCAGCCACAAAGTTATGACCACATCGGGCACGGGTCCCAATAAGGTGACCAGAGAATATGTCCGCCAACGCATACCACTGTTTGCCGCTACCGTATGGATCAGCAAAAAGGGCACAAAGGGCGCTAAGTAAGCCAAAAGCAAAAAGTGAATGATATTCCGGTTGCTGCTGCTGATTTTTTCTTCCAATTCCAGCCGCTTTTTTCGCTGCCTTGGACTTTGGAATACCCGAATGACTCTTGTAAACAGAAAAACCAGTTGGCTGGCAAGGAAAACAGAAAGCAGCACATGCACGATCCCTACCGGCAATCCGTAGCTGATGGCAGAGGCCAGCTGCACCGGCACAGAGGAGACCACGGGAAAAAAGAAACAGACGATGATGATCAGCGAGATAGCCAAAAAGCCAACCGCACCCAAAGAAAGCACATAATCCTCCACAATGTCAACACCGGAAACCATCTCATAAAAAAGATGAATAATAGTGTTCCAGTTTAATATGGAGAAGACGACTACGGTGAGCAAAACAGCAAGGGTCAGCAGCACGAGACAGGTTTCTTTCTTATTCTTCATGGTAGACCTCATCGCTTACCCTGCGCCAGACAGGGTCGTGCAAATTATGGATTTCTTCTGCGGAGAGCATCCACTTTGCCACCTGCTTTTCGTTTTCCAATAGCTTAAAGTTGTAGTAGGTGCCGTCATAGTAAAGATCCAGATCATACTGCAGCGACATGGTAAGGGAGAACACCTGCTTCGGCTGAAAGAACAGCTCTGTCTGTTCTCCGTCACGGGTGCCCCGATAGGTCAGGCCCTTGTTGGTAAGTGTCAGCGTACCCTCGCCGTAATACTGCAGTGAATGACCTTTTGTAAGCTTTTGGGTATTGATCCTGCCGATGGCCACTTTTGTCTCCATCATAAAGCCGTCATCCAATATCTCCTGAGCAATCAGCTTTCTTTGCCATTTGTACCAGGCATCGATATTGGCAAAGGGGAGTGTACCTTCCACAGGGGCAATATCATAATAATCATCCATGGATACAGTAAAGCCGCACCCGTCACAACGCATACGCTCGCCCTGTACGGCGAACCGGTATTCGGCCATGCAATGGGGACACTTGTAGATGATGTTATCCAACCCGTAAATGTTTGGCTTTTTTCCCCGGAACGCCACTTTGTCCTGCTGCTGCGCTTCAAACTCATTGTACCGGAAACGGTCCATAAGCCGGTTATAAAGTTCCTCCTGGCTATATTGCGAAAAGTCCTCCGGGTTAAAGAGCATGCTGAATCGCACAGAGATTTTGCCTTTTTTTACATCGGTAGAATACCGGGTGCGGGCAAAATACGCGCCCTTCGTGGTGACAAGAGCTACAGGAAGCTTTAGCTTTTGCAGCAGCTTCATAGTTGCAGGATTGATGGGGTGCATAGAGCCGCTGGTGGATTGGATCCCTTCCGGGAAAATAATCAAAGAATCTCCCAACTTGGCCGCCCGCATCAATGCGATGGTAGCATGTGCGTCGGGCTGATACAGCATTTTAGCGATCACGCCCAGCTTTTTGAACAGGTGATAGATAACAGGTTGAAATACATTTTGGTAGCCACAGAGGATATGGTAATTTGACCGTTTCAGGCCGGCGTATATATACATATAGTCGCAGTAAGATTTATGTTGGCATAAAAGGATCATTTGCCGGTTCTGCATCTGCAAATAATCTTCATCGTATACAAACTCTACGTTGCGCAGCTTGCACAGCACGCGAACTGCGGAACGAAGAAGAAAAACAAGCCCCTTGTTGGGACTTTGCACCTTCCGGTATACAAATTCAGTGTGTAGATCCCGCATGGATACACCTCCAATCTCCACCATTCTATCACAAAATTCGACAAACCTCAATTCAAAATTTACAGGGGATTGGAAAACACGCGCAGAAACGCCCGTCCAATGCGCTTAAAATAGGAGGTAGGTAGACTTTTTTGGATTTCTGCAGAAATTATTTTTAGAATTTTTGGTAAATATAAGTAAAATTTGAACTTATTGTGAAATGCTTGACAGTAAGGGTTATCATTGATATAATTCCTGCGGTTATAAAGTAGGCAGGAGGTGTCTTCGTGAAACATACAGAAAACAGAATCCGCTTATGCGCGACCCTGCTGGTAATTAATATAGTATTTATTTGGGGAAATTCCCTGCTTCCCGGGACTGTCTCCGGGGCGCTGAGCAGCTGGGTGAAAGACCTGCTGGCAGGTCTTCTTGGCATTACCCCATCTGACCCGGGTGCTGGGCATGGCCTTCTGCGAAAGCTGGCGCATTTTTCAGAATTTGCCTGCCTGGGCGCTCTGCTCACATGGCTGATTTGTATGATACATAAAAACTTAAGTCTTGTGCTGGCCGGAGGCCTGTTGGCTGCGGGTATGGACGAGCTGATCCAGCTGTTCGTGCCGGGAAGACACGCTGCTCTTACCGATGTTTTGATCGATATAGTGGGGGTGCTCACCGGTATGGGACTGCTGTGCCTGTGGATCGCGCGAAAAACCGTGATGAAAAAATAACAATGAAGTTCAGCAGCAAAAAATGTTGCTTTTGAAAGGAGATACCATATGCTTTTTTCCAGCATACCATTTTTATACTATTTTCTGCCTGCGGTACTGATCGTCTATTTTTTGGTGCCAAAATGCCTGAAAAATACTGTGCTGCTGCTGTTTAGCCTGGTGTTCTACGCATGGGGTGAACCCAAGTATGTGTTTTTGATGCTGGCAACTATCGCCCTGTTCTATTTCTGCGGTCTTGCCATCGGAAAGGCGCAGAAACCCTCCTGGAGAAAATTCTGGCTTGTGGTGTCTGTGGTCATCAGCCTGGGACTTCTGGGCGTATTTAAGTATGCCGATTTCTTTGTGGATAGCTTCAATGTCGCCACGGGACTGAGCATTCCCTTCCTGCGGCTGGCGCTGCCTGTAGGCATCAGCTTCTACACCTTCCAGAGCCTAAGTTATACCATCGATGTCTACCGGGGAGAGGTGCCGGTGCAGCGTAACCCCATCAGCTTCGGCGCCTATGTGGTGCTGTTCCCCCAGTTGATCGCCGGCCCTATTGTCCGCTATATCGATGTGGTCCGTGAGCTGGACAGCCGCACCCACAGTTGGGATGAGATCGCCCAGGGCTTGCGGCGGTTTATCGTGGGTCTTGCCAAGAAGATCCTGATCGCCGACCAGTTCGCCCTGCTGATGAAACTGTTCCGCCAGTCGGAGGAGGCATCGGTCTTGTTCTACTGGATGTATGCCATCGCTTTCATGCTGAATATCTACTTTGACTTCTCCGGCTATTCCGATATGGCTATTGGCCTTGGCAGAGTGTTTGGCTTCCACTTTATCGAAAACTTCAACTACCCCTACACCTCCAAGAGTGTGACGGAATTTTGGCGGCGCTGGCACATGAGCCTGGGCAGCTGGTTTAGGGATTATGTGTATATCCCTATGGGCGGCAATCGGGTGAAGAGATCCCGTTGGGTGCTGAATATTCTCACCGTTTGGATGCTCACCGGCATGTGGCACGGCGCTGCTTGGAACTTCATCCTGTGGGGGCTGATGTTTGCGGTGCTGCTGCTTCTTGAAAAGTGGATTCCTGCCCTCCAAAAACTGCCTACGATCCTCCGCCGGGGATATGTGCTGCTGGCAGTGTGTATCAGCTTTGTGCTGTTTAATGCCGAGAGCATCGGCCAGGCAGGCCAGGACCTGATGGGTATGTTTGGCTTTGCCGGCGTGCCTGTGGTCACAGGGCAGACCCTGTACTACCTGAGTAGCTTTGCAGTGCTGTTTGTTTTGGGTCTCGTGGGCTGCACACCTGTGGTGCGGGATTTGGCAAACCGGGTATACAAGACCCGGGTGGGCGCGGTTCTGGAGCCTGTTGTGCTGGTCGCGCTGCTGCTGCTCTGTACGGCATTTTTGGTAGACGGCTCTTTCAGCCCCTTCCTGTATTTCCGCTTCTAAGGAGTGCTTAACTATGAACAAGAAAATTCGCGCAGTGAGCGCAATCATTTTAGTGGCTCTGTGGGCGGTACTCACCGGGTTTATGTGGTTCGGCCCCAGACAGAGCGTTTCCGCTTCTGAGCGGCGTCCGCTGCAGCAGCTGCCGGAAATCAGCGTAAGCGAGATCATCTCCGGCAATTTTATGAACACCTTCGAGGACTTTACACTGGATCAGTTCCCTCTGCGGGATTCCTTCCGGACGCTGAAATCCCTGTACACCTACGGAGTGATGCAGCAGAAGGACAACAACGGCATCTATATGGCTGACGGCTATGCAGCCAAGCTGGACTTCCCTGTGAATGAAACCTCCGTCAACTATGCGCTGAAGATTTTCAACAGCATTTATGACCAATATCTGCAGGGTACGGATGTAAACACCTATCTGGCAGTGATTCCCGACAAGGGTTATTTCCTGGCGGAGGAAAACGGCTATCCTGCCATGGACTATGAAAAAATGTTTTCTGCTATGGAAACCGGTATGCCTTGGGCAAAGCCTGTGGATCTGACCGGTGCTCTGGATATTACCGACTATTACTACACCGATACCCACTGGCGCCAGGAGAAGATCCTGGATGCAGCTGGGGCTCTGTGTGAGGCCATGGGCGTTGCGGCCCCCAAAGAAAGCGCCTACAAGCCCACTTTGATGGACCGACCCTTCTATGGGGTGTATTACGGCCAGGCGGCTCTGCCCATGGACGCGGAGGAACTGTATATTATGAAGCATCCGGTGCTGGAGGCCTGTAAGGTGTATAACTACGAGGCCAACCGGTATCAGCGGGTGTATGATATGCAGAAGCTGATGGGCAGCGATCCCTATGACGTGTTCCTGTCCGGTGCTCAGGCGCTGCTGTCCATTGAAAACCCCAAGGCCACCACAGACAAGGAACTGGTTATTTTCCGGGATTCCTTCGGCAGCTCCATGGTGCCCCTGCTGGTGGAAAGCTACAGTAGAATCACCGTGGTTGACCTGCGGTATGTGGGTTCTGCGGTGTTGGGCCAGTATTTGAACTTTACCAATCAGGATGTTCTGTTTATGTACAGCACCCTGATCCTCAACAGCAGTACCAGCATGAAATAACAAAAAAACGGGAGTGTTCGTAAGAACACTCCCGTTTGGCATGGGTAGGGTTATTATTTGCCTGCAATATCCTTGATGACCTCACCGGCAATGATCATACCCGCCACCGCCGGCACAAAGCACACAGAGCCGGGCAGGGCGTTACGACCCTCGGGCAGCTCTGCCCACGCCGGGTCGTCAGGGGGTAGCTGCGGCGCAATGGGATCTTCCGTGGAGTAGACTACCTTTAATCGGTCAATGCCCCGCTTGCGGCATTCCTTGCGGATGATCCGGGCAAGGGGACACACGGAGGTTTCGCTGATATCCCCCACGCGGAAAGCGGTGGGATCCAGCTTGTTGCCGGTGCCCATGGAACTGATGATGGGAACACCTGCCGCTTTAGCTGCCTGCACCAAAGTCAGCTTTCCAGTGACGGTGTCGATGGCATCCACCACATAGGAATACTGGGAAAAGTCAAAGCTGTCCGCGGTCTCCGGAAGATACATGACTTTGCGGGCATTCACCCGGATCTGGGGGTTGATGGCGGCCACCCGCTCGGCGGCAACTGCAGCCTTGCCCCGGCCGATCGTCTCCTGGGTAGCCAAGATCTGCCGGTTGATGTTGGGGGGACTGATGGTATCGTGGTCAATTAAGTCCAGAGCGCGGATGCCACTGCGGGCAAGGGCCTCCACTACATAACCGCCAACACCTCCCAGACCGAACACTGCCACCCGGGCGCGCCACAGCTTATCCATTGCCTCTTTGCCCAGAACAAACTGGGTGCGGGAATAGGGATTCATAGACTCCCTCCTTGTACATTCTGAGAGTATGGTATCATGTTTTGCAACCGGAGTCAAATCATACAGCCAAAACAGTTGCAAAAAGTGAGGATCTGCGGTATCCTATAGGAAAAGATTAGGGAAAGGACGAAGTGTCTTGAAGATCAATAAGAAAGAACTCTTTAAGGTGTTTGCCACCTTTTTTAAGATCGGCGCATTTACTTTCGGCGGCGGTTATGCCATGATCCCGCTGATCCAAAAGGAAGCGGTGGAGACCCACCATTGGATCAGTGATGAGGATATTTTGGAGATCGTGGCCATTGCCGAGTCCACCCCCGGCCCCATTGCCATCAATGCGGCCACCTTTGTGGGCTACCGCACCTGCGGTGTGCTGGGCTCTGTATGCGCCACCCTGGGTGTGGTGCTGCCGTCTTTTGTGATCATTTATGCCATTTCCTTTGTACTGCGGCAGTTTCAGGAGCTCAAGGCCGTTACCTATGCGTTCTACGGCATCCGTGCAGGCGTCTTGGCGCTGCTGTGCAAGGCCCTTTGGAATATGTTTAAGAAAAATACCAAAAACTGGGTCTCCTACCTCATTATGGCAGGCGCGTTCGTTCTAACGGCAATTTTGGATGTGAGCGTGTTCCCGGTGCTGATCGGCTGCGCAGTGTTCGGCCTGATCACAGCCAAATATATGGCAGGGAGGGAGACGGCATGATTTACTTGGAGCTGTTTTACACCTTCTTTATGATCGGCGCCTTCACCTTTGGTGGCGGCTATGCCATGCTGCCCATGATCCAGTCGGAGGTCAGCGCCCGGTGGGGCAATGTGATCTCCGAACAGGCGATTGTGGATTTTGTGGCGGTCAGTGAGTCCACCCCCGGCCCCTTTGCAGTGAACATGGCAACCTATGTGGGTGCGGAGCTGGGCGGGATCTTCGGCGCTGCCTGCAGCACATTGGGCGTGGTGCTGCCCAGCTTTATCATTATTCTGATCGTGGCAAAATGCTATGAGAAGTTCCGAAATTCTTCTATCGTGAAGGGTTGCATGACCGGCCTGAAGCCGGCGGTAGTGGGTATGATCGGCGGCGCGGTGCTGAATGTGGCAATGACGGTTTTCTTCCCCGCCGGCCTGACAATCGGCGTACTGACAGGCGCTGCTTTCTATGTGTCTTTGGCAATCTCCGCCGTAATGCTGGTGTTGGCGCTGAAGAAGGTGCATCCCATTGTGATTGTGTGTCTGTCTGCACTTGTGGGCATCGGTGCAGGCTATCTGGGAATATGGTCGTAAATGAAACCGGCGGTTCGGATGAACTGCCGGTTTTTATGATGTGGTAGAGAAACTGTGAAAAATGGGCATAAATAAAAACCCCGCTTGCAAAGTACCCTATAGCTGGTATATAATATTATAAAATGTGTAACAAAATGCGGAAAGGAGGCATTGCCGTGTCCGGAGGGAAATTCACATTAAGGCTGTGGAAGAAAAGTCGCAAACTGAATTTCAGCGCCACCCAGATTATCGCTCTGACTTTTGCGGGAATCATTCTTGTTGGCACCGGCTTGCTTGCGCTGCCTGTTGCCTCCCGGGAAGGCGTTTCCTGCGGCCTTTTGCCGGCGCTGTTTACCGCAACTTCCGCCACCTGCGTCACGGGACTTACGCTGTTTGATACCTGGACTGGGTGGAGCAGCTTTGGTCAAACGGTGATCCTGCTGCTGATCGAGGTGGGCGGCCTGGGCTTTATGTCTGCGGCGTCGCTGGTGGTGTTCCTGCTGCGGAAAAAAGTGGGTCTGCGGCAGCGGATGGTCATGGCGCAAGCTATGAGCCTGAACGATATGCAGGGCGTGGTACGGCTGCAGAAGATCGTGCTGCTGGGCAGTATTTCCGTGCAGCTGATAGGCGCTGCGGTTTTGCTGCTGCGCTTTTTGCCGGCGTACGGCTTCCGGCAGTCTCTTGTGTGGGGCGTGTTCCATGCGGTGTCTGCCTTCTGTAATGCGGGCTTTGATATTTTCGGAAAATTCACCCCGGGTCAAAGTGTGATCCCCTTCCAGGGTGACCCGGTGGTGCTGCTGACGCTTATGACCCTGATCACTGTAGGCGGCTTGGGCTTCTTCGTGTGGGAGGAGCTGGCAAGAGTTCGTTCCCTTCGAAAGCTGAGTGTTTACAGCAAACTGGTGCTGATCGCCACCGCTACTATCCTTACGTTGGGCACAGGAATCATATTGCTGCTGGAGTGGAATAACCCCCACACCCTTGGCCCAATGCCAGTGTGGCAAAAGATCCTCAACGCCATCTTCCAGACAGCGACCCTGCGTACCGCGGGCTTTGCTTCTGTGGATCAGGGAAAGCTTACAGAGGCGGGCAAGGCTGTGTCTATGGTGGTGATGCTGATCGGCGGATCCTCCGGATCTACCGCCGGCGGTATGAAGACGGTGACCTTTGTGGTGCTGGTGCTGTATATAGTGGCAAAGGCCCGGGGCAGAAACCATGTCCATGTATTCCGCAGGACGATCCCTGCGGCAAAGGCCGCGGATGCGATGACCATTTTCTTCATTATGGTGGCGTTGGCGTTCTTTGGCAGCTTCTTTATCACCGCCACAGCGCCAGTGCCGGTGAGCTTTGCCGACGGACTGTTTGAGGCGGTTTCCGCCATTGCCACTGTGGGCCTCACCGCCGGCATCACCCCGGTGATGGGTGTTCCGGCTCAGCTTTTAATAATCGCGTTTATGTATTTTGGTCGGGTAGGCGTGCTGACCATCAGCCTTGGATTCCTTATGGGGAATCGGGCGGAGGACCGTTTCCGCTACGCCGATACGAATTTGTTGATAGGTTAGGAGGAGTGCTATGAGATCGTATGTGATTATCGGATTGGGGCGATTCGGCAGTGAAATTGCCCGGCAGCTGTATCAGCTGGGCTGTGATGTGCTGGTCATAGACAACCGGCAGGAGCTGGTTCAGCAGGTCAGCAATGATGTTACCCAGGCGGTGGTCGGGGATGCCCGGGATAAGGAAGTGCTCCGGGCGCTGGGCGTCAGGGACTTTGATTGCGCGGTGGTTGCCATCGGCGACAGTCTGGCAGACTCTGTGCTGGCTACCATGAATCTGAAAGAACTGGGCGTTCCCTTTGTGGTGTGCAAGGCTCACGACGAGACCCACCGGCAGGTGCTGATCAAACTGGGCGCAGACAAGGTGGTGATCCCGGAGCAGGAACAGGCCGCCCGTCTGGCCAGAAGTCTTGCCAGCCCCAATGTGCTGGATTACATTGAACTGGCCCAGGAATACGGCATCCTTGAAGTGCCGGCTCCGGCCTCCTGGATTGGCAAGAGCCTGAAGGAACTGAATGTCCGGGCGAAACTGGGCGTAAATATCATTGCAGTGAAAAAAGAGCGGGAAATCAATGTTTCCCCCGCTGCAGATTATACCATCTGCCCGGCAGATGTGATGGTGGTACTGGGGGGCATGGACGCCTTGAGCGCCGTGCAGAAGCTATGACAGAGTATATTACCAGCCGAAAAAACCCACTGCTGCAGCAAGTGCGAAAGCTCCTATCCTCCCGGAAGGAACGGGAAAACTGCGGATTGTTTGTAGCCGACGGCACAAAGCTGCTGGAAGAGGCAGTAAAATGGTGGGATGGACTGGATACGGTGATTTTATCTGAGGATGTTACCGCAGAACTTCCCGACCATGTGCGGGTGGTATATGTCCCCAAGGATGTGATGGAATCCATCTCGCCTATGCAGACCCCGCAGGGCGCCCTGTTTATTTGCCGGCTGCCGGAGCAGACAGCATTGGAACCCCGCCCGGGCATGCTGCTGCTGGACGGCATTCAGGATCCTGGTAATCTG
>JAZNRW010000105.1:0-4497 GCA_045590835.1 Faecousia sp.
GGAAGTCTCCAGCATGGATGATGGCAAAAAGGTGCTCCTGAAAGAAATCTTTTGGGCCATGAATGTCATAGATGCCCGGACGGAAACATTCCAGACAACGGAATATACGGACACCGTTGATGATAACGGAAACATTGTGCAGGAGCAGACCACCGTAACAAAAACGGTTCTGTATATCACAGTCAGTCACAAGACCGCAGAGGAAATGGCAGCGGAGAATGGGTTCACCGCAGACCAGCGGGAGCAGCTTGCCGCACTACTGGCTGAAGAAAACAACAGTCTGTGGTCGGCGGTTCTGTATGGCATCGGCCCCGGCGACAACGAGATCGTATCTGTGGCCCTGTCGCAGATCGGCAATGTGGGCGGTATGCCGTATTGGTCGTGGTATGGGTTTGACTCCCGCGTGGAGTGGTGCGCTTGCTTTGTGTCCTGGTGCGCCAACGAGTGTGGGTATATTGAAAACGGTATTATTCCACAGTTCGCATGGTGTCCTTCCGGTGTGGCATGGTTCCGGGAACGCAGTCTGTGGCAGGACGGCAGCTATGAGCCGCGCCCCAGCGACGTCATCTTCTTTGATTGGGACGACCCTGACGCGGACGGACAGGATGGAAGTGCCGACCATGTTGGTATCGTGGAACGGGTAGAGAACGGATATGTCTACACCGTGGAAGGCAATTCCGGCGACAGCTGCCGCCAGAAAAGCTATGCCGTTGGTCATTATGAGATCCTTGGCTACGGCACCCCGGCGTATTAAAAATGGAGCAGCCGACTGGCTGCTCCATACATAAGTGCGCTATGTGTTGTTGGTCATATTAGGCGTTATCGCCCAAAGCTTCGGCAATATAAACTCTTAAAATAAATACCCCGTCTTCCGTTTCAAAAACGCATCCACCTCTGTTTTGCTTGGCAATGGTTTGGATGCTGCGACACCCGTATCCATGATTGGCCCGCTTGGTAATGGGAAGCCCGTCTTGCATGACGATTTCGCCAACAAAAGGATTTTTGATCTCGATCAAAAGGTTGTCCTGTTTGATCGAGATGTATAATTCGATCCATTTGAGAGAAGCTTCCAGGCCGGAAACTGCGTGAAGCGCATTTTCAAACCCGTTGGAAAGGATGATGCACAACTCCATGTCAGAAAGGGCAAGGTTCTTTGGGCATGCAGCATTCACGCTCAACCGGATTCCTGTGCGATTTGCCTTGTCGGAAAAGGAAGCACAGAGCAGGTTGACCAGTTCATGCTCACAAAAACGCTGAACGGTAAGGGAGTCGATACCATCCTGTATCTCCTTGATATAATCCCTTGCCTGTTGTACCTGATCGATGGATAAAAAAGCATCGATGGCGGTCAGGTTGTGGCGCATATCGTGTCGATAAACTGCGGTTTTCATCTGCGATTCGTTGAGGGCCGAGAGCTGCGCTTTTGCGACCTCCATCTGTTGGTTGTACATTGCCGCCGCAAGCTTGGCCTTTGCTGCAGATTCAACTTGATGGAAAATGTAAATGATCAGCGCATAAACCAACAGCATCAGCAGGAACACGATCAAAAGCACAGGGTAATTGCTGGAAAATCCTTTGGGCGGCTGAGTTGTCTTATGTATGGTAACGATCAGTACCTCGAAAAAAAGAGGAACCAGAGAGAACACCCACCAGTTGACATTGGGCGTTTCAAGGATCCTGCGGTGAAACGACTTGAAATACTTGTTGTAGAGCAGCAGATGCGCAAAAAGAAAGGCAATCACCACCAGATCTTCAAAGGTGCTGCTGCGGAAGGTGATGTCATTGATCAGCTTGACACTATTGGCGATGATAGCGTAAACGGTGACCCAATACCAGAAGTTGAAAAACACCTGCGAGATTTTGTCGGTTGAGATAAATAGGAAAATCACAAAATAGGGAGCGGCCACGGTGAAAATCATGACGCTCTGGAAGACCTCCCGGCCAAAAGGAATGATGATGCAGGCATTGGCAGCTATGCAAATCAGCGTCACAACAGCAAATATGCATAGGAGTTTCCTGGTCGAAATGCGGTAACTGTGCATGGCATAAACATTGGCCGTACAAAAAATCAGCGCAAGAAGTGTAAGAATCATATAAAACAGGTTGCTCATGTATTGTTCTCCCGGGTGAATAATAACTTGACATAGTCATTCTGCAGCTGCTGATGCAGCCCACGCGATATAGGGAGTTCCGTGCCCAGCACCGTTTTAGCGGCAGTGGGTGACAACTCGATCACCTTCGTCAAATTGACGATGTATGAGCGGTGGATCCGCTTGAATTCGGGCCTGGAAAGCAGAACCGGCTCACATTCCCGCAGCGTACCGGATACATGCTTCACTGTTTTATCCGTTAAATGGTAGTAGAGTCTCTTGTTCATGACTTCCACATAAACGATCTGTGAAAAGGGAACGCGAGTCAGCGTAGCTCCGGATTTCAGCAACAGATCTTCCTGCGGGTTGCTTTCCTGCAGGGAAAGGCGGTCAAGAATGGGGAAAAGCTTCTCCGGTTGAACGGGCTTGAGCAAATAGTTTAATGCTCGCACATCGTAGCTGGCATAGGCAAACTCCGGGGACGTGGTGAAAAAGACGATATCCGCCGCCTCATCAAAACTGCGAATCTCCCGCGCCACGGCGATACCGTTCGTTCTGGGCATCATTACATCCAACAGGTATAGGGAGAAGGGATCTTTTTCTGACGCTGCTGCGTCGAGCATCTCGGCAGCACTTTGGAACGTTTTGAAGCGCAAAGTGGTATTGTGTTCTTTTTCCCACATATGCAGCAAATTTACAACGCGTTCCAATTCGTTGATCTGATCATCGCAAATCGCGATATGCATTACCCTACACCTCGTTCTCTAACATAAACTATACCATTATTATAATATCATAACCCCCTTCGTTTTGCCAGTGTGCGCCTCTGCTATTAAGGGGTAAAACCATACAGTTCGCGCCGCACACAACAAAAGCGGGGAAGCACATGGTATATTATCATATGATAAATTTGCCATGGTTGTGTGAAGGAGGTGTCCGTGTGGCCCTGTGGCCGATTTATTTGATTGCAATCATATCTACTGTTGGATGCATTATCCTCTGGTTCCGAGATGTTCGGCGAGTTATGCGGGAACAAGAAAGCACCGAGGAAAGTGCCCACAGGGAACTTGCAGTATGGCGGGACAAAGCACAAAAAGCGCAAGGTGACCCTGAGAGCGTGGCTATTTGCGAGAGGTGTGAAGATGTCTATCAACAAGCCGTGGCTATTTACAATCGAACCATGCAAAAGCCCTTCCATTACCTGCCTGCCCGTTTGATGGGTTTTCACCGTATTTTTATCGTTTGCGAGGAGGAGATAACATGAAGAAAAAGCTTTTAAGTTTGCTTTTGAGCCTTTGCATTTGTACATCCCTTTTGACTGGGATGGCTTCTGCAGCGGGATTTACGGATGTGAAATCCACCGACTATTACGCCAAACCGGTTGAATGGGCCGTTGGAAAGAGTATTACCAACGGAACCTCTGCCACCACATTCTCACCCAACCAGACCTGCAACAACGCCCAGATCATTACCTTCCTCTGGCGCGCCGCCGGTTGCCCCGCATCCCGGTTGTACAGCGGCAGCTTTAACCCCTTCTTCGATGTGCCCGATGACGCATGGTATCTGGATGCCGCCAAATGGGCCATGGGAGAAATCGTTTTTGAGAGCAATTTCAAGCCTGACGCCAAATGTACCCGCGCATCTACCGTGGAGTTCTTCTGGCGGGCCGCCGGCAGTCCCGAAGTGGACCCTGTGCCTTTCTCTGATGTGAAGGCAGACAGTCAGCTGGAACAGGCAGTATCCTGGGCCATCCGCAACGGTGTGACCAATGGTACATCCGCTACCACATTCTCTCCCAATGACACCGTCACCCGCGGCCAGATCGTCACCTTCCTTTATCGCCAGTATGTAGCACCCTTGGATAACAGCGAACTCATCAACGGCGCTCCCGCACCCAAGCAGCCCACCGACTACGACGGCGAGTTAGACCCCCTGCCTCCCGAGGACTACAAGAAGGGTCCTGCATGGTATGGCTCTCTCACCGACGTCAAGAAGCTCTCCAACGCCCGCCTCATCGCCGAGCTGGAGCGTCTGCAGGCTTGCATGGAGGACTACAGACAGCGTGACATCTTCTTCAATGATCCTGTCTACGCCCGTGAGCAGGACCTCCTTGACGAGCGGGAAGACCGTGGTGAGATCGTAGCTGCCTACGATTACTACGTCAAGGGCTACTGGAAGGATGAAAGCATCCGCATCGCCTACGAAGAACTTGTGGCCAAGTACGGCCCCGCCGACCCTCTCCGCAAGTGAACCGTTAAGCGAAAATGAGCAAACCACGATTGGAGAGGAGTGTATGGATTACTGTTGTGACGACTGCGGTTTTCTATTTCGGCGGGTAGGTAAGATTCAAGTATGCCCGTCCTGCGAAAGTCCCCACTTTCGCCCCGCTACGAAAACCGAACGCGAC
>JAZNRW010000106.1:0-18911 GCA_045590835.1 Faecousia sp.
AGGAGCGTCGGCTGCAGCAAAAAGAAGAATCTCTGGATAAGAAGACCGACGCGTTTGAACGCAAGGAAGAAGATCTGGCTCGCCGTGTGGCAGAGGTCGCTCAGGCCCAGGCCCAGGCAGAGGAAGTTCGCAAGCAGCACATGATCACGCTGGAGAAGATCTCCGGTCTGACCCAGGAGCAGGCAAAGCAGTTCCTGTTGGAGAGCGTGGAGGCAGAGGTCCGTCACGAGACTGCCATGAAGATCAAGGAGATCGAGCAGGAGCTGAAGGACGAGGCCGACGAAAAGGCAAGAGAGATCCTCTCCATTGCCATCCAGCGCTGCGCTGCCGACCATGCAGCAGAGGCAACGGTTTCCGTGGTGCCCCTGCCTAATGATGAGATGAAGGGCCGGATCATCGGTCGCGAGGGCCGGAATATCCGGACCTTGGAGACCATCACCGGCGTAGACCTGATCATCGACGATACCCCCGAGGCAATTACCGTCTCCAGCTTTGACCCTGTGCGCCGGGAGGTTGCCCGTCTGTCTTTGGAGAAGCTGATCGCCGACGGCCGTATCCATCCCACCCGCATTGAGGATATGGTGGAGAAGGCCCGCAAGGAAGTGGACCGTACCATCCGGGAGGAGGGCGAGCGCGCCTGCTATGAGACCGGTGTTCACGGTCTGAACCCCGAACTGATCAAGATCCTTGGCCGCCAGAAGTACCGTACTTCCTATGGCCAGAATGTTCTGAACCACTCCATCGAGGTGGCCCATATCGCAGGCTTGATGGCTTCTGAGCTGGGCGTGGATGTGACCATGGCCAAGCGGGCAGGTCTGCTGCACGACTTGGGCAAGTCCATCGACCACGAGGTAGAGGGCAGCCATGTACAGCTGGGCGCAGATCTTGCCCGGAAGTACAAGGAGAACCCCATCGTTGTCAATGCGGTGGAGGCTCACCACGGCGATGTGGAGCCTAAGAGCATCATTGCTGTGCTGGTGCAGGCAGCGGATGCAGTGTCCGCTGCAAGACCCGGCGCTCGCCGTGAGAATGTGGAGAACTACATCCGCCGGCTGCAGAAGCTGGAAGAGCTCACAGGCTCTTACCCCGGCGTTGAGAAGGCATTCGCTATTCAGGCAGGCCGTGAGGTCCGCATTATGGTCAAGCCCGAGGAAGTGCAGGAGGACAACATGATCCTGTTGGCCCGGGATATCGCCAAGAAGATCGAGGCGGAGCTGGAATACCCCGGCCAGATCAAGATCAATGTGATCCGGGAAACCAAGGCTGTGGAATACGCAAAGTAAATGCAAACACCCCGAAGCAAATTGCTTCGGGGTGTTTTTTGTTTCGATTATTCCAGTTCAAATGCGCCGGTATAGAGCTGGTAGTAGGTGCCCTTTTGGGCGATCAGATCCTCATGGGTGCCCCGCTCAATGATACGGCCGTTTTCCAGCACCATAATACAGTCGGAATTCATAACTGTGGACAGCCGGTGGGCGATGACGAAGGTGGTTCTGCCCTGCATCAGGGCGTCCATACCCTTCTGCACCAGCGCCTCGGTACGGGTATCAATGGAGGAGGTGGCCTCATCCAGGATCATCACAGGGGGATCCGCCACCGCGGCTCTTGCAATGGCGATCAGCTGCCGCTGCCCCTGGGACAAGTTGGCGCCGTTGCCGGTGAGCTCCGTGTTGTAGCCGTTGGGCAGACGGGTAATAAAGTCGTGGGCGTTGGCGGTTTTGGCAGCCCGGATGCAGTCTTCGTCGGAGGCAGCCAGATTACCGTAGCGGATGTTGTCCATCACAGTACCTGTAAACAGGTTGGTGTCCTGCAGCACGATGCCTAAGGAGCGCCGCAGGTCAGATTTGCGGATCTTGTTGATGTTAATGCCGTCGTAACGGATCTTGCCGTCGGCAATGTCATAGAACCGGTTGATCAGGTTGGTGATGGTGGTCTTGCCGGCGCCGGTGGCGCCCACAAAGGCCAGCTTCTGACCGGGATGGGCGTAAAGCGTCACATCGTACAGCACCTGCTTTTCCGGCACATAGCCGAAGTCCACACCGTCCATGACGATGTCGCCCTTCAGCTCGTTGTAGGTCAGGCTGCCGTCGCCGTGGGGATGCTTCCAGGCCCAGCGGCCGGTACGCTGGGCGCACTCGGTCAGGTTGCCGTTTTCATCTTCCGTGGCATTCACCAGTGTCACATAACCCTCGTCCGTCTCCGGCTGCTGGTCCATCAGCTCAAAGATCCGCTCCGCGCCGGCCAGCGCCATAACGCTGGCGTTCATCTGCTGGGAGATCTGCTTGATGGGCATATTGAAATTGCGGGAGAGTGTCATGAAGGCCATCAGACTGCCCAGACTCAGCAGGGGTACACTTTCCGTAGACAGTACGCACAGAATACCGCCCACAATGGCTAAAATGGCATACTGCACATAGCCCAGATTATTGTTGATGGGACCCATCATGTTGGAGAACTTGCCGGCAGCGTAGGCATTGCTGCGCAGCTTCTCGTTGAGTTTATCAAAATCCTCCTTACAAGCGTCTTCATGGTTAAAAACCTTGACGACCTTCTGCCCGGAGATCATTTCCTCAATGTATCCGTTCACAGCGCCCAGAGATTTCTGCTGTCCGATAAAATATTTCGCGGATTTACCGGCCAGGAACTTTGTGATGAACACCACGCCCAGCACCGTGACCATGGTCACCAGGGTCAGGATCCAGGAGGTCATGAGCATGGTAATGAACACCACCACCAGTGTGACCACCGCGGAAACAGCCTGGGGAATGGATTGGGAGATCACCTGCCGCAGGGTATCCACATCACTGGTGTAGCGGGACATAATGTTACCTGCGGTGTTGGAGTCAAAATAGCGCAAGGGCAGTGTCTGCATTTTCCGGAACATATCGTCCCGGATCGTTTTCTGGATGCCCTGGGTGACACCTACCATCAGGTAGCTTTGCAGAAAGCTTGCCACCATACCCAATACGAAAATGCAGGCTAGCTTGACCAAAAAATTCCAAACAGGGCCAAAGTCTGTAGAACCGGACTGTACCATGGGCAGGATAAAATTATCTACCAGTCTGCCCAGCGCGGTAGAGCTTCGGGTTTGGGCAAACGCAGCAACAAAGATGCACAGTAGTACCACCAAAACGGGAAGCTTATACCGCATCATATATTTGAGAAGTCGTCCCAATGTCTTCTTGGGATCCTTCGCCATGCGACCATCGCCGCTCATACGAACAGGGGGCATTACTCCAGACCTCCTTTCTGCTGGGAATGGAACACTTCCTGATAAATCGTGGAAGTCTGCAACAGCTGTTCATGGGTACCAACAGCGCTGACCATACCATTGTCCAGAATGATGATCATGTCCGCATCCTGTACAGATGCCACGCGCTGGGCAATGATCAGCTTGGTGGTACCGGGGATCTCCTGGGCAAAGGCCTGCCGGATCGTCGCATCGGTTTTGGTATCCACGGCAGAGGTGGAATCGTCCAGGATCAGGATCTTGGGCTTTTTCAGCAGGGCCCGGGCGATGCACAGGCGCTGCTTCTGACCGCCGGAAACAGTGGTTCCTCCCTGCTCGATATAGGTATCGTACTGATCCGGGAAGGACGCAATGAAATCATGGGCGCAAGCAAGGCGGCAGGCGTGCTCCAGTTCTTCGTCGGTTGCATTGGGGTTGCCCCAACGCAGATTCTCCTTGATGGTACCGGAGAACAGCACATTCTTCTGCAGCACCATGGCCACATTGTCACGCAGGACCTCCAGATCGTAATTCTTCACATCCACGCCGCCTACCTTCAGCGTACCCTCGGTCACATCGTAGAGTCGGGGGATCAGCTGCACCAGAGTAGACTTGCTGGAGCCGGTACCGCCCAGAATGCCCACCGTGGCGCCGGCAGGGATATGCAGATTAACTTCCTTCAGCGCCGGGCGCTGGGCTTCTGCAGAATAACGGAAGGAAACGTTTTCAAAGCTTACGCTGCCGTCAGCCACTTTCTTAACCGCATCGGTAGGTGAGGTAAGATCCGGTTCTTCCATCAGGATCTCATAGCACCGGCGCATGGGTGTGCGGGACATGGTCATCATCACGAACACCATGGAAAGGGTCATCAGGCCCATCAGGATCTGGGTGGTATAGGTGAACATGGAAGACAGCTGACCGGTGGTCAGGCCCATGTCCGGGTTGTTGCCGGAACCTACCACCATCCGCGCACCCACCCAGGAGATGGAGAGCATGCAGGCATAAACGCAAAGCATCATAATGGGGCTGTTCAGGGACAGGATCTTTTCCGCCTTGGAGAAATTCTTTGCCAGATCGCCGGAAATCTCGGTAAACTTCGTATTTTCCTTCTCCTCCCGGACAAAGGACTTCACCACCCGGATGCCGTGGATGTTTTCCTGAACCACATTGTTGAGCTTATCGAGCATCTTAAAGCCCCGGTCGAAGATCTTGAAGACCAACGGTACCAGGCAAGCCAGCGCCACAACCAGCACCGGCATGACCTGCAGGTAAATGGTGCTGAGCTTCACGGAAAGCCGCAGCGCCATGGTCAGCGCCAGCACCAGCATCATGGTACAGCGGATGGTCATACGGATCATCATCTGGAAGGTCATCTGCAGATTGGCAACGTCTGAGGTCAATCTTGTAACGATGGATGCGCTGGAAAACTTGTCAATATTGGAAAAGCTGAAATTCTGCACACGATAGAACATATCGTGCCGCAGATTCTTGGCAAAGCCTGTAGCCGCCTTGGAGGCAAAGGTAGCAGAGGCGACACCAAAGCACAGGGATGCCAGCGCGCACAGCACCAGCTGAATGGACTTGGTGATGACCACTTCCATATTCTGCAGGCTGACACCGTAGTCATACAGCTCCGCCATGACCAGGGGGATCAGCACCTCCATAGTCACCTCGCCGATCATACACAGGGGGCTGAGCAGCGCCGGCCATTTATATTCCCGGATACACCGGGCAAGTCGCTTTATCATAAAAAAGACGCCTCCTTGCTGAAGAACATAACATACATATCCAATTTTACATTCTATCAAAAATGTGGTATTTTTCAATACAAATCCAAAAAAGTTTACAATTGACCCGGGATTTGGTATACTGTGGAAAAGAGAGGGCGTGAGGAATGTGAAAGCGGATTGTCATATGCATATGATTTTGGACGGGGTGGATTGGAAAGCATCCATCCAGCGTCACCGGGTACGCCCTGATGATGCTGTAATCCGGCAGGTGCTCTCTGCCTACCGGGACAAAGGCTATACGTACCTGCGGGACGGTGGCGACCGTTGGGGGGCTGGCAGTCGGGCAAGAGAGCTGGCAGGGGAGTACGGCATCACCTATCGGACGCCCCTGTCCCCTCTGTGCAAGGCAGGTAATTACGGTATGTTCATCGGCACCGGTTTTGAGACCATGCAGGAATATGCTGCGCTGGTGGTAAAAATGCGGCAGGCCGGCGGTGACTTTATTAAGATCATGATTTCCGGCCTGATGGACTTTCATGCCTTTGGGCAGCTGTCCCAGGAGGGACTGCCCCCGGCGGAGATTCAGCAGATGATTCACATTGCCCATGAGGAGGGTATGGCGGTGATGGCTCACGCCAACGGCGCAGACACGGTGCTGGCTGCCGCAGAGGCAGAGGTGGATTCCGTGGAACATGGCGCATACCTACACCAAGAGGCCCTTTGGGCTATGAATGAAGCAGGCACCGTGTGGGTGCCGACCCTGTCCACTATCGGCAATCTATTGGGTAAGGGAAGATTCCCCGACGATCAGGTGGAAAAAATACTGGACAGCGCCCTGACCAATGTATCTGCGTTCCGGGATATGGGCGGCTTGCTTGCCCCCGGCACAGACGCCGGCGCCTGGGCAGTACCTCACAGCAGCGAAACGGAGCTTGCCTGGTTTGCCCGGGCAGGGGTCACGGCGGAAGACCTGCAACCGGGTACAGCCGTAATCATGAAAAAATTCTAAAAAACGCGTTGCCTTAGGCAACGCGTTTTCGTTTATGTTTCCCGGCGGATCCGTTTCAGGTAATGGTACAGAAGATATCCGGTAGCACCGAACCATGCGGCTACCTCTGCGCCGAAGATGCCGCTGGCATAACCGGTGTAGCCGATCACCAACGCAATGACTACCCGCACCGCCAGTTCCACAAATCCGGAGATCATCGGTCGCACCGTATCTCCCAACCCCTGCAGCGCAGACAGCAGCAGATACAGCATATACAGTACCGGCAGACAGGAGGCCATCACGCACAAATACCGGTAGGCAAAATCCCCTGCCTGGGCAACCAGCGCCGGATCCTCTGCGGAGATGAACAGCATGGTGATGAACCTGCCAAACAGGATCATCAGTGCCCCGATTACCACTGCGGTGGCAACCGCAAGACCGGCGGCAGCCTTCATGCCGGATTTGATCCGATCAAAGCGCATAGCGCCGTAATTCTGGCCCACATAGGTAGTAATGGCGTAGCCATAGGAGATAGCGGCAATCTCCAGCAGACCATAGAGCTTGTTGGAGGCGGTAAAGCCGGCAATAAAGGCTGTGCCGAAGCCGTTGACCACGGTGGTCACCGCCATGCCGCCCAAGGCGATGATCAAGTTCTTGGCGGCGGCAGGCATGCCGATGCCTAAGAGATTGCCCATAATGCTCCGCTGGGGACGCAAATCCTCCTTGGAGAAGCGCAGCTGGGGTGTCCGCAAAATTTTGATAAGGCAGATACAGCCTGCCAGCAGCTGGGATAGAACCGTAGCGATGGCAGCGCCGGCCACGCCCCAGTTCAGCGCAAACACAGCTACAAGATCCAGAACAATGTTGGTAATGGAGGCCACCGCCATAGCGGTCAGAGGGGTTTTGCTGTCGCCCACCGCCCGGAGGGTTGCGGAGCAATAGTTATAGAACATCACCCCGGGCAGACCACCCATAATGATACGGGTATACAGCGTGGCAATGGGGGCGAGATCTTCGGGCACCCGCAGCAGCCGGATGCACAGAGGCAGGCTCAGCTGGCTGAAAACCAGACAAATCAGCGCCAGTGCCACCGCCAGTACCGCGGACTGACCCATGAAGGCTTGCATACCCTTCTGGTCGCCCTCGCCAAATTTCTGGGCGACCCGGACGCTGAAGCCCTGGGTAAAGCCCTGCACAAGGCCCAGCATCATCCAGTTCAGCCAGTCCACGCCCCCCAGCGCCGCCAGGGCATCCATACCCACGCCCTGTCCCACGATGGCGGTGTCCACCACGGTGTAGAGCTGCTGGAAGATGTTGCCGAACATCAGCGGCAGGGCAAAGCGGAAAAGAAGACCCAGAGGCTTGCCCTGAGTCATATTCAAAGTCTTATTCATAGGATACTCCCCGAGAGAAAGATGTCTTGTCTTTTGCTATCATACCACATTTTACCGCAAATGCAAGGAAAAGCCCGGAAGAGCGATTGCGTTTTGATTGGCAATTTGCTATAATACAAAAAATGCGACTAAGGAGCAAAGCTGTGAACACTTTACAGAACCTACATCAGCATACTACATTTTGCGACGGGAGCAACACCCCGGAGCAGGTGGTGTTGGCAGCGATCAAAAAGAATTTCGGCGCCATCGGTTTTTCCGGGCATTGCTATACACCCTACAGCTATCCCACCTGCCCGGAGTACTGTATGAGTCCCCAGCAGACGCAGGAATATCGGCAGGAGATCCGGCGCTTGCAGACCAAGTATGCCGATCAAATCGAAATCTACTGCGGTCTGGAGTACGACTTTGCCTGCCCAATAAGGCCGGAGGGGTTTGATTATATGATCGGGTCTATCCATGGGCTGAAGATCCATGGGGAGGATGTGGAATTCGACGGCAGCGCCGAGAAATTCCAGAGTATTGTAGACCGGTATTTCGGCGGCGATGGAATGGCCTTTGCAACAACCTATTTCCACCAGCTGGCGACCCTGCCGGAATACGGAACATTTGACATTCTGGGACACTTCGATCTGGTGACCAAGCACCGGGATAGCATAAGCTTGTTTGATACGGAAGAAAAGGCATACCGCTTTGCCGCTATCCAGGCAGCAGAGGCGCTGGCGGGAAAGATCCCCTATTTCGAGGTAAACACCGGCGCCATCGCCCGGGGCTATCGAACAACACCCTATCCCGATCCCTTTGTTATCAAAGAACTGAAGCGGCTGGGCTTCGGCGCGGTGATTTCCTCCGATTGTCACGATGCAAACTTCTTGGACTGCGGCTTTGGTGCTGCCACCCAGCTGCTGAAGGACTGTGGCTTTACCGAAAAATACATCCTTACCAAAGAGGGATTCCAAGCAGTACCCCTTTAAAGCGGTTAGCAGACATACCACGGTTTTTGGAATGATAGAATAGAAATAGAATGTTTAGAAAGGTGGCGTTTTCTATGGATCACGCAATGAGTTGGGATTTTTCTATGGCAAACTACGGGGAAGTATGGTCCTTTATTGTGCAGCTGGGACTACTGCTGCTGTGCATGCTGGCAGGCAATATCCTCCGCAGAACCGTTCCTCTGTTTCGCAAGTGCCTGATTCCTTCGGCGCTGCTGGGCGGACTTTTACTGCTGATCATCAATCTGGTGTCCAAGCAATTTGACTTTGTACTGGTGGATAACCACATGATGCAGGTCATCACCTATCATTGCCTTGCCATCGGTTTTGCGGCCATGACCTTGAAGACAGAGCGGGTAACCGTGAAGACCAACAAGGTGCAGGTGCTGGAATTCGGTGCTCTGCAGGGCGGTACCTATATGCTACAGGCCTTTCTGGGTTTGGGAATCACCATTGTGCTGTTCCTGCTGACCCGCTACGGGGAACAGGTGACCTCCTACATCTGTGGTCTGATCCTGCCGCTGGCCTACGGGCAGGGTCCCGGCAACGCCTTAAGCTGGGATATTAACTTCACCAACACCCCCGCTACTCAGTTTGCCGGAAACGGCAGTTTCGGATTGTCCTTGGCCTCCATCGGTTTTGTGGTGGCCTCCGTGTTTGGTGTGCTGTACATCAATGTCTGCCGCAAGCGTGGTACGCTGCAGATCCGGAAAGTGGAAGAGGGCGCGCTTGCGGAGGAGCAGGAGGAAGAGGAGATCCCCGACAGTGAGTCTGTGGATAAGTTTACCATCCAAATGGGCTTTGTAGCCCTTGCCTACGCCCTGGCCTTCGGCTTTATGTTTGCTTTGGGCAAGCTTTCCAACTTTACCAACAGTATCGCGTGGGGCTTCAACTTCCTGTGGGCATCTCTGGCGGCCATGGCCATCAAGGGCGGAGTCAAGCTGCTGAGAAAGAAAAACCTGATGCACAGAGGCTACATCAACAACTACCAGATCGATCGGATCTCCGGCTTTGCCTTTGATCTGATGATCGTGGCGGGTGTTGCTGCCATTGAGATCAACGATATCAAAAATTACATCCTCCCCATTGTGCTGTTGAGCGTGGTGGGCGCGATCGTGACCTTTGTGTACATTCGCAAGGTGGCCGTAGAGTGCTTCAAGGACTTTGAGCATGAATTTTTCCTGATGAGCTTCGGCACCCTCACCGGCACCGCCTCCAACGGCGTGATATTGATGAAGGAGATCGACCCGGGCCTGCAGAGTCCTGTTTCCAGCCTGTATGTGCTGTCTAACTTCCCGGCCATGGTGATGATCGCGCCGCTGCTGTTTCTGCTGAACTTTGCAGGCAGCTCCTTTACCAATGCCTGTATCGCCTGCGGCATCTTCTTTATTCTGTGGGCAGGTTATTCAGTGTATCTGTTCCGCAGACGGATTTTCCGAAAGCGGTAAAGAGCGATTATTCTGTGGGTACATTAAAACCATTTGTAAGAAAAAGCGTAGACAGAAGATCCGCTTTGCAAAAAATATAGAAAGGACTGTGATGATATGATCAGATATGAAATCGAAGGCGGCAATCTGCCTGTGGTGATCTGCTATCCGGAAGCAGGTCAGACACTGTGTACCGAAAGCGGCGCTATGAGCTGGATGTCACCCAACATGGCAATGGACACCAATACCGGTGGCGGCTTGAAGAAGATGTTCGGCAGAATGTTCTCCGGCGAATCCCTGTTTATGAACGAGTACACTGCCCAGGGCGGCGCCGGTATGATTGCCTTTGCCTCCGGCTTCCCCGGCAGCATCATCCCCTATCAGGTAACACCGGGCAACGGTATTATTGTGCAGAAGCGGGGATTCCTGGCAATGGAAAAGGGTTTGGAGCTTTCTGTATATTTCCAGAAGCGGCTGGGCAAGGGCCTGTTTGGCGGTGAAGGCTTCATTATGCAGAGGATCACCGGTGACGGCATGGTGTTTCTGGAGATCGACGGTCACTGCAAGGAATATGAGCTTGCTGCCGGGCAGAGCATTGTGGTGGATACCGGGTATCTGGCGGCCATGAGCGAGAGCTGCACCATGGATATTGAGACCGTAAAGGGCGCAAAGAATATCTTCCTGGGCGGAGAGGGCCTGTTCCACACCCGGGTCACCGGCCCCGGCAAGGTGTATATCCAGTCTATGCCCATTATCAACCTGGCCGAGCGGATTTCTCCCTACATTAAGGTCCACACCAGCGACGCTAACTCCGGCGGCATCAATATCAAGTTGGGAGACTAACGATGTTATATTGTGTCTTCCGGCGTAAGAAACAGAAAATATGATGGAAAAAGGACACCCCTTCCAGTGTGTGCTTTTTGGCGGCACAAGCAAACTTCCGGGAATGCATTTGCGCATTCCGGTAAGCTTTGTTTTGCTAAGGTCTATTCTTTTGGGGGATTATGCGCCCTGCTGCTCCTCCAGATGTTTCCGGGCGAGGATCAGGACAAACAGGCATACGACACTGGACAGCATCACGCCTATAACAAGCGGCAGATTGGTGCTGTCGCCGGTCTGAGGAGTGGTGGTCTTGGGAGCGCCGTTGTAGGTGTTTACAAACTTGAACGCGCCGGTGCCTTCCCGTTTGATGTCCAGCTGGAGCTGACCGTCCTCAGCCTGGGAGACTGCTACGGTGATCTCATAGACAGTCTTGTCGTAGTCCATATACTTGTTATCGCCTGCAATCTCGGAGAGATTGAAGGTATAGGTCTGGCCCACATCCTGGGCAGTGAAGCTTAGCGTCAGCTCTGCCTTGCCATTGCTGTCGGAGGTGAGGGTGTGCTTTTCACCCTTGCCGTCCAGCAGGAACTTAAAGCCTTCCAGCGTCACCTGCTCAGTGGACTTGTTGACCAATTCCTTCTGCACGCTGATGGTAGCAGAAACCTTCTCAGGCGTGTAAATGTTGGTAAAGCCTGCGGTATCGGCAACGGCAGTATCCTTCGTGATCACGGTGGTGGCTTTCAATTCGCCATTCACATCCGCAACGGTAACGGTCAGTGTGTACTTGGCGTTATCGTAGGTAATGCCCTTTGTATCGCCCTGCACTTCTTCCAGCGTGTAGACATAGGTGCCTTCGGTCTGGTAGGTGATCTCGGTGAAGGCAAAGGTGCCGTCAGCCTTGTTCTTGACAGTTTCCAGTGACTTGCCGGAAGCATCCTTCAGAATGAAGCTGAAATCGTCGGCCTTCAGCTTGCGGCCACCGGTCAGGGTCTTCTTACCGGCAAAGCTTACGGAAGCTTCCGTAGCCTTGTAGGTGTTTTCAAACAGGATGCCGCCCGCGGTCTCGTAGTCGTCAGATTCGGAGCTTTCAGCTTTTTCATACGCCACATTGGCTTCCAAACTGCCTTCGCCGTTATCGGTAACGGTAACGGTAACACGGTACTTGGAAAGGTCGTAGGTCACGCCGGGCTCATTGGTGGGAACCTCGTAGACCAGATACTGATGGGTGCCTACCTTAGAGTAGGTGATGTCTTCGAATGCAAAGCCTGCGCCGTTATCCTCCACGGTTTCGATCACCGTGCCATCCAGCTCGGCAAGAACAAACTTGAATGCATAATCGTCAAGATCCTTCTTGTTCTGAGGCAGGGTGGACAGATCGGTAAAGCGCTTGCCGCCGGTGTTGGCAGCATCACCTTCAAGATTGACGGTGACGGGCGCTGCCTCGTAGCTGTTTGTGAATACCACACCGCCGGGCTGAGGATCGCCGTTTTCGTCCACAGAGGACATATGAGCGATCAGATGGCCGTTGTGCAGGTCATCCACTCTGACGGTAACGGTGTACTCCTTGAGGTCGTAGGTTACACCCTTGTAGACATATTTTCCGGTAACGGGGTCTGCAGTAATGGGCGCGCCGTTTTCGTCCAGCTTCTGCTCGGTGATCTTGTATGTATGCTCACCAATCGCGTGGTAGGGAATGGTGCCAAAGTCCACATTGCCATCTGCATCGTTTTTGACTACGGTTTCTGTAGGCATGGGTGCGCCGGAGGTGATTGCCTCCAGCTTAAAGCTGAATTCATTTGCATTCAGAGCTCTGCCGTCCAGATCCTTATGAGCAAGCAGATGGATGGAAGTGGGGGCGGCCTCGTAGGTGTTTGTGATGGTTGCCGCCAGGCTGCTGGTGGCGCTGAGGGTCTGGGAACCGTTCAGCTTCGCGATCAGATTGCCGTTGCCATCGTCTTCCACCACGATGGTGAAGTCCTTGAGGACCGCATCGTAGGTGACACCGCTGAACTTGTTGTTTACTGCGTGTACAGGGATCACCTCGCTGATGGAGTAGTCGTAGGTGCCCACAGAGTCGAAGCTGAGATCTGCAAAGTTAAAGTTACCGTTTGCATCGTTAAATACCGTTTCCGTGGTGCCGTCGGGATGGGTCAGAGTGGCGCGGAAATCGTTTGCCTTCAGCGTGCGGTCGAAAGCGGAAGATACATTCAGAACCTTGTTTGCGTGGATCTTCAGACCGGTGACAGGACTTGCCGTGTAGGTGTTGTTGAATACGATTCTCTCTGCCTGCACATCGCCGATCCAGTAGGTGGGAGTTGCCACCAGCTGGCCCAAGCCGTTATCTACCACATCGACTTTTACAATGTACTCGGTGGTGTCAATAGTCGTGCCCGATCTGAAAGACTGAGTCTCAGTTACTGCATATTCATAGTGCCCTGGGGTTGTATAGTAGAGCTTGTAACCGTTTAGGAAGTCAATGTTGCCGCCGGCTTGCACAAGGCTGGTTAAAATTTGCTGGTTGGCACTAACAGTGTTGTTGGCAACCTGCAGATCCATTCCGGGATGGCTTGTGGGAACAATTTGGAAGATGAAATCACCATTGTCGATGGTAGCGGTCATATCCCGATTTGTCTCAGCCACACCGGGGGTCAGATTGGTCAGGGTCTTGTCGCCAAACAGCTGCAGAGTAGTTGCTGCTGCTGCATAGGTGTTATTAAAGGAAATGCTGTTAAAGATGTTGTCTGTGGGCGCGCCGGTGATCTCGCCGGACCAGGTGGTCTCGCCCTTTTTCCGGTAGTTGATTTTGGAAATCACGGCGTTGGAACCATTGGCGGAAACCACAACCTCGATCTCCCATACGGTCTCATCTACAGTAATACCATTGCCTCCGACGCTGGTTTCCTTCATTACATAGTAGTAAGACTTGTCATTGCCGGTGAAGGGATATGTCTCGGAGATGAAGATAATGTCGCCGCTTGCGCCGTTTTTGGCGGGAAAATGGGTAACGCCGGTGGCGGTGATATCAAAGTCATCGCCGGTCTCATACAAAGCAAAGTCGAACTGGCCGTCCTTCAGGGTTGCGCCGGTCAAGGTCTTCTTTGCGGCAAGGGTCAGCTTGGTGGAGGCGGCTACATAGCTGTTGGTAAAGCCTGCGCCTACTGCCCAAACATCGGTAACGGTGTCGTTGTCGTCATCGATGGGGTTGATGGATACGGTATCATCCACCCTTTCAACAGAGCTAATCTTCAGCGTGCCATCCAGAGAGTCTGTGACTATTACCTTAAAGTCGTGGTGGGTGCGGTCATAAGTCCAGCCAGGATTCAGGTTCGCAGGAATCTCCTCTTTTACCCGGAAGTAGTGGCTGCCCACGGAATCAAAGGGGATGCCAGAAAGGCTGATCGCGGCAGTACCTCTGTTGCCACTGCCATCGCCGTAGAAAGAGGAGCTGGGGTCAGAGGGATTGCTGATACGGATGGTGGCGTTTCTTATAGGCGGATCCCATTGGCCGGTAACGGCATTATATCTTTGCAGCTGGAACAGGAAGTTATATCCGTCCGGCAAATAACTGGGGCCGCCTAAATCCACGATCAGCTCTTTGTTCACCTGCAGTGTGATGACAGGGTCAGTGTTGTCGATGACCACATCCTCGGGGGTGTAGGCGTTCTGCACACCAGCCGTGGCGACCTCGTTTTTCTTGATAGGGCCGGTGAAGGTGCCGGCTACAACACTATAACCTGCGGTAAGCGCTGCACTATCCTCAGTTACAGTGTAAATCGTACCCTCGGGAATGCCGGTAAAGAGCATCTGCGCGCCGTTGGTCAGAGAGAAGCGATACTCGCCGTTTGCATCCAGCGTAACAAGCGCGCCATTTGCATAGATCTTCTTGTCTGCCAAGCCGTCAAAGCGCGCGGTGATCTGGAAGGCGTGGGGATCGGACTGAGGCTGGCTGTTCTTGTTGTAAGTAACGGTTTTGGTTACCAGCAGGCTGCCGTATTGCTGCAGATCGTTGGTATAGGTAATGCTGTGGAGTTGGTTTTCTGCCACAGTGCCGGTAGCGGTAGCGCCATTGACAGAGCCGGCGCTGACAACGATTCCACCCAGGGTATAGCCATCGCGGGCCTGTTCGGTTACGGTGTAGGTAGCGCCCACATCCAGACCGGTAACGGACACAGACTGGCCGGCTGCCAAGGTAAGGGGAAAGGCGTTGTTTGTCATTGCTTTTCTGGTGCTGACACCGTTGCGTGTCTCGGTGTACCAGCCGTCAGCGTCGCTGTCTACCGTTACATCAAAGGTAAATTCACCGGTGGCGGTAGCACCCTGAGCCATGACCTTATTCAGCGTGAAGCCCTGAGCAGGAGAGTAGGTGATCCGGCCATTGTTGCCAAGATATGCAATCTCGAAATGATGAGAAGTTGCATCCTCGTTGGTAACTGCAATATCTACCAGCTGGTGCAGACGATAACGGAAGCTTCCGCTAAGATTGTTCTTGTCCGGATCTTGAGGATCAACCGTAGAGTCGGGATAACCCTTCAATTTGTCATGCTCATGGATGGTCTCATAGTGCATGGTGCCTTTCTTGATGTAATAAACACCGGAAGTTGCATCCACGGCGTAGGTGCCGCTATCAGCCAGAAGCTTCTGGGAGACCTTGCCGTAGTGGATATGCACCTTTGCGTCCACCTCCACACCGGTCTGGGTGGCAGCAGACTTGGAAACGAAGGTCTTGTGCTGGAAGTAGTACTGCACAGAGCCGTCGGTAACCGGAGCTGTCGTCAGCTTCACATAAGAAGTGCCGTTGTAGGTATACAGGTCAGTATCTTCTGTGAAGTAGTAATGCTCGTTCTCTTCGCTGGGCTCAAAATAAGCATAGGTAATATGGTTCTTGCTGGTGTCGTACAGAACATCCTTGCCCACAGTGTTGTCCTTGGTGGGAGGATTGTTGGGGTCTGCCACACCGGTGCTGGGCTCCCAATACCATGCGTTGGTGTAAAGGTAGTAGTTGCCGTCAGCATCCTTGGATGCATAGCCCTCCCGCAGGAAATCCTGAATGTTTTCCGGGGTCAGTTCGCTGTGGACGCCCACCTCATATACAAGGCGGATGGGGTCAGCTGCATTGTAGGTAATGGTTGCGGGGGTCTGCTCGGTGATCAGCTCGCCGTCTGCCACCTCCACATTGATCTGATAGGTAACAGTGGGCAGCAGGGAAGCGGGTACACGGAAGGTAACCAGCTGGGGGGTCTTTGCTTCCAGAGTAGGTACGCCGCCCACCTGGGTGACTTTCTTGGAAACCATCACCGCCACATACATCATATCGGACGCGTGAGCAGTTTGCGAAGAAGTGGTGGTGCCCAGCATACCATAGGAGGCATTGGCGTAGGCTGCGCCTGCGGGAATGGTGCAATTGGGGTCTGTTGCGTCCCAGAAGCCCAGATAATCACCGTTGGCATCACTGAACCAGCCGATCAGGTTGCTGAATTCGCCGGTTGCTGCATTGTAGGCGATCTGACCGGCATCATAAGCCTGCTGGATCAGGTCGTGGATCCGCTCGGTTGCAGTAATGCTAACAGGGCCGTTTGCGGTATCCATCTGTAGATCGGTAATGCCTAGCCGCTGCTTTAGCGCCCAAACCATATTGTTGCCCAGATCCGTAGGGTTCTCAGCAGTGCCGAACTCGCTATTCAGTAGCGCCCGCGCCAGGTTTGCGCCGGTATACAGCGTATCACCAATCAAGATGCCCTTGATGTCCTTCAATTCCATACCAGTACCGATCTCGTCCACAAAGGTAACATAGCCGCTGGAATGGACATCGGTACCGTCAATACGGGTAACATTATAGCTTGCCTTCAAATTGATCTCGTTGACAATGCTTTTGAATGCTGAGCTCAGCTGGCTGGCATCGGAAGCGGGGAAGTAGCGGTCGGTATAATTCTTGCTGGCAGAAGTAATGGTCGCGTCATAAGCAACGGAAACAGTTCTGCCTGCAGCAGAGAAGCTCATCGTCTGATTGGCCTTGTTAGCAAGTCCAAGGTAAGTGCTCCACCAATTCTCCGGATTCTGCCGGGTCTTGGAGGTGTCCAACACTGATTCGGCGATGGATACGCTCTGACCATCCTCGCTGACACCCAGACCAACGGAGTAGAAGTAAGCGGTAGTGTTGTACTTGTCTGCTATTTTTTCCTTCACATAGGCTGCAGTCAGCTGGGTCAGGAATGCCAGACCGTCGGTAATGGAGCCGACGCTGCCATCACCCACATTCCGGTTGGTTGCGCTGGTATAGTTGGTCGTTCCGTAAGAAGGTGCGCCGTCACTCATCAGTACCAGCACAGGGGTGCGGGTGTCGGTAACGGTTGCATTAGCAAACATTTGAGATGCCTGGTACAAGCCGCCCTGAATGAAGGTTGCGCCGGAGGCGCTGACGGACACGTCTACATCAGTGCCACTGCTGTTCTTTAGGATTGCAGTGGTGTTCCAGTAGCCGTTTTGGTTACCACCGCCGGGCCAGCCACCGCCGGTGCTGACCCATTGGGTAATACGGGCGGTACGGATTTGACTGTAATTGCTGGTCATTTCAATGTAGGCAGTCTCATCGTCGGTGGTGCTGGTGGTATCTGCGCCCTTCTGGACAGGGGTATACCGGTCCAGCGGCAGCAGAATATTCACATTGGTGGAGTAAACCACCACGCCTACCCGGTTAGCCGTGTTAGCCGTGAGTAGAGAATGAATGGCATCGTTGGCAGCAGATACCATAGCGCTCAAATCGGTGTTTTCCATACTGTTGGACAAGTCCAGCACAAACACGGTATCCGTAGGTGTGGTGTCCTGACCGGCGATGACGCTGTTTGCACCCAGGGCGGACAACGCTACAAGGAAGTTATCCGCGCCGGCGGTAAGACCCAGAGGATCACCGTTTTTGTCCACAAAGACAGTATTGATGTCTCCGGCCTTGACAACGGTCTTGTCTGTCCACACGCCGCCGGCGTGTTCCGTGGTAAGGTCATAGGGATTAAAGGCGGTGTCTTTCCAGGAATTCAGCGTGCTGGGGTCAGCTACCGCTGTAGAAGAAAGGATACCGGCCTGTTCGCTGGCGGCATCTACTTGGAGAACCCCTGCCGGCAAATACGTCAAGAGCATTACCAGACAAATCAGAAAGCTTATCGTTCTTTTCGTAAACTGTTTATTCATAAGAGCACCTCCTGGGGTAGTTACAATTATAAGTTAGGTTGTTGCACCACTTTTATATGGGGTTTGGGGAGCCGTCTGGCAATATTTTGAAAGATTGTTCGCTGGTTTGCTCAACAAAGTCTTTGAATTGCTCCAGAACGCTTTTGCCGATGTTTCGGTAGTCAAGGGAAAGAATTTTATTGATCTTCTGGTTGCGAGTCTCTTCTGGAACACAGAAGATCGTCATAATGTTGTTCAGCGCGCCGGTGATCCGGGTTTCCAGAGGCGCCAAGTCGCCGGTGGTCATCAGCGTGGCATATTCAATGCCGGACACCAATATCTCAGCTTCAATGTACTGCAGGTCGCTCCAATCCGGACAGAACGGACTGTATATGCGCTTTGCTCGTTCGGCATCGTTTTTGCGGATGATCTCCAGACACTTGGGGCTAGAATATGCGGAAACGAAAAGGTCTTTTGCGATCTCGCTCTCTTCGCACATAGCGGCCATAGTGGCCAGCTCCAGACACACTGCCAAAAGGGAGGTGGTGCCCTCTTCTTCTACCATAGTTTGCAAAACCTTGCTCTGAAAGCTGCACAGCATTTCTGCCAGCACCGCCAACAGATGTTCTTTTGTGGGGAAATAGTAGGTTAGATTTCCTGTGCTGATATCCAGCGCATCACATATAAGATTTGGGGTAGTAGAGGAATATCCTTTTTCCAGAAATAGCCGGGTTGCGGTCTGGATAATTTCGTATTTCGTGGTATTTACGCGTCTTCGCGCCACGTGCGCCACCTCCTGTTCTTTGTGCGAAATTTAGGATAAAAGCTAAAATTGGACTACTGCTAATTTGTACTAATCCAATTTTAGCACAAATCCAAAATAATACAAGGGGTATTTTAGAAAAATTAGAAAAATTTTCAAAATTCTGAGGGCAGCAAATAAGGCACTCTATTTTGGACCGCTGGCGCTGATAAAAAAGGGCACAGTGGTAGTGTGTGAGTTACCGCTTGTCCGGGGAAGCGCTCAATCCTGCGGCGTTGCGGTTTGCTAAGGAGCATACCGCATCAGAAGATAAAAAGCCTTGAAACCAATGAACATTAAGGCTTTTGTTGAAGATAAGCGGGATCGAACCGCTGACCTCTTGAATGCCATCGGCTGGAGAGTGAATAG
>JAZNRW010000107.1:0-11819 GCA_045590835.1 Faecousia sp.
TAAAGTTCCGGATGGAGGTAAAGTGATGCTTGCCGCAGTTGGGGCAGACCACATCCTCATGCTCCTCGATGAAAGCATTCATTTCCTTGGTGTCCATGGCGTCCACATTTACCAGCTTGCCGGATTCGGAAGCAGAGATCAGCTGATCGGCCCGCTGACGAGAGCCGCAGCCTTTGCAGTCCACCAGAGGATCAGAGAAAGAGCCTACGTGACCGGTGGTGACCCAAGTGGTGGGATTCATAATAATGGCGGCATCCAGTCCCACATTGTAGTCGGATTCCTGAACAAACTTCTTAAGCCACGCCTTTTTCACATTGTTCTTAAACTCCACACCCAGAGGGCCGTAGTCCCAGGAGTTGGCCAAACCGCCGTAGATCTCGGAGCCGGCGTACACAAAGCCCCGGTTCTTACACAGGTTCACAATCATTTCCAAAGTCTTTTCACTGTTCTTCATATCTGTATCCTCCAAAATTGGATTTATTTTCAAACGACAATTTATTATACCGGGAAACCTGCGTTAAATCAAGTGGTTTCTTGCAAAACCAGCTCCGGGCCCAGATCCGCTGCCATCATCTCATGCACCCGGTTGCCCACGGCCACCGCCGTCTGCCCCTGCAGCTCCTCCGGCGGGATCACCCCCACCAGATGCATATGCACATCGGTGGGTTTTAACCGCAGGGCATTGCCGAACACCTTGTTGGTATTTTGCAGGGTGCACACCACGATGGGCACGTTGGTCTTCATGGCGATCTTAAACACGCCGTTGCGGAAGGGGTGCAGCAGGCCGTCCATACTGGTATAGCCTTCCGGGAACACTGCGATGGACACCTTGTCCTCCTGAATCAGCCGGACACAGGTGAGAATGGTCTTCAGCGCCTCCCGGTCGTTTTCCCGGTTGATCAGCTGGCACATCAGCTTGTGCATGGCCTTGCCCACCAGAAACATGGTGCTGTTCTCCCGCTTGGAAATAAAGGCCAGCTGGCTTTTGGGGAAGCAATGCAGCAGCATAGGCGGATCCAGATCGTTGATGTGGTTGCACACCAGCAAAAATCTTCCATCCTTGGGGGTTTTTTCCAGTCCTTGGGTATGGAGCCGAATACCCAGCAGAGGCTTGGCCGCTTGGATGGCAAACGCAATTACCCGGCGGAAAAAGGGACTGTCCTTTTTCTGGGGCTTTTCCGTATCCACCGTGGCGCACATAACCAGCACCACCAAAAAGATAGCAATCAACAGCCCCAGTATGCAGCCTAAGAAGCTCAGCGGCAGCAGCCACAGCCAGGAAAGACCCGCAAAAGCGCCTGTCCCGGCGCAGATCCCCACTGCTGCTATCAGCGAAAGGATTGTTAAAATATACCACGCCATATCCATTTCCCCTTCGATCATTTCATTTTCACCTTATTATACCGCTTCAAGGTTCTGTGTACAAGTATAAATTTTCCAAAACAAGGGTAGAAATCCCCAGGATGTATTGGTATAATATAAGAAAAATGATTGCTTTGACATTCGGTCGTCTATAAGGAGGTCCTTCCATGCGTCGTATTCCCAAGCTCTCCCTGTTCCCCTGGCTGACCCTGCTAGTGGGTGCGATTGGCTGCGGACTGCAGCATTGGCTGTTTTCCAGCACGGACAGCAGCGGTCTTCTGCCTGCTTACCATCCTGCCACTGCTCTCAGCCTCCTTCTGTTTGCATTTTTTATTATTTTTAGTATGCTGGCTGTGCAGCCGCTGTCCCTGATCGGCCACTACCCCGTCCTTTTTCCCCGCTCACCTATTGCTGTGGTGGGGAATTTGGCCGCCGCCGCCGGTTTTTTATTTCGTGCCTTCGGTCAATATGCTGCAGCTGACAATCTGAGAATCCCGCTGTTAGCCCTTGGATTTACCGCTGCATTGTGCGCCCTGTATGCCGGCTACTGTCGGTGGACAGGCACCCGGTGTCATTATCTTACCCGGGTGATCATCTGCGCATATTGGATGCTGCAATTGGTACTAAGCTGCCGCAAATGGAACGCCCAGCCCCAGCTGCAGCTATATCTGTTCCCGTTTTTTGCTGCCCTGTTTTTGCTGATGTCCTGCTACTACCGGGCAATTCTGGACTCCCAAAAAGCCAGCCGCCGGGCCTATATTTTCTTCACTCAGGGAGCGCTGCTTTGCTGCATCTTCTCCATCCCAGGTAAGGAATCTTGGTTCCATCTGGCGATGGCTCTGTGGCTCGTCACAGACAGCTGCCGCTTAAGTCAAACTTCCGGCCGCTATCTGAAGCAGTAAGGGGGCATCCATGTATTTACCGGCGTGTGTATTGCAATGTATCCATACCCTGGAGGCAGCGGGTTTTGAAGCCTATGCCGTAGGCGGCTGCGTCCGGGACTCCCTGTTGGGACTGACCCCCAACGACTATGATCTGTGTACCAATGCCACCCCTGCCCAAACCGCAGCGCTGTTTGCAGGTCACACCTTGGTTCGCAGCGGAGAAAAACACGGCACCATCGGCGTGGTGCTGGATGGGGCGGTGTACGAGATCACCACCTTCCGGAAAGAGGGCGGTTACCAAGACAGCCGCCACCCGGACTGGGTGGAATTTGTGCCGGATATCCGGGAGGATCTGGCCCGGCGGGACTTTACCGTCAACGCCATGGCCTACCATCCCAAAACCGGCTATATCGACCCCTTTGGTGGGCAGCAAGATCTGCAAAACCGGATCCTCCGGGCGGTGGGACATGCCCCCACCCGGTTTCAGGAGGATGCCCTGCGGATTTTGCGTGGGGTGCGGTTTGCCGTTCGGTTTGGTTTGACCCCGGAACAGAAAACTATGGACGCGATGCTCTCCCAAGCGCCCTTAATGGATCAGCTGGCCAAGGAACGGATATTTCAGGAGCTTTGCGGTCTGCTGCCCCTGGTCAGCGCACGGGAGCTTGTGACTTTTGCGCCCATTTTGGCGCAGGTGCTGCCGGTGCTTGCCCCCTGTGTGGGATTCCAGCAGCACAGCCGTCACCATAAGTATGATGTTTTTACTCACACCGCCTATGTGGTGGAGGCCACCCCTCCGGCGCTGCCCCTGCGGTGGGCGGCACTGCTCCACGACACAGGCAAACCCGTTACCTTCTCTCTGGACGAAAACGGCAGCGGCCACTTTCTCGGGCACGCCAAGGTCAGCGCCCAAATCGCCGACGAAACTTTGTTGCAGTTGAAAGCCCCCACCGCCCTGCGAGAGCAGGTGGTATTTCTCATCGGTAATCATATGACCAAGTTGGAGCCGGACAGGAAACTACTGCGCCGGCGGCTTGGAAAATGGGGCGTGGATATGACCCGGATGCTGCTGCAGCTGCAGCAGGCGGATATGGGTGGCAAAGGTGTCCTCAACCCTCTGGATATGGAGCAATTTGCCCTTATCCACAAGGAAATTGACCGGGTTTTGGCAGAAGAAGCCTGCTTTTCCGTGAAGGACCTTGCTATCAACGGCAATCATCTGCTGGAAATGGGCTTTGCCCCGGGCAAGGAAATCGGCGCTTGCCTGCAGTACCTTCTGGAGCAGGTGCAGCAGGAACTGATTCCCAACGAACAGTCGGCCCTTTTACAGGCAGCCGTCAACTACAAACAGAAGCTATGAAGAAAACACCTTTTACATTGGGAATACTGGCCCACGTGGACGCCGGCAAAACCACCCTGTCGGAGGCGATGCTGTATGTCAGCGGCGCCCGGCGTACCTTAGGGCGGGTAGACCACCGGGACGCTTTTCTGGACACCCATAACCTGGAGCGGGCCCGGGGTATTACCATTTTCTCCAAGCAGGCCATACTGGAGACTGAACACCGGGTCGTCACCCTGGTGGACACCCCGGGGCATGTGGACTTTTCCGGGGAGGCTGAGCGGGTGCTGCCCATTCTGGACTGCGCTGTGCTGGTGATCAGCGGTACTGATGGCATCCAGTCCCACACGCTGACGCTGTGGAATCTGCTGGAGCGCTACCGGGTACCCACGGTGGTATTTATCAGCAAGATGGATCTGCCCGGCAAGGGCAGATCAGAAATTTTATCTCAATTGCAGGCCCAGCTGGGTAACTGCGCCGACTTTTCCGCAGACCGGGAAAGCTGGCTGGAGCAGGCTGCCATGTGCGATGAAGGGCTGCTCAATGGGTATCTGGAAACCGGTACGGTGGAAATTGACGCCATACGGCAGCTGATCCGGGAGCGGAAGCTCTTCCCCTGCTGCTTTGGCGCAGGCTTAAAATTGGAGGGTGTGGATACCCTGCTGGACATTTTGGACCGCTATGGCCCTATGCCCAAGTATCCTGACACTTTCGGCGCCCGGGTCTACAAGATCTCCCGGGATAGCCAAAACAATCGGCTGACCTGGCTGAAAATTACCGGCGGCAGCTTGCGAATTCGGCAGCTGCTGGGTTACCGCACCCAAAAGGGCGAAGAACTAACGGAAAAGGTTCTGCAGCTGCGGCAGTACTCCGCAGATAAATTCACCGCGCCGGAGGAAGTGACTGCCGGAGAACTGGTGGCGGTCACCGGTCTTTCCGGCACCTATGCCGGTCAAGGCTTGGGCAGTGAAAGCGCCGGACAAGCCCCGGTTTTAGAGCCGGTGATGACCTACCGTCTGCGTCTTCCCGCCGGCTGCGATCCTATGACCGCGCTGCCCAAGCTGCGGCTTTTGGAGGAGGAAGACCCCCTGCTGCGAATCCTGTGGGATGCCCATTTGCAGCAGATCCATGTGCAGCTCATGGGAAAAGTCCAGCTGGAGGTGCTCCGAAGTTTAATTTTGGAGCGGTTCGGTATGGAGGTCACTTTGGATGACCAGAAGATCTATTATAAAGAGACCATCACCGCTCCGGTGGAGGGCGTGGGACACTTTGAGCCCCTGCGCCACTATGCCGAGGCGCATATTCTGTTAGAGCCTCTGCCAACCGGCAGCGGACTGGTCTTTGACACGGTTTGCCCCCTGGATGTGCTGGATGTGAACTATCAGCGGCTGATCCTCACCCATTTGGAGGAGAAAATGCACCGGGGCGTGCTCATCGGCGCGCCCATTACCGATATGAAGCTGACCCTGCTGGTGGGCAAGGCCCACTTAAAGCACACCGAAGGCGGCGATTTCCGGCAAGCCACCTACCGGGCAGTCCGGCAGGGCCTGATGCAAGCAGAATCTATCCTTTTGGAGCCTTGGTATCAGTTCATCCTCACCGTTCCCACGGCGCAAGTGGGTCGCGCCATCACCGACATCCGGGCCATGAGCGGCGAGTTTGAAGGGCCGGAAACCAGCGGCGACAACAGCACCCTCACCGGTCTTGTACCTGCCTCTGAAGTGGGCGACTATGCCGCACAGGTGGCTGCTTACACCCAAGGTACCGGTCAGCTGCAGCTGACCCTCTACGGGTATGCCCCCTGTCACAACCAGGAGGAAGTGGTGGCCGAAATGGCATATGACCCGGAAAGTGATTTGGACAACACCCCGGATTCTGTTTTCTGCAGCCACGGCGCCGGCTTTACCGTCAAGTGGAATCAGGTGCAGGAATATATGCATTTGGAAAGCGGTCTGAAGAAAGATACCCAAGCAGAGCCGGAGCTGATCACACGGAACATCCAGCTGGATGACAAAGAGCTGGAGGCCATTATGGAGCGGGAGTTCGGGCCGGTGAAACGGCCTTTGTTCCGGGCTCCGGAGAACCGCCCAGCCACGGAAGAGGTGACCATCCGTCCTCCCCGGGACAATGCTATCATCGTAGACGGCTACAACATCATCTTCGCATGGGAGGAGCTAAGCGCCCTTGCCCTGCACGATTTGGATGCGGCCCGGCGGAAGCTGTGCGACCTGCTGTCCAGCTATGCGGGCTTTAAAAAGTGCTATCTGGTGCTGGTCTTCGACGGCTACAAGGTCAAGGGCAACCCCGGTGAAAAAGAGACCTTCCACAACATCCAAGTGGTCTACACCAAGGAGCATGAGACCGCCGACGCCTACATTGAAGCGCTGGCTGACCGGATCGGCAGAAACTACGCCGTACGTGTCGCCACCTCCGACGCACTGGTGCAACTCAGCTCCCTGCGCAGCGGCGTGCTGCGAATGTCCGCAAGAGAGCTGCAGCTGGAAGTGGAATCGACCCAAAAGGAAATGGAAAACTATTACTAATTGGGTCTTCCTTTTTTCTCCATTTCTTTGTACAATGATAAAAAAGCGCAGGAGGTACTTCCTATGTCTGTCCAATCCCCCAACGGTGCCAAGAGCACCCGAATGGAGCATCACGATCACCGGGTAGAGCACATTTTCCGCCGGATCCTGCATATCCTAGAGCGATTGGTGGCTGCCATCACACTGATCGTCTTGGTGATCGCCCTAGGTCTGGAGCTGTATGAGATGGTCACCACCGAAGGCTACTTAGGTGACATCAGCCAGTATCTGCACAATATTCTGACCATCGTGGTGGGTCTGGAATTTGTGCGTATGCTCATCGACACCACCCCCGCCAACATTCTGGAGGTGCTGACCGTGGCTATCACCCGGCATGTGATCCTCACCCACGACGATCCCTGGAGCAATATGGCCTGCATTGCCTGTATTGCCGGTCTGTTTGCCATCCGCCGTTTCCTGGTCCGCCGCAGCGAACTGAAAGAAGAAATGGTGGAAATGGAATAATCCAAAAAGCGCAAAAAATATCCCTGTGGATCATCACAGGGATATTTTTATACTTATTTAGAAAATCCGGTCCAGATCTCCCGCCACAAGGCCTGTGCAGATCCGCATGGCATTGTTGGCAAAGATAATGTCCGTAGCGCCGGTGGTCTTGGCAAGCTCTGTAAGGCTGCCCTCCCAATAGCGGTAATCGATTTCATAGACTGTGGAATAGTGGTCCACAATAAAGGGCATAAACGCGCAGCCAAAGGACTCTTTCACCACGATGCAAACGCTGCCGTCAGTCACATCCGCATTGTGGAATTCCGTATAGGGATTATCGCCGGCAGCAAAAGCATTGTATTTATTGAAGGAAGCATCCAATGTCACATCCCGGATCACCGGCCAACTTCTGGTCTCACCGTTGGAATTGGTATAGGTCATAGACACATTGCCCACCGGGTGATAGGCATACACCGTATCGGTATACTCGCCGATGTCCTGCATGTACTGATACAGCGAGCCCTTAAACCCATCAAACTGGGACATCTTCCGCTGTTCGAGGGTATAGGGCGCGATCCCCTTGGTTTGACAGAAAGCACCGTACGCATAATATGCGCCCAGCGCCGTCCAATGGTGGTCGGTCTTAAAGTACAGATACTCATTTCTGTGGCGCATCAGGTTCTCATAGGCTTTGACCGGGATTACCCCTTCACCAAAATAGCTGTAGATGCTGTCGATAGCCTGCCCTTGATCGTAGTAGTATTTCATCAACGGGACAATGTCATCGGGAAGCACCACACCGATGGCGGTGGGAATGGTCAGGGCATACACATTGGTGATGCCTGCCAGATCCTGGGCATAGCGGGTAAGAACTTCAGCATAGGCGGCAGCTGCGCTGTCACTGTAGCCAAATCCCTCAAAAGCACTGTTGTCCACCTGGTAGATCTTGCTATGGAAATCATACTCACCGGACTGGCTCTGCAGCAGAGGATAGGGTTTCTCCGGGGAGATGGTGGGGATCGGCTCTGTGGGCGCCGTGGTCTCCTCCGGCGGCTGTGTGGTCGGCTCCGTGGGGTCTGTAATTGGCTCCGTAGGCACTGTGGTCACATCTGTAGGTTCTGTGACCGGCTCGGTGGGAACTGTGGTCGGCTCGGTAGGTACTGTGGTTGCCTGTGTAGTCGGCTCTGTGGTTGCTTCCGTAGTAGGTTCAGTAGTGGGATCTGTGAGAATCTGCTCCATAGAGGGGTTGGAGGCGATGATAGCCAACGCCTGCTCCGCATCCGGGCAAATGCACAGAATGACCGCCGTTCCCTGCTGCCAGATCACCGCTTTGTCCAGCTTGGGAACTTCCGCGGGAAGGTAGGTCTCGTATTGTGCCTTCAGCTGGGCCACATGGTCTTCCACGCAGGCTACTGCCGTAGGCAGGTCCTCCTCCTGAGCCACAGTGACCAGCGCAACCTTATCCACATAATAGGCGCTGCCGGCATACATCTGCACCGTTGCCCCTGCGGGCAGACCCGGCAGGTACAGCGCGCCGCTGTCGCCCAAATCTTCCAGCTGGGTTGCATAGTCCACCTGCTGCACCAATGCAGCAAAAATCGCCTGGGGATCAGCCTCCGGCTGTGGGGCCGGTTTGCAGGCAGCCATAGTGATCAGGGCGCTCAGTGTCAATAGGAGGGATATGGCTCGGAGGAATCGTTTCATGGTTTTATCTCTTTTCTGCGGTATATTTTCACCCTCAGCGGGTCTTGCCGCCGGGAAGTTGTCTGTAGAAGGATAGGGCTTCTATCCCAACTTAATTTATGTTAACGCAAAAGCTCGGTTTTTGCAACTGCCAAATATGACATCTTTCACTTTTTTCGCGGATTTTTTGCAAAGAAAAATCACCACCCAATGGGGTGGTGATTTTTGAGATACATGCCGCTTGTTTATTGATAGTTCTCTACGAAGTACTTATAGAACGCAGCTGCCTCTGCAACGGCAGAGATATCCAAATTCTCGTCCGCTGCGTGGATGGATCCAAGCTGCTGCTTGGCCATTCTGGTGGGGGCAAACCGCAGCACGCAGTTGCACACAGGGGTCAGCCGCCAGGCATCGGTGCCCGCAGGCAGGATATACGGGGCGGCAGGAAAGCGGGGGAAGATCTTTTGGAGGCAATCGAAGGTGTAGCTGTAGGCAGGGGCTTCCATATCCGCAGGAGCGTAGTACTCGTCACGCTCAGTCTCTAAAGTGATGCCGTACTTATCCGCCACAGCCTTGAAGGCGGCGTAGTCTGCCTTTAAGTCTTCTTCGTTGATATTGCGCAGCATCACAGAGGCGGTGCAAACCTTACCGGTAACACTGCCCTGAATGTCCTGGAAGTTGCAGGTGGTGCCCACCATGCCACCGGCGGTGGCATTGAGCTTGGGCAGCACCTTGGTCAGCAAACCTCCAAACAGCCACAGATTGGAAAGCAACACCTGCATTGGCAGGCTGCAATAGGGCGCTAAGGCAGCAAACATGCTTCGCGTCTGGGGATTGAGCCGGCGGATGAAGATGTTTTTGCTGGTAACCTCGTGAATAAACCGGGACATCCGCTCCACAGGATTGCCCTTGAAAGCGGTGAGGCTCACATGGCTGCTCTCATTTTCCACGGTGCATTTCAGTTTCAGGCGACCTTTTTCGTGGACCGCCACCATGGCGCACATTTCGCACTTCATGCCGGCAAGGGGCGGCTCTACGATGGCGCCACCCTCGTCCAGGATCACTTCAAAGGTGATGCCGTTTTTCCGGCAGTATTCCAGCGTTGCGGTCATACCGTCGCCGCCCAGCTCCTCGTTGTGGGAGGATACGATATAAAGATTCACAGGCGGGGTCAGCCCAGCTTGCAGCATTTCTTCGGCGGCAAACAGAATCGCGCACAGCGACCCCTTGGTGTCCGCCGCCCCACGGCCGTAGACCTTTCCGTCACGGATGATGCCCTCGAAAGCAGGCATCGTCCAATCGGTATCCGCAGGCACCACATCGTGGTGGGACATCAAAAGAATATTGCGTCCCGGGTCCTTACCGGGAATCTTATACAGCCAGCAATCGTCAGCCAGGAGCGTACGCTCTGCCTTTTGGTGCAACAGGGGGAAGTCCTCTTCCACAACTCTGCGCAATTTGGCAAACTCGGTGTCATCGTAGCTGTCTTTTACGGACACGGTTGCGCACTGTAGCATCCGGGAGAATGTCTTGCCGTAAACCTCCAGCTGGGCATCCGTAAACGCAGGATGCTGACCCTCCAGCTTTCGCCCGTTCCGGGTCTGCACCGCAGTATTCACAAGCAGTACGATCAGCAATATCAATACGATTGCCAAAATGATACATAAAACCACCATGGTAAGTCCTCCTTTGTCATTTAGAAAAGTATAGCACTTATTTTATCCCCCGTCAAATCCTTCGCCTCTAGGAAAAAACAAGGATTGTCTTTTGGGAATGTCCGTTGTATAATCATTTGTATACAAAGAAGAAAGAGAGGTCATCCCTATGTCTGCACCGACCCGACAGACCCCTAAGGTGGGGGCCTTGGAAAAAATAGGCTTTGCCACCTTCTCCACGGCCAGTAATGTGGTGTTTAACTTCAAGGACTTGTTCTATCTGTTTTTCCTGACCAATGTGATGGGCATCAGCATTGCCCACGCCGGTATCATCACCGCCATCGGCATTGTTTGGGATGCCGTCAATGACCCGCTGGTGGGTTTCTGGGCGGTCAACCATAAATTCAAGAACGGCGAAAAAGTGCGCCCCTTTGCCCTGTGGTGCGCTGTGCCATGGGCCATCACTGTGGTTTTGATGTTCACCTGCTTTGATGTAGCTTACGCCGTAAAGCTGGCGATCGCCATGGCCATCTACTTCCTGTTTGAGCTGTTCAATACCTTCGCCGCCATCCCTTATAATTCCATGGGATCCCTGGCCACCAACCGGGATGCAGACCGCCGTGCCATCAATGTGGCCCGTAATTTGGGCGGCTGCCTGGGCAGCGCCATCGGCGCCGTGGCTATGTATCCTCTGCTGGATCTGTTTGGCGGTCTTGACGAGGCCGGCAACATCATTCCCGGTGACCCGGGAAAGAACGCCTTTTTCTACGCCGCCATTGTCATGGGCTGCGTGTGTATCCTGGGTAGCTTTGCCCACTATTTCACCACCCGGGAGCGGGTGAAGCAGGAAGATCCCAATGAGGAAAAGATCCGTCTTTTGCAGGCATTTAAGATGCTGTTTGCCTGCCGCAGCTGGGTGCTGAACACCCTGTATGTGCTGTGCTACGGTATGCTGAATCTGCTGATCATGAGCACCATCAACTACTACGCAACCTATGTGATCGGCTCTTCCTCTGCCGCTACCATCATCATGGCGGTGTATCTGGTGGTTTCCGTGATTTGCTCCGTGCTTTCCATTCCCATCGACAAGAAATTGGGCCGCCGCAAGACTATGATCAGCTCCGCAGTGGTGTATATCGTCGGCAAGATTTGGTTTGTCATCGACCCCTTCTCCATGGGCGCCATTTATGTCAACGCCATCACCGTTGCTTACGCCATGTCCCTGGCATTCGTCCTGTTCAACACCAATCGCAATAATATTGCTGATCTGATTGAGTGGAAGAGTCATCGCCGGATCGACTCCTTGGTCTGTACCTGCGACAACCTTGCCTCTAAGCTCAGTAAAGCCGGCGCAAATCTGCTGATGACCGGCGCGCTGGCTGCCGCCGGATTCAATGCAGAACTGCCTGCCCAGCCGGATGCTGCCATCCATACCATCAACGCGCTCCTTGGTTGGGTTCCCATGTGCATCGCCGCTGTGATGCTGGTGGTTGTATTCTTCCATCCTATCGAAAAAGATATGGCTGCCATGCAGGCGGAGAGAGATTGATCATCCGCCCCCATAAGCTCCCTGTATACAGTAAGCAAGCCCCATCCAACTGGATGGGGCTTGCTTTGGCATGGACGATATAGGACTCGATATGCATCGTTTTGTTGGCATAGACGATATAGGACTCGATTTGCATTTTTGCCCTTTGGGCAAAAATTATTGTGTTGCCGCCATCCAGCTGGCGGCAAGCAATCGTCCACCGGACGATTGCATTTAGATGGGTTCGAGTCCTATGCCACCAAAAAGAAAAACCACACCGAAGGTGTGGTTTCTTTTTGGTGGACGATATAGGACTCGAACCTATGACCTTCCGCACGTCAAGCG
>JAZNRW010000108.1:0-15136 GCA_045590835.1 Faecousia sp.
GACCAACCGGGAGGGGCTTTACACCCATGCAATTTTTGGTTTCCTGAACATTCTGGATAAGCTGGAGAAGGAAGAACAGCCCGATGCAGTTTGCGTTGCGTTCGACCTTCATGGCCCTACCTTCCGTCATCTGAAATATGACGGCTACAAGGCAACCCGGCATGGAATGCCTGAAGAATTGGCCATGCAGATGCCGGTGATGAAGGATGTATTAAAGGCCATGAATGTGCCTATTTATGAATGTCAGGGCTGGGAAGCGGACGATGTCATCGGAACGGTTGGCAGAATTTGCTCCAACAATGGCTGGGAGTGCGTCGTGGTCACCGGCGACCGGGACAGTTTGCAGCTGATCGACGAAAACGTCCATGTGAAGCTTGTAATTTCCAAGCCCGGCCAGACTACAGCGACTTTATATGATGAGGAAACCTTCCGACAGGAGTACGGTTTCGAACCGAAAAAACTGATCGATCTGAAGTCACTGATGGGTGATTCTTCTGACAATATCCCCGGCATAGCCGGTGTGGGCCCTAAGACTGCAACAGAATTACTGCTGAAATTTGGTTCTCTGGACGGCGTGTATGAGAATATTGACGACAGCTCTATCCGTCCCAAGCTCCGGGAAAAGCTGCTGGAAAATAAGGATAACGCCTATCTTTCTTATGATCTGGCTACCATCCGCCTGGATGCGCCCATTGATTTTGCACCGCAGGATGCTGTTATCCGACCCTATAACCGGCAGGAACTGTACGATCTGTTTGTAAAATTGGAATTTGTCCGTCTGATCGACAAATACGGTCTGCGGGATGTGGGAATGACCGCCATGACACCGGTTGCAAAATTTGATCCTCTTCCGAAGATAGACAGCTTACCCTGTGGGAACGTTCCCTGTGCCGTATACCTTGCACCGGACGGAACACTGGCGGTTGCCTGTGAAATGGGTGTGTGTACGTTTACGCCTATGGAGGTGCAGATGGGTTTCTCTCTTCCGGATGCACCCCACATCTTGCATGATTGCAAAGCAACCATGCACGCGCTGGATCATTTAGGGATCCGGCTAAATCAAGTGGATTTTGACACGGCCCTTGCCGCCTACAACCTCAATCCGTCTTCCTCCGATTATTCAGTCTCTAAGCTTGCCACTAACTATCTGGGAATGAATGTGGAAGAGGGTGATGCGGCCGCCTGCGCCCTGGCGCTTTGGTATCTGCGTCCTGTTTTGGAGGCGGAGCTGAAAAAGCAAGGGATGGAGCAGCTGTATACCCAGATAGAACTTCCTCTTTGCGCGGTACTGTACCGAATGGAAAAGGAAGGCGTAGCCATTGACTGTGACCAGCTGGAGCAGTTTGGCGCTATGCTGACCCAGAGGATCGCGGATTGTGAGACCCTGATTTTCGGCTATTCCGACGGACCTTTTAACATTAATTCCACCAAACAGCTGGGAGAACTTCTGTTTGACAAACTGGGGCTGCCCCCTGTGAAGAAAACCAAAACCGGCTACTCTACCAATGCAGATGTTTTGGAGAAGCTGAAAAATAAGCACCCCATCATTCCTGCCATCATGGATTACCGGATGCTGACCAAGCTCAAGTCCACCTATGCAGATGGCTTAATGAAGACTGTCGGCGAAGACGGCCGCATTCATACCACCTTCCAGAATTTGGTGACAGCAACCGGACGCTTGTCCTCCACAGAGCCGAATCTGCAGAATATTCCCGTGCGCACGGATCTGGGCGCGGAGATCCGGAAGATGTTTATCCCTAAGGACGGGTATGTCTTGGTGGATGCAGACTACAGCCAGATTGAGCTACGGGTCCTGGCGCATATTGCCAAGGACCAGGTGATGGGTGATGCCTTCCGAGGAGGCATGGACATTCATACTGCTACCGCATCGCAGGTGTTTGGTATCCCTGCCGATCAGGTGACAGCGTTACAACGCCGTCATGCAAAAGCGGTTAATTTTGGCATCGTCTATGGCATTTCCGAGTTCTCTCTGGCGGAGGATATCGGCGTGAGCCGATATGAAGCCAAGGAATATATTGACAATTATCTTGCCAATTATCGGGGTGTCAAGACCTATATGCGCCAGGTTGTAGAGGACGCCCGCGCTTCCGGTTATACCCAGACCCTGTATGGAAGACGCCGCTGGATTCCGGAGCTGAAGAGCAGTAATTTCAATATTCGTCAGGGAGCAGAGCGCATTGCCTTGAACACACCCATCCAAGGCACGGCCGCAGACCTGATCAAACTGGCTATGATCCGTGTGGATAAGGCATTGACCCAGAATTATCCGGAGGCTAAGCTTATCTTGCAGGTTCACGACGAACTGATTGTAGAGTGCCCGGAAACAATTGCTGATGTGGTTGCAACACTGATCAGTGAACAGATGGAGAAAGTAGCGCAGCTGGATGTGCCATTGCTTGCTGAAGCCAAGTGGGGCAAAAGCTGGTATGAGGCGAAGTAATGGAAATCAGAAAAATGACAGCAACAGATGTGCCTGCCATTGCAGCGCTGGAAATTGCCTGCTTTAACGATCCCTGGAGCGAAGCAAGTATTGCATCGGAAATTGAAAACCGATTGTCCTATTGGCTGGTCGCGGAAATTGACGGTGTGATAGCAGGCTATGTAGGCTCTCAGACCGTGCTGGATATGGCGGATATGATGAATATTGCCGTATCCCCCAATTGCCGCAGAAAGGGCATCGCAGAGGCTCTTATAAAGGAACTGACTGCTTATTTAACCTCCCGCGGTGTGATTGGGTTAATGCTGGAGGTAAGAGCCTCTAATGCACCCGCTATCGCCCTGTACACGAAGCTTGGGTTCATCCAAGCCGGCAGACGCCCCAATTATTACCGAAATCCGAAAGAAGATGCGCTCATTTTGCGAAAGGAGTTGACCTGATGAATATCCTGGCAGTGGAATCCTCCTGCGATGAAACCGCAGTAGCCATCGTTAAGGATGGCAGGGAAGTGCTGACTGATTGTATTGCCTCACAGGTCGACCTGCACCGTATTTATGGCGGCGTAGTGCCGGAGATCGCCTCACGGATGCACATTGAAGCGATCTATCCACTTGCAGAACAGGCCTTGGAAAAATCCGGGCTGACCCGGGAGGATATCGATGCCATTGCGGTAACTTATGCGCCGGGACTTATCGGCGCGGTGCTGGTTGGTGTTAACTTTGCCAAGGCGGCTGCTCTTGCTTTGGATAAACCACTGATACCGGTTCACCATATTCGCGGGCATATCGCAGCAAACTATCTTGCGTATCCTGATTTGGAGCCGCCGTTTCTGTGTTTGGTGGTATCCGGCGGACACACCATGATCGTGGACGTTCAGGACTACACAAAAATGGAGATTTTGGGTACTACGCTGGATGATGCGGCAGGGGAGTGCTTTGATAAAGTGGGTCGCGTATTGGGAATGCCCTATCCCGGTGGAGCAGCGCTGGATCAGGCTGCATCACAGGGCGATGACACCAAATACCAGCTTCCCCGTTCAAAGCCCGGGCAGAACCCCTATGATATGAGTTTTTCAGGGCTGAAAACCGCCGCGCTAAACCTAATTCATCATGCGGAGCAGGTCGGGGAACAACTGGATATTAACAGCTTATGCGCCAGCTTCTGCAGTGCCGTATCCGATACACTTGTACCCAGAGTGGTGATGGCTATGAAACAGACCGGCCACAAAAAATTGGCTGTTGCAGGCGGAGTGGCTGCAAATTACCGTATCCGTAAGGATATTCTTGCAGCTGCTGAGAAGCTAAATGCTGAGGTATACCTTCCGCCGCTTTCCTTATGCGGCGATAACGCCGCCATGATCGGCGCCCAGGGGTACTTCGAGTATCTGTCCGGCAATGTTGCTGACATGACACTCAATGCATACGCCACCAAATCCATATTGGGTGAGAAAATTTAAATCATATTTTGCAGGAGATGGTAACATCTCCTGCATTTTTTGTTTGCAACAAAGGATTCTGTATATATTCTGTGTAATATACTTATGCGGATAGCAGAATTCTATATTAAGAGACGATAAAAGTTGCTGAACTTGGAAGTAAGCAGATGAAAATGATATTTTTGCTGGGAAAACAGGCGGAAAATCTGTGGAGAAAACTGTGGATAATGTGAATAAGTACCTGTATATTCCTGGATATTAGACGCTTTCGAAAGTAGATAACTGTCTGTTTTTTGGAGAAAATCGTACTTTTTGGCGTTATTTGATAGGATATCCCCTGTAAAAAAAGAAGGAATTCCTTCGAACAGATACAAAGAACCCGCCCTGCAAAGCAAGGCGGGAAATTTTTATTTATTTTCGTCATGGATGGATTGGAAGCAATCACCCTTTTTAAGATAGGCGATAATGTAATCTACAAATGCGACTACCATAAAGATAATATCTACTACAGAAATGATTAATACAGCATTGGGACTAAGCTTTGGGAACATAACTAGGACAATCAGGCTCACAAACAAAACCGTTGTACAGATCTTGCCTGCTAACAGAGCGCCTTTAAGCATCTTTCCTTTTTTCCAGCTGATGCCGCCGGCGATCAACTGAAAGCTTTCTTTCACAACGAACAACACGGCAAGAAACCTCAGGACAGGGTATTCGATTGCAAGGCATATAAGCAGGGTGAATTGGGTGGCCTTGTCAGCGATTGGGTCCAGAATCTTACCAAGGGTAGAGATCATATTGAAATGGCGGGCAATCTTACCGTCAATCATATCAGTCAGACAGGATACTGCCAGAATCCCGCCGGCTAGATAATAGTCAGCATCGCTTTCCGCATGAATATATATAATCACATAGATGGGAATTAGGATCAATCTGAATATACTAAGTAAATTTGGTATTGTAAATATCTCGCGCTTCCATTCTTTGCTAGTCATTGTTACTTCCTCCGGGTGATCCCGTTACTGTATATGGATATTATATGTTGTTTTTGCCTATGAATCAAGTACAAAGTGACTGTTTTGAGAAAATTTACCTAATAATTTAGGTAATGGTGAGATTGCAGTGTGAACTGCTTAGATAGATTCTTCCAAGTGATTCGATCCAGCTCCCCGGTTCTTGGTAATCCTGCGAGCAACTGAAATGCAGATAGTGCCTCACTGGTGGATACATCCAGAATACCGCTTAGTTCCGGCGCTATGATCGTCGGATCGTTCTGGGCCATCTGCGCCAGTATACTTTGGGTAAGAAAGATATTTGGATGCGCATCTCCCAATCGATATACCTGGCCGGGATTCATGACAATTTCAATTGGTTCGGCCTTGCCGATCCGGATCAATGCTAGTTCATAAACAGAAACAATAGCATCCCATGTTTTCTGGTCTGCAATACCGGTTACAGGCAATCCGTTGAGTCTTTGAAATGTGGTCACAGCATGCATTGTGGTAGGTCCGAAAATACCATCCGGTACAACCGTGGGATATCTTGGATCATCTTCAGCAATTACCCGCAGCATAGTTTGCAGGCTGCGGATTGGCTGAGCGATAAAAGATTCAGGGGGTCTCATCGAATCACCTCCTGGCTGACGGGAGACTTGGAGCCGATACTTAAATCCTTACCGGGGAACTGAGCCATGGTTGTCGTCTTGGCATATAGATTTCGGGCGCTATTTGGTGTTTTCCCAAAGTTACCGACTGCCCGTACCGCTCCGGCAGGAACAGCTGTATTTTGCTGATCGGGGAAGGTTTCACGGTTTCGTAATGTGGTGGTTTCGATTCCGGAAAATTGGGAGTATATCTCATCCCAGGTTGCTGCATCTACTACCCCTGTTTCCGGAAGGCGATACCGGCGTTGTACTGCCAGCACGGCGGCCCTTGTGGCAGGACCGTAGATCCCGTCGATACTCACGGGTGGGATCTGCGGGATATATTCAGATAAAATGCTGAGCATATATTGCAAGTGCCGGACCTTTTCTCCGGTATCTCCCGCTTGTAAAGCATTAGGCGGCGCCCAGCTTATGGCATAAAACTGCTGCCCCATACTTCTGAGCTCTGACAGGGATGTAACTGCGGTGTACAATCTGACAATTTCATACCAAGTTGCAGGACCTACGATCCCGTCCGGTGTTAGCCCAAATATCTCCTGAAAAGCGCGTACGGTAGCTTCGGTACGACTTCCGAAAATGCCATCCACAGCGGGAATTTTAGGAATTGCCGGGTAGTTTTGTGCGATCCGGTTCAGAGATACCTGCAAGACTACCACATTGGGTCCGGTACTTCCGACCCGTAGTGGCGTGCCGGGATAAGACGATGTTATACCCCTGATGGGAGCATTCAGGACAGTCTCTACGTCTCCGTAGTAGCTGCGCAGGATCTGCTGGGAATTATAACCCTGTTGCGCTAGATTCTGGCTGCCCCATTGACTTAAGCCTTCACAGGTGACCGTGGTTCCGTTACAGAATTTGGCTGCCAGTGGTTCTACGAATCCCGGACGCCGCAGATAATCGTTGAACAGTTCATCTACCAAACGGGAGACGTTTTCAAAAAATGCACGGCCGTTTACAAAATACTGGTCATAGGCTGTGGAGTTTGTAATGTCAAAATCGTAGCCGCGGCTTCGGTAGAATTCCGTATAGACTCTGTTTAGAGCAAAGGAAACAATGGCAAGGATATTCGCCCGCAGTGCACTTTCATCCCATGTGGGATAGATCTCACTGGAAGCAACATTTTTGACATAATCTTGAAATGAAACTGTCACATTGGGGGCGCTGGAACTGGGTGGGCCCAAATGTACGGTAATTTGCTGAGGAACAAATGGCGTTACAGTTGGCATAGAGGTTCCTCCTGTTACAGATTTTGGGGAGGCGTATCAAATACCTCTACTTTATCCCATGCCTCCGGGAACTCGGACAGTGGAATCATTTCCAGATTCTGCAATGTGGTGACACCGGGAAATACCTGCAACTTTTCTGCTACAACGCCTTCGTAATTCTCAGCTCTTGCGTAGAGATTGACAACAGAGTAGGGAATAATACCGGTGTTCGGGGCTTGCCCTGACGATAGATCCGGAACTTCAATGGTGATTGGCGCGTCCAGCAGACCGCTTCGGTTAGTTAGTCGCATAGCAATGGGTGTTCCACTTACATCGGTAATGGATACAGCTACATCTTTTAAGGGTATCTGCGCGTTACTGGTATAGGCGTGCACCTGTATGTAACCTGTTGCGGACAGAAAATCCCCTCCTTTCATGTTTTCGAATTATGCTATGCACATTAGACCCAAAAGGTGCAGGGATTCACAAGAATCCCTGCAAATTGTTGATACCGGTTTGTTCACAGTCAATCAGTTTGTGGGCCAAATCGAGAATCCGCTGATCAGAAGTGGAGAGCTTATTCAGATTTTTATACCCCTTAATAATACCTCTGGTATTCCCCTGAATCATCATGGCGGCGGCTTTGGAACTGGTGTTTCCAAACATCAGTCTGGATCTGGTCATCATATTTGTCATACCCTTGATTGCAGGATCCAGTTCAGAAAGCTGCCAGCCTCGATTCTGCGCCAGACAATATGTCTCCCGTTCGATGCTGTCAAACTCCTGCAGCTGAGTGCGTAATTCGGAACGCAGTTCCGCTTGCAGTGGGAGATTCAAAACACTGCGAATACCGATCTGCCCCATTTGTGTCGTCTTAAGAATAGAGCCAAGTAAATCTTTGTTATCTTTCATTATTTATCACCTTTTGCAGTATGCGCAATATCTTTGCGTATTATGCACAAACGGAAAGTAAAAACATAAACTATAAAGGGAAGATATGAAAGGAGACGAGGTAAATGTGCGCAATTGCCGGTATTTTAGGCCTTCCATTTGACTGGAGTATTCTTGATGGAATGCTTGAATCCATGCAGCATCGAGGTCCCGATGGCAGTGGAAGCTATATGGAGCAAAGATGCTGTCTGCTACATACGCGGTTATCTATCGTAGATCCGGAGTGCGGTGGTCAGCCGATGGGTTTGCAATGGGGAAATCAAGAATATGTGATTACATACAACGGTGAATTATATAATACTGAGGAAATTCGCAGGGAATTAATTCCTTTGGGACATACTTTTTTTGGCCACTCCGATACGGAAGTGGTACTGCACGCATATGCCCAATGGGGTGAGGATATCCTGCAAAAGATGAATGGAATTTTTGCATTTGGTATATGGAATAAGACGGATAAGAGCCTGTTTTTGGCGCGGGACAGGATGGGTGTAAAGCCATTATTTTATACCAAATTTGGCGGTGGATTCCTTTTTGCATCTGAGATCAAGACATTGCTGGCCTACCCGGGTGTTCCACGGCAGCTAGGCCGGGATGGCGCGGCACAACTTCTGCTCCTGGGCCCGGGACGAATCCCCGGAAGCGGGGTGTTTAAAGGAATTGAAGAACTAAAGCCGGGATATTGCGGCCGTTACACTGGGAATAAACTGACGCTACGGCAATATTGGAAGCTGCGTGACAGGGAGCACGCAGATACATTTGATGAAACCGTCCAAAAGGTTCGCTTTTTGGTTACAGATGCCATTCAAAGACAGATGGTCTCAGATGTGCCACTGGGCACTTTCCTGTCAGGCGGTCTTGATTCCAGCCTTATATCATCGGTTTGCTCTGGTGTGCTGAAGGATAGAGGAGAGCAGCTGGCCACATTCTCCGTGGATTACCTGAATAATGACCAGTATTTCGTTCCGGGGAAATTCCAGCCAAACTCTGACAACTGCTTTATTGCACAAATGCAGTCCTATCTGGACACGGAGCATTATCGGACCGTATTAACACCTGAGGAGCTTGTGGGCGCAATGAAGGCAGCAACAATCGCCAGAGATCTGCCTGGTATGGCAGATGTGGATTTTTCCTTATTGCTGTTTTGCAGGCAGATTCGTAAAGAACGGAAGATGGCCTTATCTGGGGAATGTGCAGACGAGATATTCGGTGGATATCCCTGGTATCGTGATCCGGAAGTCCGCGGATTTATTGGATTTCCGTGGGCGCAGAATACGACATTAAGGGCAAATTTCTTGCTTCCCGAGTATTCAGACTTTGGGGAAGAATTTGTGATGGATCAGTACCGGAGTACAATTAACGCGTGTGATATTTTACCCGGAACCTCAGCCGAGGAGCGCAGGATGAAGGAAATGGTCAACCTGAACCAGAACTGGTTTATGCAGACACTGCTGGACAGAAAGGACCGTATGAGTATGGCATGCGGCTTGGAGGTGCGGGTGCCTTTCTGTGATTACCGAATTGCTGAGTATCTCTACGGCATTCCCTGGGAAATGAAGGACTATCAAGGAAAAGAAAAGGGACTTTTGCGGCACGCAATGGAAGGTTACTTGCCTCAAGAAGTTCTTTGGAGGAAAAAGAGTCCCTATCCAAAAACACACGATCCCCGGTATCTTGAATTGGTCAGCGAACAATTAAAGCAGATATTGAGCCGAACTGATGCTCCGATTTATGGGCTGGTTCGTAAGAATACACTTCAAAGTCTGCTAACCGCAGATTATAAATGGCCATGGTACGGACAGTTAATGCAGCGTCCACAGACAATTGCCTATATGCTACAGATCAACTGTTGGCTGGAAGAGTACCATATCACGATTCTTTAATTGGAATATTTATACACGAAACCCTTGGTAATGAAAATTCACCAAGGGTTTCGTGTTTTACAACAAAAACATACAAATAATAGTGAATGTTTTGGCAAAATAAATGAAAATATTAAGAGTAGTTGCTATTTAAAACAAAAAGTGGTAGTATAGAAAAAACATTTGTGTTCCACAGAAAGACATAATGTGAGGAGGGATGCGCCTATGAAATACGTTATCATACTTGCAGATGGTATGGCAGATGAACCCATTGCTGAGCTTGGCGGTATGACTCCGTTAGCATACGCAAAAACGCCGGCTATGGATTCATTGGCCTCCTTTGGCCAGCTTGGAATGGTCAGAACTGTGCCGAAATCCATGAAGCCTGGCAGTGATGTTGCGAATCTATGTGTTCTCGGCTATAATCCAGAGACCAACTACTCAGGACGATCACCTCTGGAAGCTTTAAGTGTTGGCGTACCTATGTCAGATACTGATATTGTGCTGCGTTGTAATCTTGTAACCTTATCAGAAGAGGAACCTTACGAGGAGAAAATTATTCTCGATCACAGCTCCGGTGAGATTTCTACCGCGGATGCAGATATTCTGATGGATGCGGTGCGGGATACATTCAATAATGAAGTTTTTCGTTTCTTTACCGGTACCAGCTATCGTCACATTACTGTATGGAATCACGGCAAAATAGTTGAGCTGGAACCGCCTCACGATCACCTGGGCCAGTCAATCGGTGCCTACCTTCCTACAGAGACCCTGCTGCGTGAGATGATGGAAAGAAGCTTTGCTGTTCTTAACAACCATCCACTGAATCTGCAGCGGGCAAAGGAAGGGAAGAATAAGGCAAACTCTCTTTGGTTCTGGGGCGCCGGCACAAAACCCCGCTTGCAGAATTTTGAAGACAAAACCGGGCTGAAGGGTACAATGATCTCGGCAGTGGATCTACTGAAAGGTATCGCTGTGGGCGCCGGCATGCAGGTTGTATCCGTAGATGGCGCTACAGGATCCCTGGATACCAACTATTTGGGAAAGGCCCAGGCTGCAATCCACGCGCTTCTGGATGAGGGCAGGGATTTTGCTTACATTCATGTGGAGGCACCGGATGAAATGGGCCATCAGGGTGTGGTCGCGCACAAGGTTGAATCCATTGAGCGGATCGATAAGGATATTGTTGCTACAGTAAAACAAGCACTGGATCACTCTGGAGAGGATTACAGGATTCTGGTACTGCCGGACCATCCGACACCTATCCGTATCCGTACCCACACATCGGATCCCGTTCCTTATGTGCTGTATGACAGCCTTAATAAAGAAGAAAAGAAGACAGTATATTCCGAAGTTGCAGCAGCGGGGCTGCCTTGCCTGGAGGAAGGCTATCGCCTTCTGGAACAAATGATTAAATAGGAGGAAGAGAAAATGGCTAGAGTATATAATTTTTCCGCAGGTCCGGCGGTGCTGCCGGAAGAAGTGCTGCAGGAGGCTGCGGCGGAAATGATGGATTACCGGGGCACCGGTATGTCCGTGATGGAGATGAGCCATCGATCTAAGGCATATCAGCAGATCATCGATGAGGCAGAGGCAGATTTACGGAAGTTAATGAACATCCCCGACAATTACAAGGTTTTATTCCTGCAGGGCGGCGCTTCCCAGCAGTTTGCCATGATCCCCATGAATCTGATGAAGAACCGAGTTGCCGATTATATCATCACCGGTCAATGGGCTAAGAAGGCATGGCAGGAGGCACAGAAATATGGCACAGCCAACGCTATTGCATCTTCTGCAGACGAGACTTTTTCCTACATTCCTGACTGCACGGATCTGCCTGTGAGCGAGAATGCGGACTATGTGTACATCTGCGAGAACAACACCATTTACGGCACGAAATTCCATACACTGCCCAACACCAAGGGTAAGCTGTTGGTGTCCGATGTTTCCTCCTGCTTCCTGTCTGAGCCTGTGGATGTAACCAAGTACGGTATGATCTATGGCGGTGTACAGAAGAACATCGGCCCTGCCGGCGTTGTGATCGCTATTATCCGCGAGGATCTGATTACCGAGGATGTGCTGCCCGGCACACCTACAATGCTCACCTATAAGACCCACGCCGACAACGGATCTATGTATAACACGCCTCCTGCTTATGGTATTTATATCTGCGGCAAGGTGTTCAAGTGGCTCATAAAGAACGGCGGTCTTGCTGCCATGCAGGAGAAAAACCGGAAGAAAGCGGCTGTTCTGTACGATTTCCTTGACAGCAGCAAACTGTTTAAGGGCACGGTAAGAAAGGAAGACCGTTCTCTGATGAATGTTCCGTTTGTTACCGGTGATAAGGATATGGATGAGCAGTTTGTCAAAGCTGCAGCAGATGCAGGTTTTGTGAATTTGAAGGGTCACAGAAGTGTTGGCGGTATGCGAGCCAGTATTTACAATGCTATGCCTATCGAAGGCGTGGAAAAGCTGGTTGCCTTTATGAAGGATTTTGAAGCGGCCCACAGCTGATCGAAAGACAGAAAAGAGGAAGATTATGTTTCAGTATCATTATTTGAATAAGATATCGGATAAGGGCACAGCCATGTGGTCTGAAGAGTATAAGCCCGTAGACAATGCAGATGATGCGCAGGCCATTGTGGTACGTAGCGCTGCTATGCATGACATGGCTTTCTCCGATAACCTTCTGGCTGTGGCACGAGCCGGTGCTGGTGTTAACAACATCCCCCTGGACCGCTGCGCGGAAGAGGGCATCGTTGTCTTCAACACCCCAGGTGCAAATGCCAACGGCGTTGTGGAGCTGGCTCTGTGCGGTATGCTGCTTGGCTGCCGCGATGTGGTTGGTGGCATTAACTGGGTGCAGAGCATTAAAGACTCCGGTGATGTGGCTAAGAAGGTAGAAAAAGGCAAGTCCCAATTTGCAGGGCATGAGATCATCAATAAAAAACTGGGCGTCATTGGCCTGGGCGCCATTGGCGGCCCGCTGGCAAACGCTGCCAGAAAGCTGGGTATGCATGTTTATGGTTGCGATCCCTTTATTTCTATTGATGCAGCATGGCATCTGGACAGTCACATTGTCCGGGTAAAAACACGGGATGAGATCTACGAACAGTGCGACATCATTACATTACATACGCCTTTGCTAGACGATACCCGCAAAATGATCAACCGTGAGGCCATTGCCAAGATGAAGGATGGCGTGATCATCCTGAATTTTGCCCGGGATCTGCTGGTGGATGATGATGCCATGGAGGAAGCGCTGAAATCCGGTAAGGTTAAGCGGTATATTACCGACTTCCCCAATGACAGAACCGCCAATATGGAAGGCGTGGTTGCGATTCCGCATTTGGGCGCTTCTACAGAAGAATCCGAGGACAACTGCGCCAAAATGGCAATCAAGCAGGTAATGAACTATCTGGAAAACGGAAATATCGTAAACTCTGTTAACTTCCCCAGCTGTGATATGGGTGTTTGTACCAAGGCCGCCAGAATTACCATTCTGCACCGGAACATCCCCAATATGCTGAACAGATTTACGACGGTTGTGACGGACGAAAATATCAACATTTCTGATCTGATGAACCGCAGTAAAGGCGAGTACGCCTACACCATGCTGGATTTGGACAGTATTCCTTCTGCAAAGGCTATCGAGGCTTTGAGAAACATCGACGGTGTCCTGCGTGTCCGTGAAATTGATTAAAACGAAATTAATGAGAAACCCGCCCTGCAAAAGCAGGGCGGGTTTGCTATACTTATTTTCGACCCAGTTCCTGATTTCGCCGATAGGCGGCGGCAACACAATTTCCAATCGTGTCTGCAAAGCCGGCATCTTCCAGCACTTTTACACCCTCGCGGGTGCTGCCGCCGGGGGAGCAGACTGCATTTTTCAGATCCTCTGGGCTTAAATCAGTAGATTGTACCATCTTTGCTGCGCCAATCATGGTAGCAGCTGCATAGGAAATTGCTTTTTCTTCCGGCACGCCGCAAGCTGCGGCGCCCTTTGCCAGGGCGTCCAAGAACATATACATATACGCAGGGCCGCAACCGGAAACCACACCGGCTGCATCGATCAGTTCTTCATCCAGCATATCCCACTGTCCGCAGGGCGCAGCATCCAAAAGGAAATCCTCCAGCAAGGAATCTTCCACCAGATCATTGCAGCAGTACAGTGTCATACCGGAGCCGACAGCTACCGGGGTGTTGGGCATTATGCGGATGATTGGCAGGGGAGTGCCTGCTATAGATTCGATCCGGTCAATGGTCAGACCGGCTGCCATGGAGATCAGCAGCGGTTTTCTGACGGCCAGAAGCGACTGCAACGGCTGCAATACTTCCGCCATATTCTGGGGCTTTACAGCCAGGAAGATCCGGTCGCACTCCTTGCAGACGGTCACAGTATCGCCATAAGCGCATCCAAGGTCGTTTGCAAGAGTAGCAGCCTTTCCGGAACGGTCTGATAGCATCATGCTTTTGGTGCTGCCGGAAAGTGCGCGGGCGATAGCGCTGCCCATATTTCCGCAGCCAATAAAACCATACTTCATAAGCTTACCTCTTAGCGGATGTGACCATTGCCGGTGATCACATACTTGTAGCTGGTTAGTTCCCGAAGACCCATAGGGCCTCTGGCGTGGAGCTTTTGGGTGGAAATGCCCATTTCACACCCCAGACCGAACTCTCCGCCGTCTGTAAATCGGGTGGAAGCATTCACATATACCGCAGCGCTGTCCACATTGGTGGTAAAATAAGCGGCAGCTTCGTCGCTGCGGGTGAGGATGGCGTCACTGTGACCGGTGGAATGGCCTTCAATGTGCGCGACGGCTTCTTCTACGCCGCACACGACCTTCACGCCCAAAATATAATCCAAAAACTCGGTGGTAAAGGCCTCTTCGCCCCAAGCCTTGCCGCCCAGAATGGCAGCGGCGGCTTCGTCGCACCGCAGCTCTACCGCAGGCAAACCGCGCCTTGGCCGGTCCGCACCGAAACGCGCTGCCAGTCGGGGCAGAAACTCTGCCGCAATGGCCTCGTCCACCAGACAAACCTCGGCGGCATTGCATACCGAAGGACGGCTGGCCTTGGCATGTTCCAGCACGGTGAGCGCCATATCCTGATCGGCAGTGGCCTCCACATACACGTGGCAGATGCCGGTGCCGGTCTGAATGCAGGGGACCTTGGCGTTTTCCACACAATTGCGAATCAAACCTGCGCCACCCCGGGGGATCAGCAGATCCACCAGACCTGCGGCGGTCATCAGCACCGTAGCGCTTTCACGGGAGGTGTCCTGCACCAACTGCACCAGTTCGCCGGGGAATCCTGCACTGCGCAGGCCGCTCTGCAGCGCCTGCACAATGGCATTGGCAGAACGCCAAGCCTCTTTGCCGCTGCGCAGCACACAGGCGTTGCCGCTCTTGACCGCCAGTGCGGCAGCATCGGCGGTAACATTGGGACGGCTTTCATAGATCACAGCCAGCAGACCCAGCGGGCAGCTGACCTTTTCGATGTCCAAACCGTTGGGACGGACGATGCGGTCCAGTACCCGTCCGGTGGGACAGGGCAGTGCGGCAG
>JAZNRW010000109.1:0-2324 GCA_045590835.1 Faecousia sp.
ACTTGGTGGCCTTCTTCCAGTACAGGGCAGCAAAAGCAGGAAGGCCGCAGGAGGCGGCATAGAAACTCCAGGCAAACATAAGAATGTTATAGGCATTCTTAATGTACAGAGCGATGATCAGTGCGCCAATGGGCACGATGATAGAGAATATACGGGAGAGCTTGATCTCTGTTTTCTCTGACATATTCGGCTTGAAGGTCAGGATCATATCCCGGACGACGCTTTGGACACTTACTAGCAGATAGCTGTCCGCAGTGGACATGATCACGGAAAGCATACCGGCCAGTGCCAAGCCTGTCAGTCCCACAGGCAGGACCTTGATTGCCAGGGCGGGAACCACGGCATCGGTAGAACCGTACTGTGCCAGAATTTCATCACCAACGATCTGATGGGCCGCAATACCCATGAAAAATACCAGGATGATGGTCACACCATAGACAGAGGTTCCCAGGAACATACCCTTCTTGGCAGCCCTGGCATCCTTGGCGGCAAAGGCTCGCTGCCACATTTCCGCACCTGCCATCGTGAATACCAGATAGGTCACGATATCTCCCAGAATGCTGCCGTCAATATAGGGCTTGACCAGCTCGGGATCCAGGTTGGCTGTAAAGTTTTCAAAGCCACCAATGTGCAGAAGGGATGCGCCCGGGATCAGAATGTACACAAACAGCAGAAGCATATAGAACTGAAGCACGTCCGTATACACCACGCCAAACAAGCCGGAGGTGGCGGTGTAAACCATAAAGACAACAGTAGCGATCAGTGCACCCATCTCATAGGAGATGCCGAGGTCGCCGCCCAGCATATTGATGATGGTTGCTGTCGCAGTCACCTGTGAAGCAACGGTACCCATCATGGTAAAGGCGATCAGACCGGCCAGCACGACCCTTGCGGTCTTGCCGAAGCGCATGTCAAACAACTCCGGGATAGAGGTGATGCCATATTTCATACCCACGGAAGAGATCCTTCCGGAAATGCCGGAAAACAGGAACATACCCAACAGGTAAGGAATGGCGGTGAGGATCGCCTTAAAGCCGCTGGAATAGGCAACGCCGGCCCGGCCCATCAGGCCGCTGCCGCCGATGATGGTAGCACAAACGGTTGCCATCAGAACCAGAGGACCAAAGGAATGACCTGCAACAAAATAGTCGCCGGTATTTTTGACCCGCTTTACGGAGTACACGCCAATGGATACCATAGCCAACAGATAAATGGCCACGATCACCAGATCCAAAATACTCAATTCACCATGATTCATCTATAATTTGTCCTCCTCGGAAAAAGATAAAGTCATTATATATCAATTGTTGATAAAAGTCAATGGTTGATATAAAGCGATAATTTTCCGGATTGACAACTGCATTTTCCGGGTGTATGATTTCTTTAACGAAAAGTTGGAGGGATATGTATGGCACAGGAATCCTCTGGTGACAATACGCAGCTTCTGGCGTTGCTTCCTCTGATCAGCAGGACAGTCGTTACTGCATCGGGTTTTCGGGAATTTGGATATACGAAGACACAATTTCTGATTATTGCTGCTCTTTCCAGCCGGGGAGATTTGACCATGAAGCAGGTGGCGGGTTATATTTCCTCGTCCAAAGAGCAGGCGACCCGGGCAGTTGCGCCTTTGGTGGACGATGGTCTTGTGGAACGCTATGTAGACCCGGTCAACCGTACCCGAATCCACATTCGCCTCACGCAGAAGGGCTGCGATCTGATGAATGCATACAAGGCGCATTTCTTCCGGAACCTTCAGGCTATGATGGCCGATAAGGTCACAAAAGAAGAAAAGCTTGAGCTGAAGCAGGCTGTAGAGACGATCATACGGGTGCTTTCGAAAATAAATGAATAACGGAAAAATCAACATGGCAGCATGCAGGTATGGAGAAGCTGTATGCCGGTGTCTGAACAGACCAAAAGGGAACGCCTCGGAGCAGAGACGTTCCCTCTTTTGATTCTTATTCCAACAAAAAATCCACAGCACTGATGATTTTGATGCCGTCCTGGTCTTGCGGCAGGTCGCACTCCATGGCGATGACGATTTTCTCGTAGTTGTCCGGGATCTTCCGCAGGGGGGACAGCTCTCGTTCCCGGGTTTCGGAGGCGTTCATGGATTCCGTGACCTGGATGTACTTTTTCTCGTCGGTCTTGGTGGCGATGAAGTCCACCTCTTTGTTGTCCAGCTTGCCAATGGACACATCATAGCCCCGGCGGAGCAGCTCGAAGTAGACGATGTTCTCCAGAATGTGGCCGCTGTCGCCGTCCCGGTAGCCCAGCAGATAATTGCGCAGGCCGATATCCACGATGTAGTATTTGCCGAGGGT
>JAZNRW010000110.1:0-7279 GCA_045590835.1 Faecousia sp.
TGTCCGGTCGATTCATCCGTATGGACCAGAAGCGCTACGGCAAGCTCCCCGGTATCACCGACAGAGAGTACTACACCAACTCCTTCCACATTCCTGTTTGGTATCCCATCTCCGCCTACGATAAGATTCGGCTGGAGGCTCCCTACCACGCTCTGTGTAACGCCGGCCACATCAGCTATGTAGAGCTGGACGGTGATACCGCCCACAATGTGGAAGCATTCGAATCCATCGTCCGCTGCATGCACGACCACGGCATCGGCTACGGCTCCATCAACCACCCCGTTGACCGGGATCCCATCTGCGGTTATGTGGGCATTATCGGTGATGTATGTCCCCGTTGCGGCCGCCGTGAGGGTGAGGAGATCCCCTTCGAGCGTGCAGAAGAACTCAGAAGAAAGTACCCCAACATGCCTGCATTCCAAGGCATCAACTAAGGAGGAAACACCATGACTATCAAGACCAATAACGAAAAAATGGGTCAGGGCGTCGGCTTTGAGCGGATCCGCCGCATCACCGGCTACCTGGTCGGCACTATGGACAAGTGGAACAACGCCAAGCGCGCCGAGGAGCGCGACCGCGTTAAGCACAGCCTGGATAAAAATGCTTAATCTAGCCGGTATCCAAACAGACAGTATTGTGGATGGCCCGGGCATCCGAACCACCTTCTTTTGCCAAGGCTGCCCCCACCACTGCGAGGGCTGCCATAATCCGGAGACCTGGCCCTTTGCCGGGGGCACACCCATGGACACCGATGTTCTGGTAGACATGGTGGAGTCCAATCCCTTGTGCCGGGGCGTGACCTTTTCCGGCGGTGAGCCCTTTGCTCAAGCGGAGGGATTTCTGGAGCTGGCCAAGGCGCTGAAAGCCGAAGGCTATGAGGTGGCATCCTACTCCGGCTATACATTCGAGCAGCTTCTTTCCGGCACAGCCGCCCAGCGGCAGCTGTTGGAGGCCATCGATGTGCTGATCGACGGACCTTTCCTACAGGAAGAAAAGACTCTGGAGGCCGCCTTCCGTGGAAGCCGAAATCAGCGGATCCTGGATGTGCCTAAAAGTCTGGCAGCCGGGTCTGCCGTATGGGTCACCTCCCCCCGCTGGCTGGGAGAATACTAAAAAAGCACCCCAGGTCTTGCATTTGCAAGACCTGGGGTCTTCTTTTACTTTTTATTGCCATTTCCGGAAAGTTACCTGTTTGGCCAGCTGCTGCACCAGACTCTGCTCCGGCGCTTGAGAACCGTCCTGCATGACGCTTGCAGCGCCCATGGCCATGGCCAGCCGAACGGTTTCCTCTGCCGGCATACCCCGGCTTTCCGCAAACGCCAAGGCCGCCACCATGGAATCGCCAGCACCCACAGTGCTTTTTACCGGCACAGGTAGGCTTTCCGCCTGGTAAATGCCGTCTTCCAGCAGAAACAGCGCTCCCCAGGCACCCATAGAGATGACCACCCGGGCAATTCCGCCGGCCTGCAACCCCCTGCCGGCAGCTGCCAGTTCCTCTACCGTCTGCAAGTCACGACCCAGCGCCCGGGAAAGCTCCCCTTCATTGGGCTTTATCAGATATGGTCGGGCATTGATCCCCAGTGCCATCGTTTCCCCGTCCGCATCTAAAAACACCCTGATCCCCTTTCGGGACAGGATATCTATCCAACGGGCATACGTTCCTACCGGCGCCCCAAGGGGAAGACTTCCGGAAAGCACCACAATGTCTCCCGGCACCGCCTGCATCAGCAGCATTTCCAGCAGTTCTTCCGGAACCCGGGCATCTACCCGGGGCCCCGGCTCGTTGATGTCCGTGTTTTGCCCCCGTACCGGGTCTATGATCTTCAGATTGGTGCGGGTCTGGCCCTCCGTCCAAACCTGCAGGATAGGAGTGTCCTCCAGCAGAGAAGTCAGCCGTCGCCCCGCCTGACCGGCAGTAAGCAACACCGCCACCGATGGCTCGCCCAGCGCTTTCAGGCATTTGGAAACATTGATGCCCTTGCCACCGGCATCCACCCGGACACTCTGCACCCGGTTCACCTGTCCGGGGGTAAGCCCCGGCAGCAGCACCGTCTTGTCAATGGCCGGATTCAGTGTGACGGTGTAGATCATTGGCTGTCTTCCTTTTCTTTCTTCACATGATGTAAAATGCCCCGGATGCTGTAGTATACGCCCAAAAGGCCCACCACCAGGGTCATTTTGGACGTACTCCCATAGGAACTGCTGACCTCCCCAAATACACCGGTGAGGGTAAGCACATCCACCGCCACGGACACCAGCGCCACGATCAGCACGATGATCCATGTTTTTTTGCTGTATTTCGTAATCTCCATAGGAACTGCTCCTTCTTCGTTTCTGGCACTATCATACACCAATTTTTAAGCTTTGGCAACCGCAGAAAAATACGAAGGCCGCTGCAAAGCAGCGGCCCCCGTACAAAGAGGAAAAAATGAAGAAGTTTGTTTGGTTATTCCTGTTCCAGGAACTTGGCAGGATCTACCGGCTCTCCGTTACAGCTGACACTAAAATGGACATGATCCCCCAGGGCACTTTCCATAAGGGCCGTATTGCCCACATAGCCGATGGTATCTCCGGCTGCTACCTGCATACCGGCTTTTACCTGGGCAGCTTCGGAAAGGCTTGCATAGCGGGTAGTATACCCGTTTGCATGGCGGATGACCACGGTGGTACCCATAGTGTCATCTGCGTAGACCGTGTAGACCTCTCCGGCAGCAGCGGCCCGAACGGGGGTGCCGCTTTCTGCGGCCAGGTCCACGCCGTCATGGACACGCCAGTCCCGGGTGGTCTGGTTGTAGGTCAGCTGATCCATAGCAAATACCGCCAAGGTCTGACCGTCCACCGGCGCTACGGTCTTCAGTTTTTGGGAAGAACTGTCGGAAGGCGTTTTCTGAGGCTGGGTCTGGCCATCCACGGAAGGCTCCGTGGCCACCACGGGCAGCCGATTTTCATCTACCGTTCCGGCAACCGTCTCCTGCATCGTGTTCGGGGTTTCGTTGGCATTGCGGTAATAAAGGAATCCGGAGATTCCGATGGCAGCAGCACACAGCGCAAGGGCTATGTAGTAGCCCTTACCGCTGACGCTGCCGAATTTTTTATTGCTCATTGTTAAGCACCTCCGAAATCCAGTATTGCCGCAGTACCGGATTTTAAACCAGTTTTTGCAAAAATTTTTTCCTTTTTTATCCTGCCGTCTTTTCTCGCCCATCTCCGGTGAAAACATCGTTGACAAATGTCGGTTTTTCGGTTATATGTATACTGTTATAGTATTCCTATGGATACTATATATGAAAGAAAAGAAACGGGGGAGGATAATGTCCAAAGAACTCATCAGACTCCAGGACCTTACCATGGAGTTCGACGGGGAACGGATCCTTGATGGGATCAATCTCTATTTTAACGATCACGAATTCCTCACACTGCTGGGCCCATCCGGCTGCGGCAAGACCACCACTTTGCGGATCATCGGCGGTTTTTTGACCCCCACCTCCGGCAAGGTGCTTTTTGACGGAAACTGCATCAACGATGTGCCCGCCTATGAGCGGCAGATCAACACCGTTTTTCAGCGGTACGCCCTGTTCCCTCACCTGGATGTGTACGGGAACATCGCCTTTGGTCTGAAGGTGGCAAAGCTACCCAAGAGTGAAATTCAGGAGCGGGTACAGGATATCCTTTCCGTGGTGGGTCTTAAGGGTTATGAGCATCGCCGCATCGACAGCCTGTCCGGCGGTCAGCAGCAGCGGGTGGCCATTGCCCGGGCGCTGGTGAACCGGCCCAAGGTCCTGCTTCTGGACGAGCCTCTGGCGGCACTGGATCTGCGCCTGCGTAAGGATATGCAGAACGAGCTGAAACGCATCCAGCAGGCCATGGGCATCACCTTTATCTATGTGACCCACGACCAGGAGGAGGCCCTTTCCATGTCCGACACCGTGGTGGTCATGGACAAAGGCCGCATTCAGCAAATCGGCAAACCTGAGGATATCTATAACGAGCCGAAAAATGCCTTCGTGGCAGACTTTATCGGCGAGAGTAACATTCTGGACGGCACCATGCTGTCCGACTATAAAGTGAAGTTCTTCGGACGGATCTTTGATTGCGTGGATGCAGGCTTTGCCCCCAATGAGCCTGTGGATGTGGTCATCCGCCCGGAGGATATCGACATCGTACCGGAAGGCCAGGGCCATCTGGTGGGTACCGTGACCTCCATCACCTTCAAGGGTCTGAACTACGATATCATCGTGGATTTCCGCGGCTTTAAGTGGCTGATCCAAACCACCGACTATCACGCCGAGGGCTCCACCATTGGTATTCGGCTGAATCCTGAGGACATTCACATTATGCGCAAGAGTGAATACTCCGGTATGTTTGGCGACTACAGCTCCTACTCTGCAGAGTACGACGAGCTGACGGAGGACGCGGCAGATGAGGAAGAATAAGTCCATTCTTTTAAGCGTCCCCTACATTCTGTGGATGCTGCTGTTCACCCTGATCCCTCTGGGCGTAGTGGGTTACTATGCTCTGACCGATGTGGAAACCGGTGTGTTCACCCTCAGTAATATCAAAGATTTGGGACTGTTCCTGCCCACACTGGGCATTTCTGTGTGGTACTCCATTCTCTCAGCAGCCATCTGTCTGTTGCTGGGGTATCCTGTGGCCTATTTTATCGCCCACCGGGGTCCCACTGCCCAAAAGATCCTGTATATGCTGGTAATGCTGCCCATGTGTATGAGCTTTTTGCTCCGCACTCTGGCTTGGGCAGGTCTTTTGGAAACCAACGGCATTATCAATCAGTTTCTGGGTCTGCTGGGCATCCCCTCTGCGAAAATGATCGGCACGCCCGGCGCGGTCATTTTGGGTATGGTGTATAACTACCTGCCCTATATGATCCTGCCCCTGTATGCCATCATTGTGAAGATCGACAACCGTCTGATTGAGGCTGCTGAGGACTTGGGCTGCACACCCACGCAGGTGTTCTCCAAGGTGGTTCTGCCCTTAAGTATGCCCGGCATCCTGTCCGGCATCACTATGGTATTCGTGCCTGCAGTTTCCACCTTCTACATCTCCCAGAAATTGGGCGGCGCCGATATGCCCCTGCTGATCGGTGATGCCATTGAAAAGCAGTTCAAAACCGCCGGCAATCCCAATCTGGGCGCAGCGCTGAGCCTTGTGCTGTCTGATGGTGTTTATCTGCACCGGTATTATGAACCGCTTCGGTTCGGATGAGGAAGGCGGTTTGGTAGCATGAAAAAATCCAATCGCATCTTTACCGTGCTGATCTTCATCTTCCTGTATATCCCTATGGCAGTGCTGGTTCTTGCCTCTTTCAACACCGGCAAAAGCCTGACCAACTTTGAGGGTTTCACCTTTAATCAGTATCTGGAACTGTTTCGGGATAAGGACCTTTTGGCTCTGTTGGGCAATTCTATGCTCATCGCCATTTTGTCCACCGCCATTGCTACCGGCTTTGGCACATTTGCCGCCGTGGGCATCCACAAATTAAAACCCCGGATGCGCAAAGCGGTTATGACTCTGACCAACATCCCCATGACCAACCCGGACATTGTGACTGGTATCTCCCTGTCACTGTTGTTCGTGTTCGTGGGTTCGGGTATGCTGAATCAGCGGCAGAGTCTAAATTTCTGGACTTTGCTGATCGCCCACATCACCTTTAATCTGCCCTATGTGATCCTAAATGTAATGCCCAAGCTTCAGCAAATGAACCCGGCATTACAGGATGCGGCCATGGACTTAGGCTGCACACCCCTGCAGTCTTTCTTCAAGGTAACCCTCCACGAGATTATGCCCGGTGTGATTTCCGGCGCCATTATGGCATTTACCATGTCTCTGGATGATTTCGTAATCAGTTACTTTGTGACCGGTTCTGAATTTGTGACCTTGCCGGTGAAGATCTATTCTCTGACAAGAAAGCAGATCCATCCCAAGATCTACGCCATGTTCACCCTGCTGTTCCTGCTGATCTTCGTATTGATGATCACCATGAATCTGCTGCAGATCAAAGGTGACAAGCGGAAAGAAAAGCGCCGGGCGAAAGTGGTTCCCAAGCAAATGCTGGTCTTCCGGCGTATCTGCGCCGGCGTATGCGCCATTGCGGTTCTGTTTGGCTGCGGCTGGCTGATTCTCTCCACCCGTCAGGATAAGATCACCCTGAATGTGATGAACTGGGGTCAGAACATCGCCGACGGCAGCGACGGCACCGTAGACATCATTGCAGCTTTCGAGGAAACATATCCCTATATCGATGTGAACTACTCGGAGTACGCCTCCAACGAGGAACTGTATTCCAAGCTGTCCAACGGCGGTCTGGTGGTAGATGTGATTATCCCCTCGGACTATATGATCGGCCGAATGATTGACGAGGATATGCTCCTGCCCCTGAATAAGGCAAATATCCCCAACCTGGAAAAGGTTTTGCCGGAATACCTGAATAAAGGCTTTGACCCGGACAACACCTATTCCGTACCTTATACCTGGGGCACTGTGGGTATCATCTACAACGCCAATTATGTTGATGAAGCAGATGTGACCGGCTGGGAATTGCTATGGAATGAGAAGTATGCCGGGCAGATCCTGATGTTCGACAACTCCCGTGACGCCTTTGGTATTGCTCAGTATAAGCTGGGTTACAGCTGCAATCCCAAAACAACCGAGGAGCTGGAAATCTGTGCCGAAGAGCTTGCAAAACAGCGTCCTCTGGTCCAGCAGTATGTTATGGACCAGATCTACGACAAAATGATCGAGGAAAATGCGTGGATCGCCCCTTACTATGCAGGCGATGCTATGATGATGATGGAAGAGAACGAGGACCTGCGGTTCTACCTGCCGGAAAATCAGAAGTTCAACATGTTCATCGACGCTATGTGTATCCCCTACTGTGCTGAGGAAAAGGACGCAGCAGAACTGTTCATTGACTTTATGTGCGACCCGGAAATTTCCGGCGCCAATATGGACTATATCTGCTACGGTTCTCCCATTGACGGCGCAACGGAGTATATGGAAGACTATTTGGCCGACAGTGAGGTCATCTATCCCTTTGAAAGCTCCGAAGAAGCCAGCGCCCGCACGGAAAGCTACGAGGCCCTTCCCCTTGAGCTAAACCGGGTTATGGAAAATCTGTTCCAAAAGATCCGTCTGAACTAAACAATCCAAAGAAACCTCCCTATGATTATCATAGGGAGGTTTTGTTATAATTGGGCATATTCAATAAAAATATATTTTGAACTTGACAGATAGTTGATAATATATTACAATTCAAATAGATAAA
>JAZNRW010000111.1:0-6189 GCA_045590835.1 Faecousia sp.
GGAGTTGAGTTGCCAATTTGTCTTCCTAAGACCCGCTTGGCCTCCGACTTCTGTTATACAGATGGGGTTGCGGCCTTCAGAGGCCGAATGGGTGCCAGCGTAGAGATCGCATGCTTGTAGATCATCTGTTGCTTGCCGTCACTTACCAGTACCACCACAAAGTTGTCGTAACCTGTGATGGTGCCCCGGAGCTGGAAACCGTTCATAAGGAACAGGGTAACGGGCACCTTGTCCCGGCGCACCTCGCTGAGAATGGCTTCCTGGAGATTGATGGGGTCAGACATATGTATTCCTTCTTTCTTTTGGGATACACAAATCTTACCATTATTTACTTGTCGAATGTTGCCAAGACCTGTCGGGCCTTCGCAAGAATTTCCTTGGTTTCCTGACCTTGCTCCCGGCGCAGCCAGTTTATGGCCGGATTCCGTCGGAACCAGGTCAGCTGCCGTTTGGCATATTTCCGGCTGGACTGCTGCACCAGTGCAGTGGCAGTCTCCAAAGAGCTGCGGCCGGCCAGTGCGTCCACAAATTCCTTGTAACCGATGGCCTGCATGGCGGTGCATTTTTCCGGGATGCCCCGGGCCAGAAGGGAACGAATCTCATCCAGCAGCCCCAGTTCCAGCATGGTTTCCACCCGCCGGTCGATCCGGTTATAGAGATCCTGCCGATCGGTATCCTCCAAAGCAAACCAGACGGGATTGTATCTGGGAGGCAGCAGCTGTGTCTTCCGGTTGTGCTCGGTGATAGTCTCACCGGTTTCTAAGTAAACTTCCATGGCCCGGATGATCCGCTTTTGGTCGGATGGATGCAGCCGATCGGCCGACTCGGGATCCACTTCCCGCAATCGGGCGATCACCGCCTCAATACCCTCTGCAGCAGCCATTGCTTCCAGCTGCTCCCGGCAGCCGGTGGCAGGGTAGGGGGCGAAGTCGTTGCCCCGGATCAAGGCGTCCATGTAAAGGCCCGTGCCGCCGGTAATGATGGCGGTTTTGCCCCGGGATACAATGTCATCCACAATGGGGGCAGCCATCTGGCAGTACTTTCCTACAGAAAAATCCTCCTGGGGCTCTGCTACTGACAGCATATGGTGGGGGATACCCTCCATTTCTTCTATCGTAGGCTTAGCGGTGCCAATGTCCATGTATTTGTACACCTGCATGGAGTCGCACGACACGATCTCTCCATCCAGCTCCTTGGCCAGGGCGATGGACAGGGCGGTTTTGCCGGAAGCGGTAGGCCCGGCAATGCAGATAATTGGATTCATAGAAGGTAAGACCTCCTGTTAGGTGTCCAGCTCTTTGCCGCAGTTGGGGCAGCACCGGGGCATGGTGCGGCTGCCGGCCATGGTGTCGCCGCAGTAGGGGCACTTGACAAAAATCACCCGGTATACCAGCCCGCCCAAGGCAATGGCAAGACCAATCCAAAGCATCCATGTCATGACCGGCCGGGCCAGAGAAGCCAGAGCCGCCAAAATCAGACCGCCCCACAGGAGGAGCTGGTGGATGAGGATATGCTGTTTGAGTTTGCGGTTCTCCATAAACGGTCTCCTTAACTGCGCTTAAACTGCTTTTCCAGCTGTTTCTTGGATAGGGAAATACAAATAGGACGTCCGTGAGGACAGTGCTTCAAATCCTCCCGGGCCATGACCTGCTCCGCCAGCTCCATCAGTTCTCGGGGGCTGCTCTGCCAGCCGGCCTTAATGGCGGCCTTGCAGGCCACCGTATGAAGCAGCTCGTCCCGGACGGTCTCGGGGCTTTCCTTGCGGCCGTTTTGCAGATCGGCTGCCAGCCGCTCCAGGGATTCTGCTGCCTGTGTCGGATCCAAATCCATGGGGATCTGCCGGATCAAAATGGTATTATCGCCAAATTCCTCGATTCCAAAACCCAGTTCCTCCAATAAAGGTCCGTTTGCCAGCAATATGGCTGTGCCCTCCGGGCCTAAATTACAGCTGACAGGAGTCAGTAGGCTTTGGGAAGAGATTTCTTCCTGATTGGCCTTCAGTTTTTCAAAGAGGATCCGCTCATGGGCGGCGTGCTTGTCGATAAGATAGGCTTCCTCGTCCCGCTCCACCAGAATGTAACTGTTGTACAGCTCTCCCACAAACCGCCAGGGGGTATCCTGGGCGACCGCCTCCATCACCACCTGCTCCGGAATTTCCTCCACAGGCTGGGGAACAGGCGCATTTGTAACAGTAGGGAGAATAACCGTTTCCTGCACCGCAGGCTGAACAGTCTGCTCCACCGCTTTGGCGGTGGCAGCTGCTGCCAGGGGGGAGGGCTTTGGCGCGTCCTTTACTGTCTCGGAGAAAACCCGATACTCCTGGGCACTCATAGTGCGGAAGAAATTCTCCTGCTTTTTGGGCGCAGCCTTGGATGGTTGTACCGGGGGAATTTGGGGGGCAGGGGGAACAGGCTTAAACTGCATCTGGGGGCGATCGGGGGTCTGATTCAGCGCCCCTAGAACACCGTAATGGATACAGTCAAAGACCGCTTTTTCATTTAAGAATTTGACCTCCGTTTTGGCAGGATGCACATTCACATCCAGCAAATTGGCAGGCATTTTCAAATGCAGCACGCAGGCGGGGAATTTACCTACCATCATTTGATTTCGGTATGCCTCCTCCAGCGCGGCGATCAGCAGCCGGGACTTTACCGGCCGGTCATTGACAAAGAAGGTCTGCAGCGCCCGGCTGGGTCGGGCATCGGTGGGCTTGGATACATAGCCTGTGAGGGTGTAATTTTCCCACTTGCTCTCTACTTTTATCATCTTGCCACATTCTCTGCCATATACGCAGTAGACAGCGGCTTCCAGAGAACCGGTGCCGGGGGTGGAGAGAATCTCCTTACCGTCCCGCAGGAACCGGAAGGCTACTTCCGGGTGAGCCAGCGCCTGCATCTGAATGGCGGCGGCAACCTTACTGCCCTCCACCGAATCGGACTTCATAAACTTCATCCGGGCGGGGGTATTGTAGAACAGATCCCGGACAATGATGGTGGTGCCGTCGGGACAGCCGGCTTCGCTTTCCTCTGTGATGGTGCCGCCTTCCAACTGAATGGATGTACCGGAAAGCGCCCCAGGGGTCTTGGTCAGCAGATCGATCCGGCTGACGGAGGCGATGGCCGCCAGCGCCTCGCCCCGGAAACCCATGGTGACAATGTTAGACAGATCCTCAGCAGTTCTCAGCTTAGAGGTGGCGTGGCGCAAAAAGGCTGTGCGGGCATCATCGGCGCGCATACCGCAGCCGTTGTCTGGGGCCCGCAGGAAGGTCATACCGCCGTCCCGGATCTCCAGTGTCACCTGAGAAGCACCGGCATCCACGGCATTTTCCAGCAGCTCTTTCGCCACGGAGGCAGGCCGCTCCACCACTTCACCGGCGGCAATCAGGTTGGCAATATGGGCAGAGAGTTGAATAATCTTGGGCATAGGATCACCTCATGGCAGAAATGCCGATTTGATTTACGGTAATGTGGATCAGCATGGGAGTAACGATGGTATCTGTTTTCTCATAGGCCCATGCCAGAGCAATGCCGGCGGGAAGATACTGGACAAAGCACAGTAGTAGCGTCAGCCAATCGTAAAGGCCCACATAGCCAACCACATGGATCGAGCCGAAAACAAAAGCGGAAACCAGGTATGCCAGAACCCGGCTTTTCTCGTGCAGCCCACGGAACAGGAGGCCCCGGTACAGGGTTTCTTCAGTAATGGGCACTAAAAATACCGTGGCGATGGACATCATGGTGTATTGCTCCCGGGTCATATCCATAATGGCGCTGTCGTTGACGTTGACAAACTCCGGCTGCAGATAGAGAATGCCCCGGGAAATGGCCATCAAAGCAAGATAGTACAGGGAAAAACCCAATGCCGCAAACCTCAGGCACCGCCATGGGGTCTTCAGCGCCAAGGCAAGAGACTTCCCCAGAAACCGGCAGAAGATCACCAGCACCAGCAGGAAATTCAGGGCAAAGTATACAAGGTTCAGCTCTGTTTCCGACAGGGGAGCAGCCAGCAACTGATTGCCCATGTTCAGCAGCACAGGCAGAACAAACAGATTGAGGAACAGATACGCCCAGCCGAGAATCGTCTCCCGGCGGGTCATGGAAATGGAAAGCTTCATATTACTCCAGCATTTTCTTCAGCTTGTACAATTCGTTCATAGCTTCAATGGGGGTCAGCGTCTCCACACTGATGGCCTCCAGCGCCTGACGGATCTGTTGAGAATGCAAATCCAGCATACTGATCTGGTCATCCTGGGGTTCTTCCCGGTTAAGAACAGGCCTGCCACCGTCAGCGCTTTCCAACTCCTGGAGAATCTCTCTTGCCCGGTTAATCACACTGTTGGGCAGACCCGCCAGCTTGGCAACCTCTACGCCGAAGCTGTCGTCAGTGGCGCCGGGAACGATCTTCCGCAGGAAGATCATCTTGTCCCCCCGCTTTTTCACGGCGATGTTATAGTTTTTGATGTTGGGCAGTTCTTTTTCAATGACGCTCAGCTCGTGATAATGGGTGGCAAAGAGGGTCTTTGCCCCCAAGTGCCGGGAGCTAGCGGCGTATTCCAGCACCGCCCGGGCGATGGCCATGCCGTCGTAGGTGGAAGTGCCTCTGCCGATCTCATCCAAAATCAGCAGGCTCTTAGCAGTGGCGTACTTTAGAATAGAAGCCACTTCCGCCATTTCCACCATAAAGGTGGACTGGCCGGAGGCCAGATCGTCGCTGGCGCCGATCCGGGTGAATACCCGGTCCACAAGGCCGATCCGGGCGGAGCGGGCGGGGACAAAAGAGCCCATCTGCGCCATCAGCACGATCAGCGCCACCTGACGCATATAAGTGGATTTACCGGCCATGTTAGGACCTGTGATAATGGCCACCTGATTGTCTTTCGCCCCCAGATAGGTGTCATTGGGTACAAAGAGGGTGTCCTTGAGCATCTGCTCCACCACAGGATGGCGTCCGTCGGTAATGGATATTTCATTGTCCAGCGCAATTTCCGGACGGCAGTAGTTGTTCTTCACAGCCACTGTGGCAAGAGAGCACAGTGCGTCAGCTGCGGCAACCGCAGCAGCGGCGGTTTGTACTCTGGCGGCCTGGGCGGCCAGATGCTCCCGCAGCCGGGAGAAGATCTGGTATTCCAAAGCGGTCAGCCGCTCCTTGGCAGTGAGCACCTGCTCCTCCAGCTCCTTTAGCTCCGGAGTGATATAACGCTCGTTGTTGGCGAGGGTCTGCTTGCGGATATAGTGGGCAGGCACTTGATCCATAAAGGACTTGGATACCTCAATATAGTAGCCGAAGACCCGGTTGTAGCTGACCCGCAGGGTGCGGATGCCGGTTTTCTCCCGCTCCTGGGCCTCAATGGCCATAATGGTACTGGTGCTGCCGTTCATAATATCCCGCAGCCGGTCAGCTTCCGGATCCGCGCCCTTGCGGATGATACCGCCCTCCCGGACGGTGAGGGGAGGCTCGTCCACGATGGTGCTTTCAATCAGATCCGCACAGTCGGTGAGGGGGTCAATGGCCTCCTCCAGTTTCCGCAGCAGAGAACTTTCTGTCTGCTGCAGCTGACGTTTTACCTCCGGCAGGGCACGAAAACCCCGGGCAAGACCCAATAGATCCCGGCAGTTGACTGTGCCGGTGACCACCCGGGTCATCACCCGCTCCAAATCGGAGACATCTTTCAGCGCCTCTTCCAACTCGCCCCGGCAGACGGTGGCGTGAACCAGTTCTTCCACCGCGCTCTGGCGGCGACCGATCTCCGCTGCATCCAGCAGAGGCTTTTCCAACCAGCTGCGGAGCATCCGGCCGCCCATGGCGGTGTGGGTCTTATCCAGCACCCACAGCAGAGTGCCTTTTTTCTCCTTGGAGCGGAGGGTTTCTGTCAATTCCAGATTCCGCCGGGCATCCAGGTCCAGCTCCATAAACCGACCTGTGGTGTAGTATTGCAGCTGGCGAATGTGGGCCAGATCATTTTTCTGTAAGACCAGCAGATATCGCAGCAGGCTGCCTGCGGCTAGAATGGCCTCCGGCAGGCCGGTGAGCCCCAGCTCAGACAGGGACAGACCAAAATGCTGCTCCAGCACATCGGCAGCATCCTCGGGGACAAATTGCTCCGGCTTTCCCTCATTGACACAGCAGCTGAGCCGCTGAAACAGGGCACTGCTGATGCTCTCATCCTGGGCGGCAGCGCCGTAGCGCAGC
>JAZNRW010000112.1:0-7313 GCA_045590835.1 Faecousia sp.
GGTGATGGCGAATGCTTCCTTGACTATCTCGTGCTTGAGACCGTCGTTCTTAAGGTCCATCTGGATGGCGGTGATGCCCTTCTTGGTGCCTGCCACCTTGAAGTCCATCTCGCCGTGGAAGTCCTCAACGCCCTGAATGTCGATAAAGGTGGTGAAGCCGCCGTTGTCATCGATGTCCACCTTAGCGCCGGTGTCGGCGCAGATCTTCTGGATGGTCTTACCGCCGGAGCCGATAACCTCGCGGATCTTGTCCACGGGGATCTTCAGGCTCAGCATCTTGGGAGCGTACTCGGAAACCTCAGCCCGAGGCGCGGGGATGCAGGGCAGCATTACCTGCTCCAGGATCTCCAGACGGGCAACCCGGCAGCGCTCCAGGGCGTCGGCGATGATCTCCATGGTCAGACCCTTGTTCTTCAGGTCCATCTGGATGGCGGTGATACCCTCGGTAGTACCGGCAACCTTGAAGTCCATCTCGCCGTGGAAGTCCTCAACACCCTGGATGTCGGTGAAGGTTCTCCACTCGCCGGTCTCCTGATCGGAGATCAGACCGCAGGAAATACCGGCAACAGGCCGCTTGATGGGCACACCGGCATCCATCAGCGCCAGAGTAGAGCCGCAGATGGAACCCTGAGAGGTGGAACCGTTGGAGGACAGAACCTCGGAAACCACACGGATGGCGTAGGGGAACTCCTCCACACTGGAGATCACAGGCAGCAGAGCCTTCTCAGCAAGAGCACCGTGACCGATCTCACGACGGGAAGTGGAGCGGGCAGCTCTTGCTTCGCCGGTGGAGAAGGAGGGGAAATTGTAGTGATGGATATGGCGCTTGGTCTCTTCGGGGTAGATGGTGTCCAGCTTCTGCGCGGCGGACAGGGTGTTCAGTGTGCAGATAGACAGAACCTGTGTCTGACCACGGGCAAACAGACCGCTGCCGTGGACTCTGGGCAGCAGACCAACCTGGGCGTCCAGAGGACGGATCTCATCCATGCCACGGCCGTCCACACGCTTGCCGGCCAGCAGCCACTTCTTAACGACCTTCTTCTGCATCTTGTAGAGGCACACTTCGATGTGGGTCTCGAACTCTTCTTCGCCGTACTTCTCTACGAACTGGTTTTTGAAGTCGATGCGGGCAGCGGTCAGGCGCTCTTCCCGGACGTTCTTGTCGTCGGTGTCCAGAGCATGCTCGATCTGGGGCAGGCCGTAGGCGATCAGATCGTCCAGCAACTCCTGGTTTACAGCGGCCTTCTCGTAGGTGAACTTAGGCTTGCCGATCTCAGCGACAATACCGTTGATGAACTTCACGATCTCCATATTGGTCTCGTGAGCGATCCGGATGGACTCGTAGACAACGGCTTCGGGAGCTTCGTTGGCTTTGGTCTCGATCATAACCACCTTCTCGAAGGTGGAGGAAATGCACACGAAGCAATCGCAGGCATCCCGCTCTTCCGCGGAGGGGTTCACGATATACTTATCGCCTACGTGGGCAACATTGGTGGTAGCAACCGGTCCGTTCCAGGGCACATCGGAGGATGCGATGGCAATGGAAGCGCCCAGAGATGCAACGATCTCCACGGGGTTCTCGTAGTCATTCGCCAGAACGGTGCAGGTAACTACGGTGTCGTTGGGCAGCTCCTCATCAAAGAGAGGTCTCATGGGGCGGTCGATGATCCGGCTGTTCAGGATGCCTCGCTCGGAGGGCTTGCCCTCACGGCGATTGAAGGAGCCGGGAATACGGCCCACGGCGTACATTCTCTCCTCGAACTCGATGGTCAGAGGGAAGTAGTCGATGCCGGACTTGGGAATGGGGTTGCAGGTGCAGGTGGTCAGAACCACGGTGTCGCCATAGCGGCAGATGCACTCAGCATTGGCCAGCTCAGCCACCTTACCGGTCTCTACGGTGAAGGGGCGGCCGCCGATCTCCATCTCATACACATGATGGTTGGGATACTGTTTGCGGGTAATCATAGATAGAACCTCCTATAGTTTGTTGTGTTCGGGAGGTTTAGCTCTTGATTCAGCCGTCGACGGTCCGACAGTCCAATCAACAGCTAAAGAGTCTCCCGACGGTTTGCGGTGTGCGGGGTGGACAAAAAGGGCGACTTGCGTCGCCCTTTCCATTGAACTTACTTACGGATACCCAGCTTGGCGATCAGAGCACGGTAACGGTTGATGTCCTTCTTTGCCAGATAGTCCAGCATCTTGCGGCGCTTACCAACCATCATCAGCAGGCCACGACGGGAGTGGTTGTCGTGCTTGTGGGTACGCAGGTGATCGGTCAGCTCGTTGATACGGGCAGTCAGGATAGCGATCTGGACTTCGGGAGAACCGGTATCGCCTTCATGGGTTGCGTTGTCCAGGATTACCTGGGTCTTTTTTTCCTTCAGGATCATTGTGTTTTCCACCTTTACAATATAATTCCCGAGAGCCAAGTAGGGGTCAGTGGAATCCCTTTTGGGTTTCTCCCACAACTGAGCAACGGGTAAATTCATCGCCGGACATAGCCAGCCCGACTATGATATCATGGATTTTTTGAAAAGTAAAGTACTTTTATTCACTTTTTTCAAAGAATTCCCGGGTTTGCCGGGCATTTTTCAGAATTTCTTCTTTCAATTCCCCCAGATTCGGGAATTTTTTCTCCGGACGCAGGAATTTGCAAAAGGCGATCCGCAGCTGTTTTCCGTACAGGTCGCCGGAAAAGTCCAGCAAAAAAGCCTCTGCCGTCACAGAATTGCCCCCTACGGTAGGCCGGGTGCCGATGTTGGTAACGGCCAGATAAGTCCGGTTGTCCACAGTGACCTTACAGGCGTATACGCCGCATTTGGGGGTCAGCAGGCCTTCCGGCAGCAGTAAATTCGCTGTGGGGATGCCTATGGTGCGTCCCAGCTGCTGTCCGGACACCACTGTGCCGGTGAGAATGTGGGGATGTCCCAAAAGACGGTTAGCTTCTTCGGTTTGCCCCCGCTCCAGCAGGGCGCGGATCCAGGTGGAGGAGATCTTCTCCCCATCCATGGTCTGCTCCGGAACAATGATGCAGGGGATGCCTTTTTGTGCGCAAAATGCCTGCAGAACTTGGGCGTTGCCTGCCCCCTCGTGACCGAAGCGGTAGTCGCTGCCGCACACAAAGCCTGCAGCGCCCCGGTCTAACAGGTCTTCCAAGAAAGCCTGCCAAGAAACGGACAGAGTCTGCGCATTTGCCGGATATACCGCAACGGATACCATCCCGTACTGCCGCAATAGAGCTAAACGGTCTTCTTGGGTGTTGAGCATACGGGGTGGTTTCCCCTGCAGCGCCGCTGCCGGGGGGATATCAAAGGTCACCGCCGCCGGCTGGCAGCCTTGCTCCTGCGCCAAATGGCGGCAGGCCGTCAGCAGCGCCTGATGTCCCAAATGCACCCCGTCAAAAAACCCCAGGGCATAAATCTTCTTGTTCATAGGAAACCTCGTTTATAGGGCAAAAAAACTTTTGATAGTTGACATAACACCGCTATCGACCTTTGCCAGCATTAAGAATTCTCCCCCTTGGTCATAGGCCCGGTAAGTGCCGTCGTCCAAGGCAATGGAAAAACTGTTGCCGTTGCGGCAGCGGAGCGCCTGCTTTTCTGTCAGGGTAATGGCCGGGTGCTGGATAAACAGCGTATCCACACCCTGCAGATATTGGGCAGGGTTCTGGCTTTCGATCAGATCAGAAAGTGCAATCGCATCTTCTTGGGTGTATTCCCCGGCGCTTGTCCGCCGGAGCTCTGCCATGCAGCCGCCGCAGCCAAGGGTAGCGCCGATATCCTTGCACAGCGTGCGGATGTAAGTGCCCTTGGAGCAATGCACCCGCAGCCGAACCCGGGTGTCTTCCATACCCAGCAGCTCCAGCGCATAAATGGTAACGGTTCTGGGCGGCCGCGCCACTTCCTTGCCCTGCCGGGCCAGATCGTAGAGCTTTTTGCCGCCTATCTTAATGGCGGAGTACATAGGCGGGATCTGCTGGATCTGGCCCCGGAACTGGGAAAGCGCCGCCTCCACCTGTTCGGGGGTGATATTTACCGGCTTTTCTTCCAAAACCGTGCCGGTAGTGTCCTCGGTGTCGGTGGTGATGCCCAGTTGCAGAACAGTTTCGTAGGTCTTCTGGGCATGCTCAAAAAACTCCACGCCCCGGGTGGCCCGACCTACAAACACTGGCAGCACGCTGGAGGCCATGGGATCCAGCGTACCTCCGTGCCCGATCCGCCGGGTCTGAAAAACGCCCCGCAGCTTTGCGGTCACATCCTGGCTGGTCCAACCTTGGGGCTTGTCTACAATTACAATTCCATCCATACTATCTTCTCTTTCTGGCCAATCTGGAATTTACAGCATTTCCTCCATAACCGGCTTCAGGGCATTGACAGCCTCCTCCATGGACATGGGGAGGGTGGCGCCGGCAGCGCCCTTATGCCCGCCGCCCCCAAACCGGGCGCAAATTGCGGTGGCGTCATAGCCGGGCACTGCCCGGACAGAAACCTTGATCCGGTTCTCCGCTTCTTCCCGCAGGGTGGCGGCAATTTTGACTCCCTCAATGGACCGGGGGAAGCCGGAAATATTCTCCATATCGTCTTCCGTCAGACCCAGCGCCTCCTCAGTGGCCTTGGGAATGGGACAGATGACCATGGTGTTGCCCCCGAAGAACAGGGCGTTTTCAGTGATCCAGCCCTGCAGCCGCAGGCGGCCCAGAGAATTGGTCTCGAACAGGGCCTGGTTGATCATAAATACATCCGCGCCCGCCTGCGCACACGCTGCAGCCACCCGGAAGGTGTTGGCGGTGGTGTTGGCATAGCGGAAACAGCCGGTGTCCGTAGACACGGCGGTGTAGAGGGCTTCGGCCATAGCTACATCCAGCCGGACGCCCATTTGGGTGAGCACTTCAAACACCAGCTCGCCGCAGGCGGCAGCCTCCGGGCAGACCCAAGCTTCCTCCGTAAAGGACTGGGCGCCTTCGTGGTGGTCGATCCGCAGAGCAATCTGCAATTCTGCAAAGCAGTCCGGCAGCATTCTGGGGGCGGCCACATCCACACACACCAGGGTATCCCCGTCCTCCGGGGCGTCCTTGGTCAAGCCTTCGTGAAGGTGGGCATATTTGGGGGTGATCTCCGGATTGCGGAGAATATGGGCGGTCTTGCCCAGCTGCCGCAGACCTCTGCACAAAAGGGCGGCAGAGCCTAAGGTATCCCCGTCGGGGCGGCGGTGGGAGATGATGGCAAAGTGATCCCGCACCTTAAGCCATTGGGCAACATTACTGCTCTTCGTCATCGGCCTTTACCTCAAGGGAGTTGATCAGCTTCAGCATTTTTGCGCCATAGTCGATGGAATCGTCCTGCTCCCACACCAGCTCCGGGGTGTAGCGCAGATTCAGCGCCTGTCCCAGCTCCCGGCGCAGGTAACCGCCGGCGGATTTGAGACCCTTCAGGGCATCTTTTGCCTTTTCCTCCTGCAGGAAGCTCACATAGATCTTGGCGTAACGCAGGTCGGGGGTGGCTTCCACCCGGGTAATAGAGATCATGGTATCCTGTACTCTGGGATCTTTCAGATTCCGCAGAGCAGAGGACAGTTCTTTCTGAATCTCTTCGTTGATTCTTCCAATTCGATTGGATGCCATAGTGTTTTTACACTCCTTTTGTCGTGTAATAGTGCACAGTTCATAGTGCATAGTTCATAGTTGTGGTATCGCCTAGGGCGATTTTTTAACAGGTTGGCGTGGTCGACACGATTTATGTGCACTGTGCACTTTGCACTATGCACGGATAGTGCGTCAGCCGTGCCGGGTCGCGGCACGGCTGGGATGGGTTATCTCTTAACTTCCTGCATGGCGAAGCACTCGAATACGTCGCCTTCTTTAATGTCGTTGAACTTGACGATGCTCATGCCGCACTCATAGCCGGCGGTAACCTCTTTGACAGCATCCTTGAACCGCTGCAAAGAGCCCACTTCACCCTCGTGGATGACGATGTTATCCCGCAGGATCCGCACTTGGGCATCCCGGGTGATTTTACCGTCCTTGACCATACAGCCGCAGACCGTGCCCACCGCGGAGACCTTATAGGTCTGACGGACCTCGGCGTGACCGATGACCACTTCTTCATATTGGGGTGCCAGCATGCCCTTCATGGCAGATTCGATCTCGTCGATGGCATCGTAAATGACCCGGTAGAACCGCATATCCACATTGGTTCTTTGGGCGGATGCCTGGGCGCCCGCATCGGGACGGACATTGAAGCCTACGATGATGGCGCCGGCGGTGGAGGCCAGCAGAATATCGGACTCGTTGATAGCGCCTACACCGGTGTGGATGACCTTCACCCGGACTTCCTCGTTGGAGATCTTCTCCAGAGATGCCTTCACGGCTTCGGCAGAGCCCTGCACGTCTGCCTTGACGATCAGGGACAGCTCCTTCATTTCGCCTTCCTGCATCTTGGCAAACAGGTTGTCAAGTGTCACCTTCTGCATGGCGTTGGCGGCAGCATCCTTAGCAGCCTGCTTCCGTTGCTCTACCAGCTCTCTTGCCATACGCTCGTCGGTAACGGCGTTGAACTCATCGCCGGGAGCGGGAACTTCCGCAAGACCGGTGATCTCCACAGGTACGGAAGGACCGGCGGTCTTCACGGTGCGGCCTTTATCATTGGTCATCACACGGACACGGCCCACGGCAGTGCCGGCGATGAGGATATCGCCCTGATTCAAAGTGCCGTTTTGCACCAGCAAAGTGGCGATAGGACCACGGGTCTTATCCAGGCGGGCTTCGATGACCGTACCCTTGGCGCGGCGGTTGGGGTTAGCCTTCAGCTCCTGCACCTCGGCAGTCAGCAGAACCATCTCCAGCAGGTTGTCAAGGCCCATACCGGTTTTCGCGGAGATGGGACAGATAATGGTATCGCCGCCCCATTCTTCCGGAACCAGATCGTATTTGGTCAGCTGTTCTTTGATCTTGTCGGGGTTGGCCTCGGGCTTATCCATCTTATTGATGGCCACGATGATGGGCACACCTGCCGCCTTGGCGTGGTTGATGGACTCGATGGTCTGGGGCATAATGCCGTCGTCGGCAGCCACCACCAGAATGGCGATATCGGTGGACTTAGCGCCACGGGCGCGCATGGAAGTAAAGGCCGCATGGCCGGGGGTGTCCAGGAAAGTGATAGGCGGGCCGTTGCATGCGACGGTGTAAGCACCGATATGCTGGGTGATGCCGCCGGCCTCTCCGGAGGTGACGGAGGTGTTGCGGATGGCGTCCAGGGTGGAGGTCTTACCGTGGTCAACGTGACCCATGACCACCACAACAGGAGCGCGGCCCTGCA
>JAZNRW010000113.1:0-6701 GCA_045590835.1 Faecousia sp.
TTGATAGTTTTAGAAAGGCAGCACGAAAGGTCATGACCGGAACTGGTGGTCAGCTTCGTGTCCCAGTTTCATTTTTAGAAAGTCACCCTATTTCGTTGCCACCGATCGAGCTTCAAAACGAGTTCGAACTTTTTGTCAGACTGCTCGATAAATCAAAATATGTCGCCTATCAGTTTACCCTTTTTCTAGAAAAACTAGTAAAATACGAATTACAATCTTTATTCCAGGAGGAATGTATATGTTCACTGAAGATGTAATTGAAAAAATGATAATCGATTCCCTGATTAAAAATGGATGGGAGTACATTCCCGCAGAGGAACTGCCGAGAAACTACACGGATGTTATGGTGGAACCCATGGTCCGTGATGCTTTGATTCGCCTAAATCCGGAAATCGCCGCTAATCCTTCCTACGCAGACGAGGTTATCATTAAACTGCGCCCCCTGTTTATGCAAGCTAGGGCTACAGATCTTGTCACCCTTAACGAGGAATTCAAAAATCAGATCTTCGAGAAGAATGCTTTCCCCTTTGGTGAGAACCACAGTTTCATCCCGGTTACATACTTCGGAATGGGTTCTAAAGAAGAGATGGCTAAGAACCGTTATGTGGTCACAAATCAATGGGTTTATCCCCAGGTAGAGGGCGGCAAACGGCTGGATATCGTTCTGCTGATCAACGGTTTCCCCGTCGTAATCGGTGAGATCAAGACTGCTACCCGCGAAGCTATCTCCTGGATCGACGGTGCCGAGGATATTCTGGATTATGAAAAGAGCATTCCCGGCATGTTTGTTTCCAATATCTTTAACTTTGCTACAGAAGGCAAGCGTTTCCGTTATGGTGCTGTCAACAGTGGCGTAACCCACTGGGGTCCCTGGCATGTACCGGAATGCAAGGATGAAGGAACTCTTGCCGATGTGCAGCGCAGCATTACTGCGATGATTCAGCACGAAACTGTTCTGGATATTTTCCGTTATTTCACCATTTTCTCTACGGATAAGAAGTTTCGTAAGTTTAAGGTAGTTTGCCGCTACCAGCAGTATGAAGGCGCAAACCTTTTGGTTGAGCGTGTTATTGATGGCAAGCCTAAAAAGGGCCTCATCTGGCATTTCCAGGGCAGTGGTAAGTCTCTGCTCATGGTCTTTGCTGCGCAAAAACTGCGTATGACCAAAGAGCTAAACAACGCAACAATACTGATCGTTCTTGATCGAATTGACCTTAAGAATCAGATCTTTGCTACATTTAGTGCCGCGGATGTGCCCAATCTTGTGATTGCAGAGGATAAGAACGACCTCCGCAATAAGCTCACGGGTGACGTGCGCAAAATTATTATCACCACTATTTTCCTATTTGATCAGATTGATAGTGCACTGAACCAGCGTGATAACATCGTTTTGATGGTAGATGAGGCGCACAGAACTCAGGAAGGTAACCTCGGCGCAAATATGCGAAAAGCCCTCCCCAACGCATTCTTCTTCGGTTTGACCGGTACCCCTATCAATCACCTCGATCACAACACCTTTGCAACCTTTGGTGCTACGGAAGATGCAGCCGGCTACATGAGCAAATACTCTTTCTCCGATTCCATCCGAGACGGTGCAACACTTCCTCTGAACTTTGAAACAGTTCCGGTAGAACTCCATGTTGATCAGGATACCATTGACGAAGAATTTGACCGTCTGACTGCAGATATTACTGAAGAGCAAAAGAGCAACCTAGCAAAGCGTGTCAAAACAGAGGCCTTGATAAAAGCCCCTGATCGCGTCGCCAAAGTTTGCCAACATATCTTTGACCATTTCAAATCTAAAGTTGAGCCCAATGGTTACAAGGGTATGGTTGTCTGCTATGACCGCGAAAGCTGCGTACTGTTCAAAGAACAACTGGATATGCTGTTCGAGGATGAGTATCATACTGCCATCGTTATGGATACCAATAACGATAAGGCCAACCGTTACATTGCTTATCGCCGCAATTCGGATGAAGAGCAGAAACTCCTTGATAAATTCCGTGATCCCAAGGTTCCGCTTCAACTCCTTATCGTTACATCAAAGCTTCTCACAGGCTTTGATGCGCCTATCCTGCAGGTTATGTACTTGGATAAGCCCATGAAAGACCACACGCTGCTTCAGGCTATTTGCCGTACAAACCGTGTTTATGGAGACAAACCCAACGGTTTGATCGTAGACTACATCGGTATTTTTGAGAAGTTTGCACGTGCACTAAACTTTGATGAAGAAAGCATGCGCAACGTTATCAAGAATATCGAAGGCGTTAAGGAGAAAATTCCGGAATTGGTGGCAAATTGCCTGACATATTTCCCCGGCGTGGACCGTACAGACTCAACCTGGGAAGGCCTTGCAGCCGCCCAGCAGTGCCTGCCGAACGATGAAGTTCGCGATAAATTTGGTGCAGATTACCGAGTGTTGCACAAAATCTGGAACATCGTTTCTCCGGACCCCTGTCTGCAGGCATTTAAGTTCGATTACAAGTGGCTTTCCATGGTGTATGAGTCTGTCAGACCTTCTGACGACACCGGTCACTTGATCTGGAGTGCACTTGGCCCCAAGACTATGGAACTGGTTCGGGAAAACATCACGGCAATTGGCATTAAGGACAACATGGCCGTTCTGGAAGCAGATGCCGATGTAATCGAGCAGTTTATAAACGATAAGGAAAAGAGCAAGAAAGCTGCCAAGAAACTGGAAATCAGTATTGCTGCAATTATTCGCGGACATCTGGACAATCCTGAATTCATTTCCCTTGGCGAACGTCTCGAAAAATTGAGAAAACAACATGAACAAGGCCTGTTGTTCGGCGCCGCATTCCTAAAGCAACTGCTTGACTTGGCCAAGGATACTGCTGCAGCAGTTCGTAAAGCTCAGGCACAGATGCCCGAACCACCCAAGGAAGAAAAAGGTAAGGCTGCTTTGACCGAGCTCTTCAACAGCGTCAAAAATAGCAGTACACCTATTATTGTCGAGCGAATCGTCAACGAAATTGATGAGATCGTTAAGATCGTTCGCTTCCCTGGCTGGAAAGACACCATTCAAGGCAGAAACGATGTTATCAAAGCACTTAAATCCGTTTTTATCAAGAAGAGACTTTTCGACAATGAACTTTTTGATAAAGCTTATGGGTATGTAGAGCAATACTACTAATGTAAAAGGGAGAACCCACTATGTTACACCACGGCCTTTATGAACAAGTTATCAATAATCAGCTGAACAGCGAGCTTGCGGAGATTCCAGAAGCCCGCAAGGCTGTTGCGCCCATTGATAAGGCAGAAGCCTCTAAGGTGCTGGCGCAATATCTGGCTGACGTTGTTCAAAAGGGTCTTGACAACGTAGTTGATAATGGTGGGGGTATCTCTGCCCAAATCGCTCTTACCAATCAGATTGTTAACCTTATTCAGAACACGACAAGAGAAGCTGACTTTGCCGCGCTGGGCGTTGACCAGCGCGCAGAGCAGCTTCTTGCGCTTTTGCGGGAGACCGACCCTCGCCTTGCCGTTGGCAAAACAGCCGCTGATCTCAGCCGCCCAGAAACCTCTATTGCTCAAAGCTCTCTGTTCACGGGTGCTATCCATGAGCCGCAGATGTACACGGAGCTTAAGAAGGAGATCGTATCTGCAGATCGTATTGATATGCTGGTATCCTTCATCAAATGGAGCGGTCTGCGTCTTCTGATGGACGAGCTTCGCGACTTCACGCAAAACGGTGGTGAGCTGCGCATCATTACCACCTCCTACATGGGCGCAACAGATGTGAAGGCTATCGAGGAGCTGCGTCAGCTGCCCAACACAAAAATTAAGGTCAGCTACGATACTAAGCGCACCCGTTTGCATGCAAAAACCTATGTATTCTATCGTAACACCGGCTTTACCACAGCCTATGTTGGCTCATCCAACCTCTCCAACGCTGCTATTTCCAGCGGTCTGGAGTGGAATGTTAAAGTTACAAAGAAGGACCTTCCTGAGACCATTGATAAGATTACAGCTACCTTTGAGAGTTACTGGAATTCCAGTGAGTTTGAGTATTACTCCGAGGATCAGAAGGAACGTCTTGCTCGTGCGCTGAGAGCTGAGAAGTATATTGACGGCACCAATCCGGAAGTTTACACCATGGATATCATGCCCTATTCCTATCAACAGGAAATTCTGGATAAGCTGGAGGCTGAGCGCAAGGTTCGTGGCTATACTCGCAATCTGGTCGTTGCTGCTACCGGTACTGGCAAAACTGTAATCTCCGCACTGGACTATAAGCGTTTCCGCAAACAAAACCCTGGCAGGCCCTGCCGTCTGCTCTTTGTGGCACATCGAGAGGAAATTCTGAAACAGAGCCTATACACCTTCCGTGCAGTTCTGAAGGATGCTAACTTTGGTGAAATGTTTGTCGGCAGCTATAAGCCAGACAGCATAGATAATCTGTTTATTTCCATTCAAACCTTCAATTCTCAGGATTTCACTGCAAAAACCACCCCTGTTTATTATGACTATATCATCGTGGACGAGTTCCACCATGCAGCAGCTCCCACTTATCAGAAGCTGCTGGCATATTATCAGCCTCAGATCCTGCTCGGCCTGACCGCGACACCGGAACGTATGGACGGCAAAAGCATTCTGCCATACTTCAATAATCGGATTGCCGCAGAAATTCGTCTGCCTGAGGCCATTGATCGTAAGCTCCTGTGCCCCTTCCAGTACTTTGGTGTCACCGATACGATTGATCTGGACGCATTAAAGTGGAGTGCCGGCGGCTACGACAAAAGCGAACTAACCCGTGTGTATACGCTCAGCGGAGCTATGGCTAATCGCCGTGCAGACCTTGTGGTCGGCTCGTTACTGAAATATACAACTGACATTAATGACGTCAAGGGCTTGGGCTTCTGTGTGTCTATTGAGCATGCAGAGTTTATGTGCCGATATTTTAACGAGCACAATATTCCGTCTATGTTCCTGACTGGACACTCCCCTGACGAGGAGAGAAAAGCCGCTAAGCAACGCTTAGTGGACGGTGAAGTGCGCTTCATTTTCGTTGTGGATATCTATAACGAAGGTGTGGACATTCCCGAAGTCAACACTGTGCTCTTCCTGCGTCCCACCGAATCACTGACGGTATTCCTGCAGCAGCTTGGTCGTGGTCTGCGTTTGGCTGAGGATAAGGAATGCCTGACCGTCTTGGATTTCATCGGCCAGGCACATAAGAAGTATAATTTTGAAGATAAATTTGCTGCACTGTTGAGCAATACCACTCGCAGTGTAACGCGCGAGATAAAGGACAGCTTTGTGTCCGTCCCCAAGGGCTGCTATATCCAGCTTGAGAAGCAAGCAGCTAAGTATATCCTGGAAAACATCCGCGCCTCCTACGGCAATACTGCCGGTCTGGTAGCTCGTGCTGCAACCTTTGAGGAGGATAGTGGTCTTGAGCTGACGTTGAAAAACTTCCTGGATTACTATCATCTAGATCCCAGATCCATTTACAAGTTCTCCTCCTTCTCTCGGATCTGTGCTCGCGCAGATGCCATCGAGGATTTTGAGGAACCCCTTGAGGATACGCTAACAAAAGCCTTTGCACGTCTTTCCGTTATTAATTCGAGACGTTGGATTGCTTTCCTTTTGAATATCCTGCCTCACCTTGATGATGTAGATTTCGACGCTCTCACAGATCTAGAAAAGCGAATGCTGCAGATGTTCTACATCACTGTTTGGGGCAAGGCTGCAGACTCCTGGGACAATGAAGAAGTGCTGGATAACCTCTATACACTGTCGGACAGCTCCACACTGATAAATGAGCTAATATGTTTGCTCCAATATCAGTATGAGAAAATTGACTTTATCGACGAGCCGGTCGACCTGGGCTTTGATTGCCCACTGGATCTGCACTGCACATATACCCGTGATCAGCTGCTGGTCGCAATGGACTTTATGAAGCCTGCAACAGTGCGTGAGGGTGTCAAGTGGCTGTCTGAGAAGCAACTTGATGTATTCTTTGTGACGTTGAATAAGTCGGATAAGGATTATTCTCCCACAACCATGTACAACGATTACTCCATCAACGAAACCCTGTTCCATTGGCAGAGTCAGAGTACAACCGCGGCGGATTCCCCTACTGGTCAGCGTTACATCAATCATAGAAGCAAGGGCACCAAGATCCTGCTCTTTGTCCGTGAGTTCAAGTCCGACCGGATCACAGGTGGCGCCGAAGCTTATACCTATCTGGGAACAGCAAACTATGTGACTCATTCTGGTTCTAAGCCGATGAATATCACATGGAAGTTGGATCGTCCTATCCCGGCAAAGTACCTGAAGAAAACTAACAAACTGGTGGTGGGATAATGGTAGAAGTTGTAGCTGCCCTTATATGGGATAAAGATAAATTTATGATATGCCAACGACCGGCCCATAAAGCGAGAGGTTTGCTATGGGAATTTGTTGGCGGCAAGGTAGAGCCCGGTGAAACCAAAGAGCAAGCTCTCATCCGGGAATGCCAAGAAGAGTTGGCAGTCACGCTTTCGGTTAGCGACGTGTTTATGGACGTTGTTCACGAATACCCAGACATCACCGTTCACCTCACATTGTTCAATGCCACTATTGCCGAAGGATTCCCACAGAAGATTGAGCACAACGATATCAAATGGATCACTCCAAACGAAATCCCACAGTTTAATTTCTGCCCGGCAGACGAGGAAATCCTCAGAAAGATCATT
>JAZNRW010000114.1:0-5019 GCA_045590835.1 Faecousia sp.
TGTAGCACATGCGCAAAAGATTCGTAGACCCCCTTCAAAGCACAGTAAGGATGCTTTTACTGAGGCCGAGGTTTATGAACTTATGGAAAAACTACCGGACAACAGGATTGGGTGGAGCATACGTCTGATGCTTGCAACAGGTATGCGTACCCAAGAACTGTTAGCGTTGGAGCCGAAACATATCGCGAAGGATGGCTCCTCGATTGAAATTACTCAGGCGATTGTAATGGAAGAAGGTTCATCCGTAGTTGGTCCAACAAAGACGCAGGATAGTATGCGAACCGTGCCTGTCCCGGAAATGGTTCGGTACTGCGCTCGCAATCTTCGAGAAACGGATAAGAAGTATGTTTGGGAGGCAGGCAGAAAGGATATGCCTTGTAATCCAACGCACTTTAGAAAACAGTTTCGAGAGGCACTAGGAGCAATTGAGGGTGTTCGAATTCTGACACCACATTGCTGCAGACATACATATGTTACTCATATGCTTATGCTCGGCGTAGATCCCAAAACGGTACAAGCTTTGGTGGGTCATGCTGATGTAGATATGACAATGTATTATGCGCATGCACAGGAAACTTCCAAGCAGTCAGCTATTTCTCGCTACAATGAAGCATTTTCTAACCGCGGAGGAGGAGAACCCGGGAGAGTAATCCCATTTGCTCAATCTTCTTAACTCGTTATGAATTCGTTATGAATTGTAAAGCGGATTTTGGCTGTTGCGAACAGTAAAACTAAAAACATACAAAAACAGAACTTATAGATGGGTAAAATAAAAGAAAAGTTCTGAAACCTTTCGATTTCAGAACTTTTTCTTAAGACCGGATTTTCCCGATTTGGTGGAGATAAGCGGGATCGAACCGCTGACCTCTTGAATGCCATTCAAGCGCTCTCCCAGCTGAGCTATACCCCCAGATTCCGTCCGCGATTGCAGACAGCTTTGGTATTATAGCAAGGAAAGGGCGGTTTGTCAAGGGATAGGCATCATTATTTTTGTGTTTTTGAGAAAAGCAGACTCAGAAGATGGGCATCGGTCAGCGCGTGTGCAGAATATGCGCCATCGAGAATAGTTTCGATATTGTCTGCGCTATTTTCGATTTCCTTGGAAAACAGTTGCGCGGTTTCTACCGGAGACCCGCCCAAAAAGGCCACCAGCAAGCAGGCGGCGACAGCCAGCTTGGCCCGACAGACAATATCAAAATCGCTGACAGCCTGGAGCCAGTATCGATTGATCAAATACCGCAGGAGGCTAAAATGCTCCGGCTGCCATTGGGGAACCTCCGGGGGCATATCCAAACGCGTCTGCCAGCCGGGTGTGAGAATTTCCAGTTCGCGAAAAAACGCCAAAAAAGCCCCGGGATCAGCCTCACCGGCGTAGCCGGCAGCTTCCGTCAGAAAAGCATCCGGCCGAAGCTGCGCGGGCGCACCGCCATCCAGCTGGGCTTGCACTTCGTGGGCGTACAGCAGCAGAACAGCCAGCGCATGGGGAAACGGCATAGCGGTATGCTCCAGAAAAGAAAGAAAGGTCTGGCGACTTTCTTGCAGAATTTCCATAGCCCAAGTGTCATATTCCGGCTCTTCGCCGCCGGGAATTTCCTCACGGCGCCAGGCATGGTCCTCTCCGGTGAGGATCAGCTGGGCAGCAGCCGGACAGGAAAGCTCCAGTCCAAGTTCTGTAAAGCTGCCGTATTCGTGACGCAGCCGGGGGAATTGCTGACACACTTGACAAAGGGCGTCGTGCCCCAGTTCTGCCTGAATGCGGCACAGACCGTCCTGCCGCCACATGGGGCAGCGGCCCTGCTCAATGGTCATAACGGTGCCGTCCTCTGTATCCCGGAGGACTTGTCGCAGCCGGTCTCCCAAATCACCTGGCAATGCCCGGTAGCGGGCGGCGGATGCATCGTCCACATCCACATCCCATTCTTTGCAGCAGCTGTCAGGACAGCTGCCGGCAAGACAGACAAATTTCTGATAATACGCAGGATAAAAAAGTTCCATAAGATACCTCAAAAAAGGGAAAGCATCTGCTTTCCCTTTTCGTTATTCGTGAATTTCCGGCTGCAGGGCATACAGGGCGGATACCGCATCCCGGAATACATCCTGGTAACCGGCGATGGTGTCCCGGCATGCCTCCAGCTGCGTGGTAGCCTGTGCTGCCAGAGAACCGATGTGATCAGATGCCTCTTGCGCCTTGGCGGTGGCATCTGCCAGAACGGCATTGGCCTGGGTGTAGATCTGCTGAGCCCGTTCCTGAGCAAGACGCTCTGCCCGCTCAGCCCGGCGGTAAGCTTCCAATTCCTGAGAAGACTCAGGCTGTCCTGCCAACCGCGCTTCCAGCTGCGCAATTTTCACCAGAGCCGCATCCAACTGCTCCTGCAGGGCAGGATCGCCGCTGGCAGCCTGGGACTTGGCTACCTGCAGCTGGGTGTTCAGCTGCTCCAGCTGGGACTTGTGTTGATTATTCAGATATTCAATATATCGGACAACGTCCTCCCGGTTAAAGCCGCCAAGGGCGGTACGGAAATGCTGTGTAGACATATGGATGCCCCCTTGCTGATCATTATAAGGGGAGTATATCACACAGTTGCCGGAAAAACAACTATTTTCCGGAAGAATGGGGAAAGAAAACGAAGGAATTTTCGAAAGTCCTCTTTACAAAAGGGGAAAAGCCTGTTATAATGGCTAAGCTTTGAATATGCGCCGGTGGCTCAATGGATAGAGCATCGGATTCCGGTTCCGAGGGTTGGGGGTTCGAGTCCCTTCCGGCGTACCAAATAAAAGAGAGGATACCCACAAGGGGTATCCTCTCTTTTATTTCGCACTTCGTGCGGAAGGGACTCGAACAATTAAATCTGACACGCCGGGGGCGTGTCAGCGGCGAGGGCTGGACCGAGCCGAACATCTATTTTCGCCTTTGGCGAAAATGCAAGCGAGTCCCTTCCGGCGTACCGCCAAGCATAGCTTGGCAACAGGCTTTCACTGCGCCACCGAAGGCTCAAGATCGGCGAACCTTAATTTTCGTCAAAGTCAAAAATGCATATCGAGCCCTGTTGCGGTGCCCGAAAAAATCATCGGGCTTACGCTGATCCTCGATTTTTTCGACCGCGGCCACTCCCTTGCCTCGCTTTATCTGCCACTGGCAGCGCTCGGCTCGCTCCCCCTTCCGGCGTACCGCCGCCCAATGGGCGGCAAGAGAACGGATTGCCACACCAGTGTGCGCACTGGCTCGCAATGACACGGAAGGCGGCAACTTAGACGATTTTAGGGTTATCTGTTCGTCCCAGAAGATAGTCAACAGAAACCCCAAAGTAATCAGCGAAGGCGATTAATGTTTCATAATCAGCCTCTCGCTCACCGTTTTCATATCGACTAATGCTATTCTGGTTCATGTTTAAGTCCATAGCAAGTTTAACTTGGGAAATGTGTTTACTGGCCCTCAATTCTTTTAATCGAATCATAATAATACCCCCTTGACAGCATTATACCAAAATGGTATAGTAGAAATATCCCAATTCGGGATATAGGAGGACTTATGAATCGATATATTGAAAATCTTGAGAGTTTCCTCTCGGAGCAGTCGCCACATTATGGATTTGATGATGCAAAATCTCTGCTGGAAATGCTATGCTACTACTATATGGAGCATAATCCGGTGGACAATGGAGTCATACGCTGCCAGTTCAAAGAATTGGATACAATTCTCTCAAAGCTGTCTTTTTCAGATAATAACACAGTATTTCACTTAGCGGGAACACTATGCGCCTCCTATGAAAAACAGGCGTTTATGGACGGCATTGCAGTTGGCTGGCGGTTGTATACAGAACTGAACCAAATTCAGTAGAAAGTATCTGTGTGTATAGGCCTCAACAAATTACCCCCACATTGTTGCACAGACAAGGAGAAAACGCATAAACTGTCCTAAAGGCGCTGCATGGCGGCATCTTTTGGACATAAATTCTCATCGGGAGGTATTTTCCATGTCTGAGCAAGGTCAGGGAAGTGTGCGCTGCAATATAGACGATTTGCAGGAAGCCCTTTCCATCCACACCCGAAAAATCACCGACAGCTGCCGGGGTAAGGATTGCATCGAGGATCTGCGTGTGTATCTTACAACAGGCTCCCAGGCGGTTCTGGACAGCTGCGCCGGGGCAAAGGTCAGATGCGCGGAGCTGCTTTATACGTATATCGATGTGGAGCCGGTAGCCTTTGACCGGAACCACTACTGCATTGACGCCACCTTCTACTATCGGATCCTGGCAGATGGGGTGGTGGGCACCAACCGCCCGGTCACCCTTTACGGACTGGCGGTATTCACCAAGCGGGCGGTGCTGTGCGGTGAAGAAAGCCGCGCCCATATCTTTACCAGCAGCACGAAATTGTGCGGCCCGGATGGGTTTACCGTTCCCTCCACTAACCTGCCAACCGCTGTTGTGGAGGTGCTGGATCCTATGGTTCTCAGCTCCCGGGTGGTGGATGTGTGCCAATGCGCCAAGGAATGTACCCTGCAGCAGGTGCCCCAGGGCATCCGGAATCTGTTTGAGGAGGAGCTGGTGCTGTCCGGAGAGAACCGTCGGCTGCTGGTGACTTTGGGACAGTTTTCCATCATTCGGCTGGAGCGGGATGCCCAGCTGGTGGTGCCGGTGCTGGACTACAGCATCCCCACCAAGGAGTGCTGCGACAGCGCCGGCTGCGGGGAGGATCCCTGCGAGATGTTCTCCCGGATCCCCTTCCCGGAGCGGCAGTTTGCCCCCCGGGGCTGCGACAGGAGCTGCGAAAAGGAACAGGACACCTGCGGCTACACAACCATTGGATGACAAAAGCCCCTGCCATTCGGCAGGGGTGAGACCGTCAAAAAATTGGTGTCATTCCGAGACCAGTTCGCAGACTGGTCGTGGGAATCTCCGGAAAGATTGCGCTTTGTTACAGGAGATTGCCACGTCGCGTGAATTCCGGTATGCTTGCCACCGGCAAGCATATCGCTTTTTGATTCGCTGCGCGGAGCACCACGCTCCTCGCAATGAC
>JAZNRW010000115.1:0-3710 GCA_045590835.1 Faecousia sp.
TTGCTATACCGGCTTCGGTGTTACCATTATGAACACGGAGGGTGTTGACTTTGAATGGGATGTGATCGACTATGTTCCCATGGAGTGCACCTGTAATGTTCCCTGCAACCAAAATGGCGGCTGTGACCATGTGGATAACGACGCCACGCACAACGAATGCACCAAGCATATTCGCACCACGGTAACTCGCGATGTGGGCGGTTACGGCGGCTACATTGGCCTGTACACCTACGGCAAGAGCGAGGAGCAGATCGCTCTGTATCTGGACTTCATCCAGTTTTTCCTCTCTCCCTACGGCCAGAGCTGCTTCTACTACGGTCTGGAAGAGGGCGGCGGTTCCCCGAAGGCAACCACCGGTATCTACGGCACAGTGGCTCCTGAGGCGTGGGATGAATTCTTCCAGTCTGCTTCCAAGGTCGTGTTCAACGGCCGCGCGGCGGAAAACGCATTTGTGCAGTACCTGTCCTTCGGCCATGCCAGCTACGATTCCTACACTTCCCTTAGGACTGCAATGGGCAATGCGCTCAGAAAGGGCGGCGACGATGCTCTGAAAGCGCTGACCAGCGAATGGGAATCCTCGCTGCTGAGCACATACCAGTCCTTCTTTAAGACTACCTACGGCAAGACCACACCATACCTCGATTACACTAAGAATCCTAACGCATAAGGAGTCAATATGACAACAAATAGAAACAAGCAGATGATTCGTTGGATCGCATTTTTGCTGTCTGCCCTGCTTGCTGTTATTGGTGTTTGGTTACTTTCATCTGTGCTGGCAAATGACATTGAAGCACCTGCTCCGCAATTTGGAAACGCCAAAATTACAGGCCTTTCGGATTCTTTCGGTTTCGATGGGTATTTTGTAATGACCGCAGATGATTACTTCCACGAGATCAAGGGGGGCGAGGTAATTCGCTCCACCTTGGTTTCCAAGGCGGCAGAAGACGGTGCGGAATTGATGAAGATCATTCCTGTCAATGAAACACGAATTCTGGTCTGCTCCCGTAGTTATGTGTATTTGCTGGATCTGCAGCAGAGTGCGGACGGAAAAGCCGAGTGGAAGCAGAAAGATGCTGTTCAGGTTTACTATTACTCCGGCCCTGCTATTTATGATTTCTGCGAAGATGCACAGGGAAATACGGAGCTCTATTTTGCACTCAATAACACCAACGGTCAGAATATCAATCTGGAAAAGCTCACAATCCGGGATGACAAGCTCATTACCGGCGAGGTTTACGGTGAAATTCTGAAAACCTCCGGCAAAAATGCGCTGACAACTATGAAAACCAAGGTAAAAGCGCTGTCTGTTTCTGCTGACGGTATGAATATGCTCGTCGCCTACGAAAACGGACAGGTTATGAAATTGCCGATCGACGATGATGCGGCGTTCCATGGGTTCCTGAATTTGCAGTCCGGCAGAGAGGACCGCAAGGCTTACGATGCTTACGGCGTTCAGGAGGTCAACCTTAATGATACCATTAAGGGCGGTGACAGCCTTCCCGGTCAAAGCGTTTTGTACATCACGCTGCAAAATGCCCGTGAGGTGGCCATGGTCAATGGCGAGCTTGAAAAAACAACATTGGGCGTTTGCAATGTTGTGTTGGATCGCGTATATTACTGCCAGAGCGAAAACCGGCTGTATCTGCAATCAGATGACGAGAATATTATGCACTGCTTCGATTTGGAAGCCGGAGCGTTTTGCTATCGCGTTGCTACCGTTTTCAATGTGGATGCCTGGGCGGTTTCTTCGCACACCAATGAGTTTGCGGCCTTCTGGCGTTCTCCCACAGGCGCGGAGAGATACCTTTCTGTCTATAAGCTGGATGCCCTGGAACAGGGCGGCTCGTCTGTGTTAAGCAGGGCGGTTTTGTGCCTTACGGTTGCCGTGAGCATATTGGCTGTTTACTTTTTGTTTGCAGCGATCACAGGAGACAAGGCCTCTGTCTGGGTGAGATCCACACTTTCCAACATCTGGAAGGGAAAGTGGTGCTATTTGGTACTGCTTCCGTCCTTTGTGCTGCTGGTGATGTTCGCGCTGTATCCGTCTGTTATGACCATTAAGGATGCCTTCTATCAGCATATTGAGGGACAGCCCTATATCTTTATCGGCTTTGAAAACTTTAAGTCGCTGTTTGAAAGTTCTTTCTGGCCGGAGATGATCCGCAATACCGTACTTTTTATGATCTGCGATATTTTTGTAGGCATTGTACCGCCGGTGTTTTTTGCTTACTCCATTAAACTGATGCGTTCGAAGAAGACTGTGCAGAGAGTGCGCCTGTTTATGTATCTGCCCTCTATCCTTGTGGGTATTTCTTCGCTGCTGGTTTGGAGATACGGTATTTACGGCCCCAACGGTATGCTCAATCAGTTTATCCGCTCAGTCGGCGGAGATACGGTTTCTTTCCTGGGCACAAACGAAACAGCCATTTGGTCGATCCTGGTGATCGGTTTCCCATGGGTTGGCGGCTTTTTGCTGTTCTACGGTGCGCTGATGGGAATTCCACAGGAGATCTATGATGCCGTGGAATTGGAAGGCATTTCCCTGCCTAAGCGATTTGTCAAAATTGAGCTGCCCTTCATTATGGGTCAGGTCCGCTATGTGATGATCGGACAGATCATTGCGGCAGTACAGACTGTCGGCCGTATTTGGGGTACTACCAAGGGTACTTACGGCACGATGACACCGATGTTCAAGGTCTATGATTATCTCTATAATCAGCAGGATTACGGCAAAGCTTCCGCGGTAGCGGTGCTGATGCTGCTGGTTTTGTCCGGAATCACCTATTTCCGGCTGAAGAAAATGCTGAAAGGAGACCAAAGCTATGGCTAAGAAAAAGATCGTTCGCCTGAGAAGGCAGGATCAGCTTTATGTGCAGATCCCGACCTTTATCATCATTGTTGCAGCCATTTGCCTTGCGCTCCTTCCCACGATCATTACCTGCATTAACAGCTTCAAAACCCAGAGCGAGATCAATTTGAGCATTATGTCCCTGCCGAAAGGCTTTGCGTGGGAGAACTATGTGGAGGCCTTTCACTCGGTAAAGGCAAACATTCTCAGCTCCCTGATCGTCGCTGTCGTTGGCGCATTGGGTCAGGTGCTGATTGCTGCCGTGGTGGCATATGTATTCTCTTATTGCCGCTTCAGCGGAAAAAATGCTATTTTCTATCTTTACATCTCCGTTATGTTTATACCCAGCGCATTGAATCTGCCAACTCTTTACGCATTGACCTATAAGCTGAATCTCATCAACTCCCTTTGGGGTATTTGGCTTCCCGGTTGGGCGGCCGGTCAGGTGGGCAGTATGTTCCTGCTGCGGGTATTCTTCCAGAATCAGCCCAGAACCATTATCGAAGCGGCAAAAATCGATGGTGCCGGAGATTTTGATCTGGCACTGCGGATCGTAATGCCGATGACAATTCCCATTTTCATTTATCTGTTTTTGGGCGCTGTCGGCAGCCGATATGACGATTATCTGTGGCCCAGTCTGATCCTGCGTGAGGAAAATCTGAAGATGATCGCAACAGTTATGATGGAAAAGAGTGCTACTCTAAGTGAAAGCAATATGGGCGCAGCTTATGCAATGTACATTGTAGCGGGCATACCGATGATCGTTGTGAGCGGCATCTCTCTGCGCTTCTTTACGGGCGTGGAATTTTCCTCTGCACTGAAAATGTGATGTGTAATCAGGGCAGACGATTCGTAAATAAAA
>JAZNRW010000116.1:0-2022 GCA_045590835.1 Faecousia sp.
AGACACTCCCTCCAATGCACCATTGGTGCTAAGCGTACAATTTTCATTTGAGGGAATATTGGTTGCACCGGTACCAGTAATACCTTCATTTGCAGGTGTATCCACACGGTAATCAAAATAATTCTGTGCAGCCGCACCATACTTCAGCATATCTTTTACCAAAGCGTGGTAATTACTGAGTTTCTCATCGGCCAGAACCGTCTCTGCGTACTGCCGAATTGTGTAGGTTTGCGTGCTTTCAACGGTATCCATATTCTTGATCGTAACAACAATGTTATCGGTCATTTGTGCTGCAGCCAGTTTTACATCAACAACATAAAGACCTTCTTCTGTTTTTTTTAGGTTATTTGCCGTATAGCTCACCTCAGTGTTTGCTACAGAAATTACGACAGCTGCTGTAGATTCAATAGACGGATTGATATTTAAATAGAAATTCACATTCAGGACATCTGTCAGTGTAATATTCCATTTTGCTACCTCACTGACAGCAGGCGGCGTTACCTCGCCAGCGGTTACAGTAACTTTTGCATAGGCAGGAGAGGATACGATATTCTCGGTATCAGCATCGATGCCATAAGCTCCGTTACACCACAGATAGTAAGTACCTGCCTGATCAAAAGAAAGGACTGCGCAGCCGTTGTCATCGGTGGTAAGCGTACCGTCGGCAGTACCGAAAGTTGCGCCGTAGAAAAGTTCATAGCCGCTTTCCGGTGCCAGAACGGGTGTACCGTCAACCATATTACTGTAAGAGCGCAGCAGTTTCACAGACACAGCCTCGCCGACCTGGGCAGTGTAGTTGTGGACAAAGCTATCATTCTCATCTGCAAACAGATGGAAGCCCGCAGCGCTGTCCCACAGGAAAGCATAGCTGGTGAAACTGGCGATATCAATGAAGTCGCCGGGCTCCAGAATGATGTGGTCAGAAGTGGCGCCTACGGCAAAGGAGGAGCCTTCGGATAGCGCCTCGTCAATAGGGAACTCACCGTTGAGGAAGTAGTTCAGGTTCTCGGTAAAACCGAAGATACCGCCCTGGAAGTAGGAACTACCTGCACCACCGGTGAAGTTGACATCACTCCAGCTGCCACCGTAGATGTTCTCGTGGGCATAGATGATCAGCTGCAAGGCAGTAGTCTCATAAGCACCATCACCATCGGGGTCATATAGGTAATCACCCAGGTTATATTCCTCCAGGTCGATGGATTCAATCTCATCAAAGGATACGGGGACATACACCATAGGGCTTCCGTTTTTGTCATCAATGTACTGACCGTCAAAGCTGACAGAGATGTACACATACGGACTTTCCGTTGCAAAGGCGGTTGCGGGCAGCAGACCCAATACCATAACGACGGCAAGGATCATACTAAGTAGTTTTTGGGTAATTCTCATAACAAATAAGTCCTTTCTTAAAGCTTATTTAATAACTCTCTTTTCTTTGGGTTGCTTTAATCCAGCGGACTCCAATGCACGGGGCCAGGGGCCGAGATAGGCCTTGATCTGGGCGCAAGCAGCATTGTCAAAGTCCTTTTTTGTGGGGAGTCTTCCGAGCTCCGCATACTTTTGTCGCAGAAGATCCTCCGCCCAGGCCTTCTTCTCTTCCGGTGTCACTTGCATCCCTCCTTTACTGTTTCGTGGTTTTTCCGCAAATAAAAAAGTGCAACCAATCTATCCTCAAGTACGGATAAATTAGGCTGCACTCTCCTGTCAAAGCGTGATAAACCCAATCGACGCAGCAGGCTCGGTGACTTATGGCAAATGCCAAACACAGCAATGGACGGTTGTTCCGGTTTCTCACCGGATCACCTTACCGCATCGATAAGCAATATTCAGTTGGTTTGCGGGCTGTGACCGTCCTGGCAATCTGTGCAGAGGGGGAATCCACACATAAACGATCACAGTAAAAAACTGCAGCAACCCTACAAACAGAGTCGCTGCAGCCGTTTTTCCGCAACAAAAAAGCACAGGCTCCGTACTTGCAGACCCTCGTGTTTTCCCTCATTTGAGCAGGTCTCCTGACTTGTG
>JAZNRW010000117.1:0-58476 GCA_045590835.1 Faecousia sp.
CACCACTAACGGCTCCTACGAAATGGTAACCTACTGTACTGAATGTCACAACCAGATCAGAAGTAAGACCTACGGTATTCCCGCTCTGGGTCACCAGTATGATGATGACTTTGATACAACTTGCGGTAGAGATGGCTGTGACAAGACCAGAAATGCACCGGACGCCGTTGCAGCAATTGGCACCAAGAACTATGCAACGCTGCAAGACGCTATCAACGATGCAGAAAATGGTGCTATCATCGTGCTGCAGAATAACTATGTCGGCGAAGGTTTCACCATCCCTGCAGGAAAGAACATCACCATTGACTTCGATGGATGTTCCTATACTGTCTACAAGGGCACTTCTTCTGTAGCTGTTACAATCGAGGCTGGCGCTACCGTGACTCTGGAGAATGGTGGCCTGTACGTCCGTAAATCGAATGGTGGCGACTTTGACACCCTGGTTCTGAACAAGGGCAACCTGACGGTTAACAATATGACCTTGAAGGGCAGCTACCTTGGTAAGGATAACAGTAACGTCACTACCGCCTACACTGTGAATAACGATGGAGGCAGCTTCACCCAGACGGGTATCAACACGATTAACAAGAGTTTGTATAGTGCGAATGCTTTCACAGTTGTTCCTGCCACTGTTTGATTGATATTGATTAATATTGATCCATTCAGTAAATAATTAGCGCGGCTGCGGCCCACCTTTTGGTGGGCCGCAGTTTTTTGCCAAAAAAACAGAATATGTTGGAATAATATAGCAAAACAGCCATTTACATTGACATATGACGGAAATTGAGTATAATGTTATTTGGGAATATATGCATTTGTAATGTGCAAGAAAAGGCGAAAAAGAAATTAAATATGATGCGAGGGGGAGAATTATGAAAAGGGAAGAACGGGAATATGAAATTGATTTATTTCAGTTGTTGAGTGTTCTGTGGAGAAATTGCAAGTACATTCTTATTGCAACGGTTATTTTGGGCGTTGTGGGCTATTTTGGCAGCAAATTGTTTTTGACGCCTATTTACGAGGCCAACACCAAGATGATCGTGAATACAAAGAAAGATGAAACACAACATGTTACAAATGACCAAATCAACTCGGCAAAGAACCTGGTAAACACCTATGCGATCATCATTACTAGTAGAGATGTTGTGAATCAGGTGATCGCGGAATTGGATTTAACAGAAACATATAGCCAGATTGCAAACGGAATCAGCGTAAAAGCAGTGAACAGCACGCAGGTGATGCAGATTTCGATTCGCCACAAAAATAGAGACACGGCTCTGGCGATTGCCACAAAGATTCTGGAAATTGCGCCAAGCGCAATTGTTGAGAAGGTCGAGGCCGGCTCTGTGAAACAGGTTGAGCAAGCCTATGCCAGCCAATCGCCGGTATCTCCCAACGCATTCAGGAATGCGATCCTGATGGCGTTGGCGGGCTTTGCGCTATCTGTTTGCGTGATTGTGGTTGTATTTCTGGCTGATAATACTTACAAGACCGATATGGATATTCAGCAGGATTTTGAAATGCCCGTATTGGGAGTGATCCCTACTGTGGAAAGCTGCCAAGTAAAAAAGAAATACGGTTATTCTGCTAAAGGGAGGAAGTGAGGAGTATGTTACGCAAAAAGAAACAAAACATGCACAGAAGTGCCCCACAGCTGATTACGGACAGCGCTCCCTTTGAATATGTGGAATCCTATAAGGCATTGCGGACGAATTTTAATTTTGTATCCGCAAACGGCAAGAATAAGAAAGTTCTGGTTACCAGCACCCTTCGGGACGAGGGTAAATCCAGCGTGTCTGTGAATCTGGCGCTCTCTCTTGCCCAGGCTGGCAGCAAGGTCCTTCTGATTGATGCGGATCTGCGCAACCCTACTATACACCGCTATTTAAGCTTGAAGAGGGATCACAATTATGGCCTGTCCACTTTGTTGTCCGGTGAAGTGACGGTGGGAGACTGCCTGATCAAGACACAATGTGGGGTGGATGTTATCGGCGGTGGTGCGGTTCCTCCCAACCCTACGGAGCTGATTGCTTCGGAAGCTATGCACGATTTGCTGGATACGGCAGCGCAACTTTATGATTATATTATCTGTGATGCGCCTCCCGTGGGCGTGATTACCGATGCTGCGGCATTAAGTCCCTTGTGCGATGGCGTGTTGTACATCGTTCGTTACAAGTTTGCCAGCAGAAACCAGGTCCGCAGCGCACTGAAAAATCTAAAGGCAGTTGACGCGAAAATTTTGGGAACGATTATGACCCAATATGATGTTTCCCAAAACACGAAGAAACACTATGGCTATCATCGCTATAGCTACCGATACGGCTATGGTTACGGGTACGGGTACGGTAAGGACCATAGCGACAGTGAAGATTAAATTGTATGAATGGGCTGCGAACAGATTTACATACCCATATCCTACCTGCGTTTGATGATGGCGCAAAGGATCTGGAGACAGCGCTGGAAATGCTGCGTGCACAGAAAACAAGCGGTGTGGAGCGCGTTGCACTGACACCGCATTTTTACCCTATGCACGAGGCGCTGGATGCGTTTGTTGCCAGACGGCAAATGGCATACGATGCGTTGCTATCCGGTTATGATGAGGAAACAATGCCGCAGCTACGCCTTGGCGCAGAGGTGCGGTATACGCCGGAGCTAACCGCAATGGATATACGCCAGCTCACATTGGGAAACAGTGACTATTTGTTGCTGGAACTACCCGATGTGCATATACCTGCCTATGTGGAGCAGGTGGTGGATGCAATGCTGGGACAGGGGATTACGCCGATTTTGGCGCACATTGACCGTTGTATGTACTTTCGGAATGATCCGTCGCGATTAGAAAAACTGATTCAAATAGGCGCGCTGGCGCAGATCGATGCGGCAGCATTGCGCGTTAGGCGCACAGATGCCTTTACAAGCGCCTGTTTTAGAACGGGTCTGGCGCATATTCTTGCCTCCGATGCCCACAATTTATCAGAACGCCCTCCCTGCTTGGGAAGCCTGACCACAGAGCGAAACGCAGAATTGCTTGCGTGGACAGAAGGTTTTGCCGGAAAAGTTTGGGAGAATATGCCACCCCCTGCGTTTGGAATCCACTCCTTGAAAAAGGGTCTTTTTGGATACCGTTAAATGATGCAATGAAAGCAACCAAAAGAAAGAGTGAGTATTATGGATGACAAAAGAAAGAATGTGCCGGGGGTGCAGGAATCTCCGTCAACAAGCGGAAAAACCAAAAACTTAAGTATTCAGCACTGGCATAAGATTGCCTTTCTTGTGGTCATTTATGATTTGATTGCCGTAAACGGCGCCTATTTTCTTGCGTTGTGGTTGCGTTTTGATTGCGCTTTTTCAGAAATACCGGCAAAGTACCTGTCATCATGGATGGGATTTGCGCAGATTTACAGCGTGGTTTGCCTTGTGGTGTTTTTGGGTTTCCGTCTGTATCAAAGCATGTGGCGGTTTGCCAGCTTTGATGAATTAAAAAGAGTATGCATCGCATCTGTTCTGGCCGGACTGCTCCATATTTTGGGCATAACCGTTCTGTATGGGCGTATGCCCACCTCCTATTATTTTGTGGGTAACGGCATCCAATTTTTCTTTGTACTGGGCATTCGTTTTGCCTATCGCTTTGTCATTTCGGAGCGAAATAAGCGCAAAAAACTTATACACAGAGCAACGGCAAGCCGCGTGATGCTAATTGGCGCCGGTTCTGCCGGACAGATGATTCTTCGGGATATACAACGGGCGAAGGAAGTAAATGACTGGGTTTGCTGCATTGTAGACGATGACCACAACAAGTGGGGCAGATATATTGACGGTGTCCCTATTGTGGGTGGCAGAGAGGACATACTTGTTAATGTAGAAAAGTATAAAATCGAGAAAATATATTTGGCCATTCCCAGCGCAACAGCCGCCCAGCGGCGGGATATTCTAAACATTTGCAAGGAAACCGGTTGCGAACTGAAGAATCTGCCGGGTATGTACCAGTTTGTCGATGGCACCATCAAGGCTGGTGCTATGCAGGAGGTCAATATTGAAGACCTGCTGGGTAGAGAGCCGGTAAAGGTGCAAATGGATGAAATATTCTCCTTCATTTTTGGAAAGGTCATTCTTGTAACCGGTGGCGGTGGCTCAATTGGCAGTGAGCTTTGTCGGCAGATTGCGAAGAATAATCCCAAGCAGTTAATTATTTTTGATATTTATGAAAACAATGCTTATGCCATCCAAATGGAACTGCAGGACAAGTATCCTCGGCTGAATTTGGAGGTTTTGGTGGGTTCTGTGCGGGATAGCCGACGGATCAACCAGGTGTTTGAAACCTATAAGCCGGATATCGTTTACCATGCGGCGGCGCACAAACATGTACCGCTGATGGAAGACAGCCCCTGTGAGGCGGTTAAGAACAACGCCATTGGCACGTATAAAACCGCCTATGCAGCCATGATGAACGGCTGTAAGCGATTTGTTTTGATTTCCACAGACAAGGCGGTAAATCCCACCAATATTATGGGCGCATCCAAGCGCGTCTGTGAAATGATTGTGCAAACCTTCGACAAAAAAATTCGCGAAGGAAAGGCGTGTGAGCTAATGCCTCTGTACAGCCACACAGTTGATGCGGATGAAGACATACAATTGGTCAACAGAGCAGATTTTTGCCCCAAAACAGACTTTGTTGCGGTGCGTTTTGGCAATGTGCTGGGCAGCAATGGCTCTGTTATTCCCCGTTTCAAGGAGCAAATCGCAAAGGGTGGACCGATTACCGTAACACATCCCGACATTGTTCGGTACTTTATGACCATACCGGAGGCGGTGGCGCTGGTTTTGCAGGCAGGTACCTATGCCAACGGCGGTGAAATATTCGTATTGGATATGGGTTCGCCGGTAAAAATAGATACTCTTGCAAGAAATCTGATTCGCCTTTCCGGATTGAAGCCGGACGTGGATATTAAGATTTCCTATGTGGGCCTGCGCCCGGGAGAGAAGCTTTACGAAGAAAAACTAATGGCAGAGGAAGGCTTGCGCAAAACGCCCAATCAACTGATTCATATCGGTTGTCCGATACCTTTTGACGAGGATGTTTTTTTGCAGCAGCTCCATGTGCTGATGGAAATGGCATACACCGGCGGGGAAAAAGAAATCCGCGCGCTTGTGTCCCAAATGGCACCAACCTATCGTTTGTTGGATGCACAAGCGGCTGCAGAGCCTGAAAGATAAACAGGATAAGGAGCAAGAAACAATGGAACAAAAGCCCTTTGAAAAGAAAGTGTGGCTTTCCTCTCCCACAATGCATGGGGAGGAACTGCGGTATGTAACAGAGGCTTATGAAACAAACTGGATGTCAACCGTAGGCGCCAATATCAATGCGGTAGAGAAACAGATTTGCCAGAAGATCGGGTGTGGTTACGCTGTGGCGTTATCCTCCGGCACATCGGCATTGCACCTTGCCATAAAACTAGCGGGCGTAAAAGCCGCGGATAGAGTTTTTTGCTCGGATATGACTTTTAGCGCCACGGTGAACCCTGTGGTCTATGAGGGCGGCATCCCTGTGTTTATTGATGCAGAGCGGGATACATGGAATATGGACCCTGTGGCGCTGGAGAAGGCCTTTGCCCTTTACCCGGAGGTCAAGGTGATCGTGGTTGTCCACCTCTACGGCACACCATGTAAAATGGATGAGATCCGGGCAATTGCCAATAGGCACAACGCAATGATTGTGGAGGATGCGGCAGAGTCCCTTGGCGCAACCTACAAAGGTGTGCAGACCGGTTCTCTGGGTACATACAACTGCATTTCCTTCAATGGCAACAAGATTATCACAGGAAGCAGCGGCGGTATGCTCCTTACGGACAGTGAAGAATGCGCCAATAAGGCGCGCAAATGGTCGACGCAAAGCCGTGAAAATGCCCCGTGGTATCAGCACGAAGAGCTTGGCTACAACTACCGTATGAGCAATGTGATCGCCGGTGTTGTACGCGGCCAAATTCCTTATTTGGAAGAACACATTGCCCAAAAGAAAGCAATTTATGAAAGATATAAGGAAGGTTTTCGGAACCTGCCTGTGAAGATGAATCCTTATGATGCAGCTAACAGCGAGCCGAATTTCTGGCTGTCCTGCTTGCTGATTGATCAAAATGCTATGTGCAGGCAGGTGCGAAACGGGTGCGATGTTTCTTATGTGCCGGAAAAGGGAAAGACCTGTCCCACCGAGATTTTGGAAAAGCTGACAGAACAAAATGCGGAGGGTAGACCCATTTGGAAACCGATGCATATGCAGCCCATTTATAAGGAAAACGACTTTGTGAAGGCTTTAGAGCAGAATGTGGGCGCGGATATTTTTGCCAGAGGCTTGTGCCTGCCCAGTGACAATAAAATGACCGCAGAAGAGCAGGATGTCATTATTGAAATCGTAAAGTCCTGCTTTGTGTAAGGTTTTTTATGTACGAAAAATATTTCAAACGCGTTTTAGACTTTTGCCTGTCTGCGCTCGCCCCTGCAGAGGTTTTCTATACATATAAGGCCTGAAGAAGGGTGGATTTTTCTCTGCAATTCTAACCATTAATAATCTGTTTTGGGGAATCTATAAAAAATTATTCTACAAAGAAAAGGTAGAGATTTGATATGTCGCTTTATGAAAAAATCGTTCAAAAAAAAGAAAGCATTGCCCTCATAGGTCTGGGCTATGTGGGTATGCCCATCGCGGTTGCTTTTGCCAAAAAGGTGAATGTGATCGGCTTTGACCTAAATAAAGCCAAGATTGACCTCTATAAGTCCGGCATTGATCCTACAGCCGAAGTGGGGGATGAGGTGATTCGGAATACAACGGTGCAATTTACTGCGGATGAGTCGGATTTGCGGAAGGCAAAATTCCATATCGTGGCGGTGCCCACGCCTGTGAATCAGGACCACACCCCTGACCTGACCCCCGTAGAAGGGGCAAGCCGCATTCTCGGCAGAAATCTTACCAAGGGGTCAATCGTGGTGTATGAATCCACCGTATACCCCGGTGTGACCGAGGATGTGTGTGTGCCTATTTTGGAGCAGGAGTCTGGCCTGAAATGCGGTGTGGACTTTAAGGTTGGCTACTCTCCCGAGCGAATCAACCCCGGCGACAAGGTGCACAGACTGGAAAATATCACAAAAATCGTCTCCGGTATGGATGCAGAATCCTTGGAGGAAATTAAGAAGGTTTATGACCTTGTAGTTGAGGTTGGCACATATCCTGTGTCCACGATCAAAACCGCCGAGGCGATTAAGGTGGTAGAAAACAGTCAGCGAGATATCAATATCGCCTTTATGAATGTGTTGGCAATGGTCTTTGACCGTATGGGCATCGACACCAACGAAGTGGTGGACGGTATGAATACCAAGTGGAATGCCTTGGGCTTCCGCCCCGGCTTAGTGGGCGGTCACTGCATCGGCGTTGAGCCCTATTACTTTACCTAGGAGGCTGAGAAAGTGGGCTATCATAGCCAGATCATCCTTGCCGGACGGAAGGTCAATGATGGTATGGGCGCCTATGTGGCGGATGCAACCATTAAACAACTGGTATTGGCAGGAAAAGCCCCTAAAAATGCAAAGGTTGTCATTTTGGGCTTGACTTTTAAGGAAAATTGCCCCGACACAAGAAATAGCAAGGTGGCGGATATTATTAAGCGTTTGGGCGAGTACGAGATCAACCCTGTGGTGGTAGACCCCTGGGCAAATGAGCAGGATGCGCTGCGGGAATACGGTGTGACGCTCACCAAGCTGGAAGATGTCAAAGATGCCGATTGTGTGATTCTTGCCGTAGCCCATTCCTGCTTCAAGGCGTTAACTGTGGAAGATCTGGACAAGCTCTACCGGGATATGCCGCAACAGGAGAAGGTTTTAATTGATGTAAAAGGAATTTTCTCTGTAGAAGATTCGGAAAAATCCGGCATTAGCTATTGGAGGCTGTGATGAAAATACTGTATTTGTGTACCTTTTATCATCGCGCTATGATATTCCGGGATAGTATGAACTGTCTTGAAAAAATTGGGCATATAATCAACGTGTTCAATGCGGTGGCATTTGGCGCAAAGATTGATGAAAAATATCTTTCCATTATGGATGATAAGGTAATACATAAAGCATGTTTTCGTCAACGTGACCGGTATATTTACTTTCGTAAGCAGCAGAAGATTGAAGAGGCTCTGACTGCAGCCTATAAGGTTGCAGAGTATGATGGCATACACGCCCATACACTTTTTAACGGTGGATGGGCAGTGCGAAAAATCAAAGAAAAAACGGGCGTTCCTTATGTGGTATCGGTCCGAAATACAGACCTTAATACATTTCTTTCTATCCCGCTATTCAAAAAGATCGCGGTGAAAATTGTAAATGATGCAGCTGCAGTTCAATTTTTGTCGGCACCTTATAAAGATGCCTTCCTAAAAAAATGCTACGCAAACAATCCGGATCCGGTATGCAAAAAGAGCTTTGTGATCCCCAATGGCCTGGAGTCGTTTTGGCTGGAAAATATTTCTGCTCCCAAGAAATTGCCAAACCCGAAAGAACTAAGATTGCTGTGCGTAGGAAAAATTGATGCCAATAAGAATGCAAAATCCATTTTGAAGGCAATGCAAATATTGGAGAAGAGAGGAATTTCTGCAAAGTTGACGATTATTGGTCAGGTTGTGGATGCAAAAGTGCAAAAAGAACTAAGCGAATATAAAAACACTGAAATTCTTCCGTATATGACCAAGGAACAGCTGATTGACCATTATCGAAACAGTGATATATATGTAATGCCTTCAATCCGGGAATCCTTTGGCAGAGTGTATGCCGAAGCAATGACCCAAGGGCTTCCCGTGATCTTTACACGAAGCCAGGGATTTGATGGACTCTTTGACGATGGTGTAGTTGGTTATGCCGTAAAACCCTTGAACTGCGTAGAAATAGCGGATGCCATTGAGAAAATTTCCAATCGATATGAAGAAATCTCTCGAAACTGCGTGGAGAAATGCAACCTGTTTGACTGGACTACGATTGCAAAAAGATTGGAAGATATGTATCAGTTTGCCTTCGGTAAGTAAGGATATGTTATTTAGACAGATGTAGGTGAAAAACAATGAAAGTTGCGCTTCTCTCTTTTCACAACGCGCTCAATTATGGCGCTGCGCTTCAGGCGTATGCGCTTCAAAAGTTTTTGAAGTCAAATGGCATTGAAGCTGTTTATATTGACTATGTAAATCGTCATAGAACCAATTCCTATAATATGAGCCATCAGTTCCGGAGGGCGTTAAAAGAGCGAAATTGGAAAAATGCCATAAAATTTGCCGTTGGCGCGCCTGTGATGGAGAAAAGACGCAGACAGTTTGAAAAGTTTTATGTCAACTATGTGGAGAAGACCGAAAAAAGCTATGAAAACTCTACAGGCGCGGCAGAGCTGAATGATAAATTTGATAAATTTATTGTGGGGAGTGACCAGGTTTGGAATCCTGCCAATAACGGACAGGATATGGCATATCTGTTAGACTTTGTGGAGGACAATCATAAGAAAATTGCATATTCCTCCAGCTTTGGTGTTTCCGGGTTAGATGAAAATAACAGCAAATTATATGCAAACTACTTGTCGAAGTTTTACAGAATTTCTTCCAGAGAGATGGCAGGAGTTACTTTAGCAGAAAAATTGACTGGGAGAGAGGACATCCATCTGGTGATGGATCCGGTTTTTTTGCTTGACCGGTGCGTTTGGGATGCGCTTGCAGCCCCAAAAGACAAATCGAAGTATGTGTTCTTTTACACTAACAGGGATTCACAAATTGATGATTTTGTGTCTGTTGGCAGTGACTACAATCATCTAAAATACCACATTTTAAGTACGCACTTAAAGCCAAAGGATATTCTTTCTGCGGCGCGTAAAATTAAGTCTGCTATGGCACCGGAAGAATTTCTGGCGCAGGTGAGAGATGCGCAGCTTGTTGTAACGGCGTCTTTTCACTGCCTGGCAATGGCAATCATTTTTAGAAAACCTTTTGTAGCGATTCTGACCGGAGACAAAGGTAAGGACGAGCGGATTGAGAACCTTTTGCGAATCACCGGACTGACAAATCGTATTATGACAGCTTCCATGACTCCGGAGGATATTGCGGAGGAAATCAATTATGATCTTGTTGATAAAAAATTACATAGCTTTATCAACAATTCAAAAGAATATCTTCTAAATGCCATCTGCGATGGGGATGATGTGGGTTTTCTTACGAATGAAATGCTACGTAATATGGATGTGGATGCCAACCGTGTTTGCACAGATGCCCGTTGCACCGGATGCAGCGCATGCTGCCATGCCTGTCCTAAAGAAGCCATTCGTATGGAGCCGGATGATGAAGGCTTTGTACGACCTGTCATTGACGAAGATGCGTGTGTGCATTGCGGTATCTGCCATAATGTATGCCAAGTGTTCGCTGGGGCGGACACACCCTTGAAGCAACAGAGATATTGGGGGCTTAAAGCAGATGACACGGTGCGCAAAAACAGCTCGTCCGGTGGCGCATTCACGATGCTATCCGACCGCATTTTAAAGGACGAAGGCATTATTGTGGCGGCGCAAATGGATGAGGCATTTGTGGTCCGGCATAGTGTGGCGCGTACGGTTGCGGAAAGAGATAAAATGCGCCGTACCTTTTATGTGCAAAGTGATTTGGGTATGGTTTTTGCCGAAGTGAAAAAGGCTTTGCAAGAGAACAAAAAAGTCCTTTTTGTGGGAACGCCGTGCCAGGTTGCAGGCCTAAAGCTGTTTGTTGGCGAATCCGATGCATTGATTACAGTTGATCTGCTTTGCCACGGTGCGCCTAGCCCAAAGGTGTTTCAGGCTTTTATAGATTTTTTGAAATCCAAAGGGGATTTGACGGAATTTCATTTCCGCGATAAATCTCACGGTTGGCGCGGTTATCATGTTTCGGCAGAAATTGATAACAAAAAATTTACGAATCGGTTGTGGCTGAAATCGTTTAACAGCCTATTCTCTCACAATTTGATTAACCGAGCCAGCTGCGCTATGTGCCCATATGCAAATTACAATCGACCCGGAGATATTACCTTGGGTGATTTTTGGGGATTGGAGCGACAGGATGCTGCATTTGTGGATCAGCTTGGCGTTAGCTTGCTGATGACAAACACTGCAAAGGGACAGGCACTGGTTGATTCGTTAGAAAACGTGCAACTCCGAGAATACACAAAAGAACAGACAACGCAAAATTCGTTAAACCATCCGGCGAAGGCTTCCGGTTACAGGAATGCTGCATTTCGGTGCTTAAAGCAACAAGGATATGCTTCACTTGCAAAAAAATATGGCGAATGGAACACCAAAGGCGCCTTGAAAATGCTTGCAAGAAAGGTTTTGTCCTCTGTAAAATAATTACATAGGACAGGATCAGTAGATTAAAAAAGGGGAAAGACTATGTGGAATGAGGTTTTGTTTACCTATTTTATAGCGCAACAAGAAGCACAGCTCCCGAAGGAACTTCCTGTTCGGAAGTCTTTGGGCGCATATCATATTGCCCTTTCCCCAAAAACGGAATGTGAAGTTTTTTGCGGAAAAACAGCGGAAATTGCTGTGATTGGTTTGTGTTTGGCATCTTCAGACAATACGCCCAAGTGGCAGGAAGTTGTTGACAGCATTCAAACGCCGGAGGATTTTTTGGCTGCCGAAAGGAATATGGCAGGACGATATGTGCTGCTGGCACATATTTTTGGCGTCGGTTACTATTTGGTAGGGGATGCTACCTGCAGTGTACAAATCAATTATTGTACAGGCGCCAGGACTATTTCGTCTCTTGTTCCTCTTGTTGTCCGGGACAGCAATAGTAGGCTTGACCCGTTGAAACAAAAGGTGTTTCAACAGAAGCCGATTTCCTGCGCAATGCCAGGTGATATCACAGTTTATGAAGATGTGTTTGCACTGCTTCCCAATCACTACTTAAATCTTGACAGTTTTCAGGCGGTTCGTTTTAGCGCATCTGGTTACCCAATCAATAGTGGAACTGTTGAAGATAGCTGTGCCAAGTCCTTGGAGATGGCAAGATACATTTGCAAAGAGATGGACAAACGATTTGATATCGTTTGTCCTGTTACCGGTGGACGGGATAGCCGTGTGGTGCTGGCGTTACTCCGGGAGATTAAAAGCGATTTGGAAGCGTTTACAATGCGCCATCCCTCTATGAAGGAGAACCATAAAGACTTGGTAGGCGCAGAAAATTTGTGTAAAGCCATTGGACAACCCCATACGATTTTTCCGGATGTGCAGTTGCCTGCAGAACGGGTAGCATTTTTTGATTCTATATTTGGTAAAGATAACTATTATAAGAAACTGCTTGCGTTAGGGGAGACGATAAAAAGTAAATTCAAAGGAAAAACGATGACCAACGGAGATATAATTGGTCACATAGGGAAAGTGATGTCACAAAAAGATATTCCTTCCAAGTGGATGACTCTTGGATATTTCCGGTGCAAGTCTCATGCTTTTGGTTCTATCAGATACTTAAAAGAATGGTTTGACGAAGCGAAAAATGAGACAAATGTAGAACTTTGCGATTTGTTTGCGTGGGAACAGAGAATGGGACGTGATGCATCCGTAACTTTGCAGATGAAGGATTTGGATGGCGTAAACGAATTAAATTTCTTTAATTGTCGGGAAACTATCTCATTATGGGCAAGTATTCCTCGGAGCCTGAGAAAAGAGTGTGTGATTCATAACTGTTTTTTGGAACAGATAGAGCCTGCTATACAAGAAATTCCTTACGAAAAATCATCACTTATGGTTAGAATCTGCAAGCGAAATTGGTTTACAATGTATGTGTCCACATTTGTTAAGTTCTATTATCAAAAAACACAGTTTTTCTTACGTAGAAAATAGGGTAGGATAGACTGAGGGTTTATGAAGCAGGCAACGTGAAAAGTATAGTGCAAAGGTGGAAGGAAATGGTTCTAAGAATTAAAAAACATAGTCAAGTGGATATGGATGACAAGCGCTTGAGTATGTTTTTCTGTGCATATGGAATTTGCGGGCTTTTTAATACAACCACAAAGTTGTTTTTCTCATTTAGTGCAACGCAATGGGAAATGGTAAGCTTGCTATTCCAAGGTATGATTATGATCGCAATGCTGTTTTGCCTAAAAGCAATGTTAAAGCGTAATTTTATATTGCTGTTGCTTTTTGAAATCATTGCGGTCTTTCTGTATATATGGAGCTTTGCCAGGGGATATGCGCAGACTAGTACCTTGCTGTCGCGTTGGTTTACGGCTTGCTGTGTCACGATACCCTTAGGCATTGCGGTTGTATCTGTTCGGAATGTAAATGTTTTACTGAAATATTTGCAGAAAGCATCGTATGTTGTTTGCGCTGTAATGCTCGTATGCTTTATAAATTGGGGAAGGATGGCAAATGCAAGTTCTTACAATATGTCCATGGCAAGCTACGCAATTGTATTTGTTTTGGCGCAATGGAGATACGTGTTCTCAGGCGAGGGACGAGTTTGGGACTGGTTTGTTGCTTTCGTTGAAACGGGGTTCTTAGTAATTTTGGGCAATCGCTCTGCGGCCTTAGCAGTTATTTTTTATATTGTCCTTTATACAATCAAGCATCTAGATACCAATAGAACAAAAATTTTTTTGGCGGTTATCTTGGTTTTTGGCGCGGTTTTTCTCCTGAAATTTGATCAGATTATAGATGCTACAGTAAAAATGCTCGATGACCGAGGAATGAATAGTTATGTACTAAAAAGAATCCAAGATGGAAATCTGCTGGAAAGCAACAGCCGAGAAGATCTTCTTGAATATTATAGCGCGCTTGTAAGACAAAGACCCCTCCTGGGCTGGGGCATCTGCGGGGGATGGATAGACAGTTCTATGTATCCTCATAATCTGTTTCTGGAACAGCTGCTTTCTTTCGGCGTTATTTTAGGTGGGCTTATAGATGTTTTTTTGATAGTAGCTTATGCCCGGGCGCTTATTTCACCGGTTCGCAATAACGAAAAACGTGAAGCATGGATAATCTTTACCGCTGCAAGCATTACACGCCTGGTTTCCGGCGGTGGATTTTTAAACTCCCCGGTAATTTTTGTGTTTGCTATCATGTCAATTCTGTGGAAAGGAAGCTTTGCCGGGAAAGAAGAAAGCTTGAGATCTGCAGGGAAGGCGAAAGGAAAAGAATGAAAAAAAAGAAAATCATATACGATTCGTTGCTGAATATTGTTGCGACAGCTGTACCGCTTGTTGTTTTGCAGCTGCTTATTTTGCCCAGCGTGGCCAAACACCTTGGCGCAGAGAAAAACGGAACAATGTTGGCAATTGTATCGCTGTTTTCAATTTTGTCGCTGCCTTTGGGCACATCGTTCAATAATGCCAGATTGTTAAGGCAAGCTGACTATGAAGATGCAAATGTAATTGGAGACTTTAATGTTTGTATCATAGGTGTTTCAATTATTAATGCCATCGTGATGACGGTGATGACGATTATATATAGTGATTATTCCGTCATACAAATTGCGCTTTCTGTCATCTGTTCAGCGCTTGGAATTTTAAAATCTTATTATTCGGTATGTTTTCGCCTTGCGATTAACTATAAGGATGTTTTAATCAATCACCTGTGCTTGACAGGCGGTTATTTATTAGGCCTTGGGCTGTTTTACCTGACAAAGCAATGGCAATGGATTTATATTGTAGGTTATGGCGCAAGTGTTTTGCATATGTTTTCCAAAGGGAATCTGCATAAAGAACCACTTGTAAAAACAAAACTGTTTTCAGGGACCCTTAAAATGAGCGCGATCTTAATACTAACCAATATCGTTGTGGATATATCGGCGTATTCGGATAAGCTTATTATTTACCCTATGCTGGGAGCCGCAACGGTATCTGTATACCAGTCGGCATCGGTTATGGGACGCCTGTTTTCTTTGGCGGTATCACCAATTCGCGCAGTAATGCTTAGCTACATAGCAAAGATGAGAGCTTTTCCCAAAAAAAATTTTGCCTATGTGTGCGTTGTTTGTATAGCGCTTGCATTTTTAGGATATGGGATATGCATTGTTATTTGCCCCTATATCGTGCGCCTTTTGTATCCCCAGTGGGCGGAGCAGTCGATTTCTATTCTGCCCTATACCATAGTCGCTACGATGCTTGCGATTGTAAATACGATTTTGAAATCCTTTGTACTGTGCTTCTGCAAAAAGAGCTGGCTTTTGGCGATCAATGCCGGTGGTGTGGCTATTTACGTGCTTTCAGCGTGGTGGTACTTCGTTCCGATGTATGGGCTTAAGGGTTTGTGCTTTAGCGTGATTTTAGGAAAAGTCATCACTGGTGCTGCGGAGGTGATTCTGTTTTTCTTATCCGACACAAACAGGAAGAAAGACGGAATTCAAAGAGAAAATTGCCACGACCAATAAGAGCGCAATGTCAACAGAACGTGCATTTGCCGCAAACTGTGGGGCAACCTATTACATCAGCAAATGTATGGATGCAGAGAGCCTGTGTACAGACGACAAACTGCTGATCTCCTTCATACGGAGCAGGAAATCCAAATAATGAGGAAAAAGAATGAATAAGAAAATTCGCTGGATAACCAAAACGGCCGTGATGCTGGCGCTGCTGGTAACTCTGCAGGCGCTGACCAAACCTATGGGCCAGCTGGTTACCGGATCTTTTGTCAATGCGGTTCTGGCAATCTCCGTGCTGGTGGGAGGCCTTGGCTGCGGCGTGACCGTGGCGGTAAGCTCTCCGGTGCTGGCATTTCTGCTGCAAATTGCACCCCAGATATTGACCGTGCCTGCCATCATGGTGGGTAATAGCCTGTATGTGGTGATTTTGTACTATGTTGCAGGAAAGAACAGCAAAAACGTACTGCGGCAGATTGCAGCATGGGTTGCGGCTGCAGTCGGGAAATTCGCTGCGCTGTATGGGGTGGTGGTTTGGCTGATTTGCGGCGTGCTGTCGGAAAAGCTGCTGGCCTCCGGTGCGCTGAAGATGCCTATGCTGCAGGCTCTGCCTGCCACATTCAGCTGGCCCCAGCTGGTGACGGCACTGATCGGTGGCGGCGTAGCGTTGGTGATCGTGCCGGTGCTGCGTAAGGCTTTGCGCAAAGAAGTTTGATATAAGAATGCACATTTGTCAAAACCGGCAATGTGCATTCTTTTTTGCTTTGTAGACAATTGGTGCTTGTATTTAAGGATAATCATTGTTACAATAGAAATACTGAGAAAATAGCGGGTATCCTGCATGGGAAACCATGCACAGTGTTGTAAAGGAGATCGTAAAATGAAAATTCTTGTTACCGGCGGTATGGGCTACATCGGCAGCCATACCTGTGTAGAGCTTCTGAACCTGGGTATGGAGGTGGTTATTGTAGATAACCTGTCCAATTCCAATCCGGAAGTGCTGAACCGTCTGGAGGTCATTACCGGCAAGCGACCTGCTTTCTATGAACTGGATGTGTGCGATGAAGAAGCGCTGTCCCAGGTCTTTGCTGAGCATACCATCGACTGCGTTATCCACTTCGCAGGCATGAAGGCAGTGGGCGAATCTGTGGCTATGCCGGAGCGCTACTACACCAATAATCTGGGTTCGACTCTGACCTTGTGCCGGGTGATGGCAGCCCACAATGTAAAGAAGATCATCTTCTCCTCCTCGGCTACGGTCTACTCCGGCGACAATGTGATGCCGCTGAAGGAAGATTCCAAGACCGGCAACTGCACCAACCCCTATGGTTGGACCAAGTATATGGGCGAACAGATCCTCCGGGATATTGCTTTTGCAGATCAGGAATGGTCTGTAGTGCTGCTGCGGTACTTTAACCCCATCGGCGCCCATGCAAGCGGCCTCATCGGCGAGGATCCCAAGGGCATCCCCAACAACCTGATGCCCTTCATCTCCCAAGTGGCGGTAGGCCGTAGAGACCACTTAAGCGTTTTCGGCAATGACTATGATACCCCCGACGGCACCGGCGTACGGGATTACATTCATGTGGTGGATCTGGCCAAGGGCCATGTGGCTGCCATCAGCTATGCAGTAGAACATACCGGCACTGAGGTATTCAATCTGGGTACTGGCACCGGCTACAGCGTGCTGGATATGGTCAAGGCCTTCGAAAAGGTCAACGGAGTTCCTGTGCCCTATGAGATCGCGCCCCGCCGCCCCGGTGATCTGGCTACCTGCTATGCAGATCCTGCCAAGAGCCGTGCTCTGCTGGGCTGGGTGGCAGAAAAAAATCTGGAAGATATGTGCCGGGATACCTGGAATTGGCAGAAGGGGAATCCTAACGGCTATCAAAAGTAAAGAGAGGCCTTAAAATGAAAAAAACGATGTATTCTGTAAGAACAAGCGGGCAGCCGGAAACGTTCCACATCACCAACCATCGCCCGGAGGGCGCTCCGGCCCCCAGAACCGAGGGCTCTATGCGCTATACCCCCGGCGCAGGATTTGAGGCAATTATGCGCTGCTATGAAGACGATCCCAAGATCACCTATTATCAGCCGGATGAAGATGTTTGGGATGACAGCTGTATGGAAGTGTTTTTAAACTGCTTCCCGGAGCAGCCGGAAGCCAAGTATCTGAATGTGGAAATGAACGCCGCTGGCACCGCGTTGTGCGCTTTCGGCACAGTGGAGGACAGAATGTTTTTGCTGGAAATGGGGCTTCCACAACCGGATGTGACTGCCAGCCGCGGCAGCGACGAAACCGGTAGCTACTGGCAGGTGCGGTGCGTGATTCCGGAAAGCCTGCTGGAGGCGCTGTATCAAAGACCCTGTCGGTTTGCGCCCGGAGATCAGCTGCGGGGCAATTTCTACAAATGCGGCGATAAAACGGCAGCGCCCCATTGGGGCAGCTGGTCCCCTGTGAGCGCTGTGCAATTCCACTGCCCGGAAGAATTTGGAATACTGGAAATTCGGTGAAAGGTATGTCATAAAAATCCCCCTGTTACAGGGGGATTTTATGATGCTTCCGCAGATGACAAATACTGGCAAAAATACACAAAAAAAGGCATAAAAACTGTGCAAACATACAGTTGAGAAAAAATAGTTTTTGTGATAATATTTTACTATCCCAGCGTGCAGCATCTACTCCACAAAATAGACCTGTACGTTAAAAAAAGGAGGATATGTCAACCCCGTTTGACTCGCGGTGCGGCAGTGTGGAGACCTGTCGTAATGCTGCGCATCGTATACCGATGGCAGTGAGGGTGTACGCGAAAGGCTCGGTACACTTAGAGTCGTAAAGCATGGCAACTGTAACACTGAAGAACCTGAAGAAAATTTACCCCATCACAAAGGACGAGGTAAGAAAGCAGAAGAAGGCCGCCAAGCGCGGTCTGGAAGTGGTCAACGAAGAAAGGGCCAATCTGCAGATCACTGATGAAGGCGTCGTTGCGGTCCAGGAGTTCAATCTGGAAATCGCTGACAAGGAATTCATCGTTCTGGTTGGACCTTCCGGCTGTGGTAAGTCTACCACTCTGCGTATGATCGCCGGTCTGGAAGAGATCACCGAAGGTGAGCTGTACATCGATGACAAGTTGATGAACCTGGTGGAAGCCAAGGACCGTGACATCGCCATGGTCTTCCAGAACTATGCTTTGTACCCCCATATGACGGTTTATGATAACCTGGCTTTCGCACTGAAGCTGCGGAAGACCCCCAAGGATGAACTGGATCGCAGAGTGCATGAGGCCGCTAAGATCCTGGATATCACCGATTACCTGCACCGTAAGCCCAAGGCTCTGTCTGGCGGTCAGCGTCAGCGTGTGGCCATCGGCCGCGCCATTGTCCGTAGCCCCAAGGTTATGCTGATGGACGAACCTCTGTCCAACCTGGACGCCAAGCTGCGTAACCAGATGCGTGCTGAGATCATCAAGCTCCGCGAGCGTGTGGAGACCACCTTCGTTTACGTTACCCACGACCAGATCGAGGCTATGACTCTGGGCGACCGGATCGTGATTATGAAGGACGGCTTTGTCCAGCAGATCGGCACACCTCAGCAGGTGTACAACCACCCCTACAACCTGTTCGTAGCAGGCTTCATCGGCGCGCCCCAGATGAACTTCTTCGATGCAAAGCTGGTAAAGATCAACGGCAAGTACGCTGTGAATCTGCATGACCATATCGTAGAACTGAGCGAAGAAAAGCAGGCTGCTCTGGCCGCTAACAACGTAGAAGAGCAGGATGTCACCCTGGGTGTCCGTCCTGAGCACATTTTTGAGACCGACGCTGGTGTAGCAGCTAAGATCGATGTGCACGAACTGATGGGCTCTTCCATCCATCTGCACTTGAACTCCTACGGCAAGGACGTGGTGGCTGTGATTCCCACCACCGATATGAGCGAGGCTGAGGTTGCTGCCCTGAAGGCAGGTGTCGAGGTTTGTTTTGACTTTGGCGGCCACAACTGCCATGTGTTCAATAAAGAAACCGGCATCAATCTGGAAGCATAAGAAGTCATACATACAGCAGGCCTGCCGTTTTGGCAGGCCTGCTTTGTCTATATACCCTGTAAGGGCATATTTGCCGAAAGGAGGAACTGTGTGTTTTCTATCAGAAACGGCATAAGAACAGTTTGTCGGGCGTGGCTTCGCAGCACGGTTTTGGTGGTGCTGCTGATGGCGTTGATCATCATGCTAAGCCTTGGCCTGTGTGTCAATGAAGCGGTGAACAGCTATCTGGATCTATGCGATGAGACGTATCTGACCATTGCCAATTTGGAATATGTGGGAAATCAGTACCCGGAAACAAAGATCACGGACCGGGAACTGGTGCAGCTTTTGGAGCAGGGCGCGGTGGATATCCCGGCCATCTCCCGGCTACCCGGTGTACTGGAGGTGACAGAAAACCGCACGGCGCTGGCCGTTCATCCCCAACTGCACCGGCCTGATGCCTTTGTGTGGGATGCGGATCGGGCCGTGATCGTGGTGGACAACCTCTTCTGGGATGTGAACCATCAATGCTATAGCGGTACCATTTCCCAGGGCCTGTATGCTCAGGAAAAGGTGTCCAACAAATATGTGAGCATTCAGGAGGAAGAGGGTGCTTTAGACCTGGAGAACAGCCGGCACTATGTGTTCATAGGTCGGTTTGTGGACGGATCAAACAGTTACCTCTGGTTTATGCCGGAGGCTTTGGAACTGGAAACGGAAAACGGTGTGGTTTCTGTTGCCGGCTATGCGCCGGTACCGGAGGGGGGACTGACGGAGGACAGTCCCTATTACACCGCGGCAAAGCTGTTTTCTGATCGGAACAACGGTCTGCGGATTCAATTGGTCAATGCTCTGGAGCAGTACTACCCCTTCCAGCAGAAGGTGATCACCCTCACCGACGGTCGGCTCTATACCCCCGAGGAAGCCGCAGCCGGTGAAAAGGTTTGTGTGGTCTCTGATATTCTGACCCTGCAGCTGGATGTGTCTGTGGGAGACACTTTGCCACTGAATGTGCTGTTCCCGGAGGGCGGCCTGTATGAAGGCATACCCGGTAAGGGAAGCGGCTATGAAGATTACACGATCGTGGGCGTGTATACCTGTTACGAGACCTACCAGAACTGGATCTTTGCCCCGGATAGCCAAACCTATCCGGAGGATATTCTGCCTGCCGGCTACCATGTGGCTCAGTTCCGGCTGGAAAATGACCGGGCGGATGGGTTCACAGAATCTGTCAGCGGCAGCCTTCCCAAGGGCTTCCGGCTGACGGTATATGACCAGGGCTATCGGGTGGCGGTAGCGCCCTTTTTGGAGCTGCAGCTGATCTGCCGGCTGTTTTTGGTGGTGTGCGCTCTGCTGATCGTAGTGGTGCTCAGCCTTTACGGCTATCTGTTTGTTTACCGGCAGCAGGAGAGTCTGCAGATCATGCGCTCCCTGGGTAGCGGAAATGGGCATATACTGTTCCACTTTGGCGTGGGAACGGCGCTGATGAGTCTGGTGGCGGGGGTCCCGGGCATTTTTCTGGGACAGCTGCTGGAGGACAGAGTAATGGGTCTGCTGCGGGAATTTGCAGCAAAGTATCAGACCCTGGATCTGCGATTTTCCAATACGGCTCTTTCGGCCATTACCCCCTTGGAGTTCAACCCCCAGCCGCCTTTGTGGCTCTATTACCTGGGCGCTGGCATCATCACAGTGCTGGCGCTGGTCAGCTGCGTAGCGGCGTGCCTGCTCTGCCGGGAAAAACGGCAGAAAAAGCGGCAGCCCAAGCTGCGGCTGCCGGCAGGGAAGACCCGTTCCTCGTATCTTCGTTGTTGGTGCAAGTATGCCCTGCTTTCTGCAAAACGGGGCGTGATCCGCTCGGTAAGTGTGGTAGCCCTGGGTGCGATCGCAGCGGTGTTCTTTGGACAACTCACCGGCAACATTGCCGCCTATGAGCAGCAGCTGGCGGACTTAAAACGAAATACCCAGATCCGCGGCTATGCCTCAGCCACAGACGGCCTGCGGATGGAGAGCCTTTTGGTGTCAGATGAGAAACTGGACACCCTTTATGCGTCCGGTTTGGTATCCCAGCTGGATATGACCGGAAGGGTGAACCATTATCGGCCCATCGGCGTGGCCTATCTGGCAGATGGCACAGATTGCGGACTGGAAAAACCCGATTATCCCATTGGAGGCTATGCGTTGGAGACCCTTGTAATGCAAATGGCCACAGAGCCGAAGCTGGTGGAAACCACATCGGTTGCCAATTCTCCGGCCTTTTACTATTCCGGCGCGCCGGAGATCAACTGGCTGGAAGGGTATGATGAGACCTGTATGCGGGATCCCGACATGGGAATCTGCGTGATCCCGGAGGATCTGGCCCGGGAGTATGCTGTAAACCTGGGCGATACCATGGTCTTTTTAATACTGTACAAGGATGCTATGAATTCTGCGGTGCTGCCCCAGTATATGAAGGTGGTGGGCACCTACTTCACCTCTGCGGATGTGGACACGATTTTCTGCCCCATCGGAGAATCGATCTACTCAGAGAATCATGATGGACTGTATTCCATCTATGCCCACAAAAACTACAACAGCGCCATCTTTACTCTGACGGACTCGGAGCAGCTCCCTCAGCTACGGCAGCTTTTGGAGGAACTGGGGTATACCTCGCCGGGAACCTGGGGCAGGGTGCGGCAGTATATGGTGATCGACGACAGCGAATATGTTATGTCAACCAGCGGACTGGAACGGCAGATCCAGTATCTGCAGTTGGTGTACGGCTGCCTGTTTGTGCTGACAGATCTGATCGGTCTGGCGGCAGCCTACCTGCTGCTCCATAGCCGAAAAGGGGAGATCGCTTTGATGCGGAGTCTGGGCACGCCCCGTCTGCGGATCTTCGGCAACCTTGCCGGTGAGCAGATGCTACTGAGTTTTTTGGGATGCTTTGCAGGCTTTGGCCTGTGGCGATTGGGCGGCAGCAACCTGCCCGGCATTACAGAACGGATCGTCAGGTTCTGGCTCTGCTGGTGTGTGGGCGCGGTGATTGCTTGCCTGCAAATGCTGGGGTCTAAAACCAAGTCAGACCTCAGCGAACGGGAATGAGGAGGTTTCGTATGGCAATTTTGGAATTGGATCAGGTCGCCTACAGCTACCGGTCCCGGTACCAGCAGGTGGACGCGCTGAAGGGTGTTTCTTACGATTTTGAGCCGGGAAAGCTCTATGCCTTGGTAGGCAAATCCGGATCGGGAAAATCTACCCTGTTGTCGCTGATGGCAGGCCTGGATGTGCCCCAGGAAGGCCGGGTCCTCTATGAGGGACAATCCACAAAGGAAATGAAGTTGACCCGCTACCGCCGGGAGAAGGCGGCAGTGATCTATCAGTCCTTCCGGCTGTTTCCCCTTTTGACGGTGGCGGAAAATATTACCTATCCCATGGAACTGCGGAAAGTCCCGGTAAAGACTGCAAAGGCCCGGGTGGCAGAGCTTTTGGAAAAGGTGAATCTGCCGCTTTCGGTGGAGAACCGGTTTCCCAGCATGCTCTCCGGCGGTGAGCAGCAGCGGGTGGCTATTGCCAGAGCTTTGGGCATGGAAACCAAACTACTATTAGCAGATGAACCTACCGGCAATCTGGATTCGGAGAACAGCCTGCATATTGTGGAATTGCTTCGGGAGCTGGCCCACCGTGACGGCTACTGCGTGATCATGGTGACCCACGATATGGAGATCGCCGCCCTGGCAGACCAAGTGCTGACCATGCGGGACGGAAAACTGCAGAAATAAACAAAGAAGGAGGTGCTTTTGCACCTCCTTTTCTATGGTTTATATTACCAGTGGAAAATTTGCTTCATATCCGTGTAGAAGGCTTCGGGACTGTCTGCCTTATACTTGGTGAAGCAGGGACGGGTGTGAGACCACCATTCCTGGTTCAAGGGATCGGCAGCCATTTTGGCCATATCCGCCTCGTAGTCCTCGCCTACATATTCATAGTAGCCAAAGACCACATCATCCTCGATGAAAATATTGTAGTTTTGGATGTTGCAGTCCCGGATCAGCTGCAGGACACCAGCCCATTTTTCCGTGTATACATCTACCTCATGGAGTCTGCAGTATTCTTCAATGCACTCCGGCTTGATACGGCCAATTTGCCCAAAAAAGGTTTTCATGGTTGCGCCTCCTTTGACGATTATATATAAATTATAAACCCGCTTGTCCGGAATGTCAATCGCCAGTCCCGCAAAAGGACGTTTTGGCAGGGTAGGGGAGGTTCATTTTTTGCATTACAACCTCAAAGTCCATAGGGCGCACAGAAAAGCAAAATGATCTGCCGAAAATTAATAAAAAACAGGCGCAGCTATTGACACTTCTGCCGCTTTGTACTAAACTGTTAGATGAAATCAAACGCTTGTTGTGTAAATTATGCAAGGAGGCAGTTTATGGCAATTGTACGCTACGGTCAGCTGGGACAGCTGAAGCCGGACAAGATTGAGGAATACTGCACGCTCCATGCCAATCCTTGGCCCGGCGTGCTGAAGACCATCACGGAGTGCAACCTGCGCAACTACTCCATTTTCCTGCACGGGGACAAGGTCTTTGCCTATTTCGAGTATGTTGGCGAGGATTACGATGCTGATATGGACAAGATGGCGCAGGATCCCATCACCCAGGAGTGGTGGACCCACACCAAGCCTTGCTTCATCCAGTATTCTATGGACCCCGGCAGCCAATTCTATCACGACATGAAACCGATTTTTTACTACGAATAAGGAGGAACACCTATGGCTTACGGTAAGAAAGTTTGGATTTTCCCCGATGCAGAGCTGCCCCCCGAGGGCGTGAACCTGATTCCCGGTCACGAGTCTGTCATCATCACCAATGTCTCTGACAAAACCGCGCATGTAAAGTTCACCCTGCTCTACACCGACAAGGAGCCTGTCAGCTTCATGGCAGAGGTGGGTGCTATGCGTGTCCGCTGCCTGCGCACCAATAGAGAGTGCGACTTCGGCGAATTTACCGCCAAGTTTGATGAGCAGTATGCCATCATGCTGGAAAGTGACCAGCCTATTGTGGCCCAGTACGGCCGCGCCGAGCCCAGAGAGGTTAATTTCTATACCACTCCCGGCTATTGCGAGTAAGAAAAACCATTTACATACATAATTAGGAGGAAACTAAAAATGGCAAGAATTTGCATCCCCAGAAATGAGTACAAAGAGAGAGTCGCTCGCTGCGCCGAGATCCTGCGCCGGGAAAACCTGGACGTTTTGATCGTCAACGGCAACGAGGCTGACTACGCCAACCCCCGTTACTTCTCCGGTTTCTGGCCCCTGTTTGAGCGTGCCGGCGTGGCTATCGCTGCCAACGGCGATGCCGCTCTGCTGGTAGGCCCCGAGTCTTCCGTCTTTGGCGCTGATCGCAACCAGCTGGATAAGATCTTCACATTGCTTGCTTACCGTGAGGGCGCTGACCCCGCATACCCCGAACTGAAGCCCGACACCTTCCACGATGTGTTCAAGTCTCTGGGCGTTTCCGGTGAGAACATCCGCATCGGTGTTGCTTCCTTCCTGGATACCTCCGTGGTTATCTACAACGCTATCCGCGATGCATTCCCCAAGGCTGAGCTGGTTGACGCCGGTAAGATCATGGTGGAACTGCGCCGCATCAAGTCCGAAAACGAGCTGGCCTGCCTGCGGGAAGGCTACCGCATTGCTGACCTGGCTACCCAGGCTGTTATGAACGAGATCCGTCCCGGTATGACCGAGCTGCAGGCTGTTGGTATTGCACAGCGCGTGGTTTACGAGAACGGTGCTGAGTACGAAGGCCTGCCCATGTACGTGTTCTCCGAGGCTTCCACCCGTCACGCTATCTCCCGTTCTTCCTACCGTGAGTTCCAGAAGGGCGATATCGTCCAGCTGAACCTGTCTGCCAAGATCGACGGCTACTCCGCATCCATCGGCTACCCCGTCTGCCTGGGCAAGCTGGAAGGCGAGCGCCGTGACATCGTGCAGTTCTGCCGCGACGCCCACGCATGGTCTGTGGACCAGGTAAAGGCCGGCGTAGAGGCTGCTGACCTTGCAAAGCGCTTCTATCAGCTGTATGTTGACAACGGCTACGAGAAGAACTATGTTTACGGTCCTCTCCACGGTACCGGCCTGATCGAGGTGGAAGCACCCTGGTGTGAGACCTCTTCCGAGTACGTGCTGCAGCCCAACATGACCTACCAGGCTGATACCTTCATCGCAACCGATACCTTCGGCGTCCGTTGGGAGAAGGGTATTGCAGTCAAGGAAGGCGGCGTGGAGATCCTCAGCCCCGAGATCCCCGCACTGTGCCCCGAGCTGCTGTTCTAATTTTAGAATTGCCTATACGACACACCCGGCAAATGCCGGGTGTGTTTTTAATTTTTCCCAAAAAATTTGGGGGAATTTCTAAAATAGCACTTGCATATACAGCAATTCTGTGGTATTATTTACGTGTTAGTGCAAAAAACTTACATTCGAGAGGAAATTCGCATTATGACCGGTATCGAACGATTTTACGCTACAATTGAGAATAAACCCGTCGACCGTCCTGCTTGTTGGTTGGGTGATCCCACTCCCGAAGCTGCCAAGAAGCTGTGCGCATTCTACAATGTGCCCAGCGTTTCCGAACTGAAGAAAGTCTGCGGCGACGATTTTTATGCTGTTGAGATTCCTTACCATTCTCCCACCTGCAATGCGATCTTTGCTGCCTTTGACTGGTACGGCAACGATTGTGATGTGGATGTGGAGGAGCGTACGCTGACCACCCCCGGTATCTTTGCGGATTGTCTGGATGTGGACGACGCGGAGGCGCTGAATTTCCAGTGGCCGGACCCGGAAAAGTACATAGACCCCACTGAGTGCCGCCGTTTGGTGGAAGAGGCGCCCGAGGGCAAGATCGTCATGGGTATGCTGTGGGCTGCCCACTTCCAGGACACCTGCGCAGCTTTCGGTATGGAGAACTGCCTGATGAATATGGTCAGTGAGCCGGAGCTGGTTCACTATGTGGACGATAAAGTGGTGGATTTTTACCTGAAGGCCATGAAAGTCTTTTTGGAAGCTACCAAGGGCAAGGTCCATGCGCTGCTCATCGGCAATGACATCGGCTCCCAGCTGAGCTTGATGATCAGCCCCAAGCTGGTAGCTGAGTTTGTGATCCCCGGCGCCAAGAAGCTGGTGGAACTGGCGCATAGCTACGGGGTGAAGGTAGTTTATCACTCCTGCGGCGCCATTCGGGATGCAATCCCTATGCTCATTGAAGCCGGTGTGGATATCATTCACCCCATCCAGGCGCTGGCTGCCGGTATGGAACCTCAGAGCTTGAAGGACAGCTTTGGCGGCCAGGTGGCGTTCTGCGGCGGCGTGGACACCCAGGAACTGCTGCCCAACGGCACACCAGAGCAGGTGAAAGCAAAAGTCAGACAGCTGCGGGAGATCTTCCCCACAGGCCTGATCATCTCTCCCAGCCATGAGGCTCTGCAGTCGGACGTTCCTCCCGAGAACATCAAGGCCCTGTTCGACGAGGCCGGCAAGATTTACTGATCCTACATAAGAAAGGTTGTATTTCCGATGAAACGTTTTGGTGAAATGATTAAAGTGAAGCCGGAAGGGAAGCAGGCATACATTGACTGGCATGCAAATCCCTTGCCCGGTGTCAACGAGATGATCAAGGAATGCAACCTCACCAATTATACGATCTATAGTCGCGGCGATTATCTGTTTGCCACCTATGAGTATGTGGGCGATGACTTTGAAGCCGACATGGCAAAGATGGCAGCCGACCCTGCCACCCAGAAATGGTGGGACATCGTAAAGCCCTTGATGCAGCCTCTGGACGACCGAAAGGAAGGGGAGTTCTGGTCCCCGATGGAAGAGGTTTACCACCTGGACTAAGAAAGAAGTCTACGCCCTCCCCGGCTCGTTCGGGCGGAAAATCCCAGCAAAAACCGTCGTAGAAACGGACGGAAAAAGGCGAAAAAAACGACACCTTGGAAGAATGTCCGCGATAAAGAAACACCTGTCTTTTTGACTATGGCGAGATGTACAAAATACGTACAAACAGATTGGTTGGAATCACAAAAAAACATTTTAACAAAACAAAAACTTGACTTTTTGTCCGCCAATGAGTACTATACTATAAAGAGTCGCTTTTTGTGAATTAACCAAATTCATAGAACGCGTTATGAATTTTTTTGGTGATAACTCTCAAAGCTTTGTGCCTTTGTTATGGGTAGGAAAACGGGAGCCTGTCACCCCTTACATCCGGTAATTTCCGCACAGCGGAGATTATATAAAAAATATTTTTTAAAGGAGAAACCAAAAATGAAGAAGATCATTGCATTGCTGCTGGTTCTGGTTCTGGCCATTGGCCTGATCGCTTGCGGCAACAAGCCCGCAGACGAGTCTAAGCCTGATGACACCACCGCTGCTGCTGACGACGACACCACCGCCGCTGCCGGCGAAAAGCTGACCATCGCTTTCGTGCCCAAGGTTGAGGGCCAGGCATGGTGGGACTACGTCAAGGAAGGCGTTCTGGCATGGGCCGAAGAGAACAAGGACGTTGCTGAAGTTACCTACAAGGGACCCGCTGAAGTTGACGCTGCTGCTCAGGTTCAGATCATGACCGACTTCGTCAACCAGGGCGTTGACGTTCTGTGCTTCTCTGCTAACGACCCCAACGCTTGCGAAGAGATCTGCAAGCAGGCTCGTGAGAAGGGTATCATCGTTATCTCCACCGAGTCCGCTACCATGGAAAACATCGACTACGACGTTGAAGCTTTCAACGACGCTGGTCTGGGCGCTTTCCTGATGGACGAGCTGGCAAAGATGATGGGCGAAGAGGGCGAGTATGTGACCATGGTTGGTTCCATGACCATGGAGTCCCACAACAACTGGGCTGACGCTGCTGTTGAGCAGGCTAAGGCTAAGTACCCCAACATGACTCTGGTTGAGGACGAGCGCGTCTCCTCCGACTCCGACGCAGAAGTTGCTTACAACAAGACCAAGGAACTGATCCAGAAGTACCCCAACCTGAAGGGTATCCTGGGCACCTCCTCCTTCGACGCTCCCGGCGCTGCCCGCGCTATCGATGAGCTGGGCCTGACCGGTAAGGTCTTCGCTATCTCTGTTGCTATGCCTTCCGAGACTCGCGACTACCTGAAGGACGGCGTTCTGCAGTCTGTTGGTCTGTGGGATCCCGCTGTTACCGCTAAGGTTATGCTGAACCTGGCTGTTAAGATGGCTGCTGGCGAGACCATCGAAGCTGGCATCGATCTGGGCGAGACCGGTTACGAGGCTGTAGCTATCGAGGGTAAGGTCGTTATCGGCGACGGCGCTCTGGCTATCACCAAGGACAACGTTGACAACTTCACTTTCTAATTTCGAATTCCGAACCTAAGATAGTGTAAACCACCGGGGGCAGGGAAGTACGCTTCCCTGCCCCTTTGGTCGGGTAGTGTAATTGCGCGCGTAGGTTGCAGTCTCATTGTACCAAAGAGATTCTTTGGCAGACTGAGGCGGCAAATTTGCCCCTTAGAAATAAGTAAGTATTTTTACATAAAATACGCAACCCCCCAATATCCCATTATGTAAAGAAGGAGATTGCCATGTCTGAAGAATATTTGCTTCAAATGACCGGTATCCACAAGCGATTCGGCGGCGTCCATGCCCTGGACGACGTGAACTTCCGTGTGCGTCCCGGTAAAGTTATGTGTCTGGCTGGCGAAAACGGCTGCGGCAAGTCCACTCTGGTTAAGATCATCTCCGGTGTTTACACCAAGGATGAAGGCGAAGTGGTCTTTGAAGGCAACACCATCAGCAAGATCACCCCTGCCGAGGCTACCCGCCTGGGCATCCAGGTCATTTATCAGGACCTGTCCATCTTCCCCAACCTGACCGTCCGTGAGAATCTGGCCATTAACTCTGAGATCACTGCCGGCCGTAAGTTGGTCAACCGCAAGCGCTGGGACGAGACCGCTCGTGCCGCTTTGGACAAGGTCGGCTGCGACATCGATCTGGACGCCAAGATGGGCGACCTGAACGTTGCTTCCAAGCAGCTGGTTGCTATCTGCCGCGCTATGCTGTTTAACGCAAAGCTGATCATTATGGACGAGCCCACCACTGCTCTGACCAAGAAGGAAGTCGATGCGCTGTTCGTAACTGTCCGTCAGCTCCGTGACGCCGGCATTGCCATCATGTTCATCTCGCACAAGACCGATGAGATCTTCGAGATTTCCGATGACGTATGTATTATGCGTTCCGGTAAGAATGTCTACACCGGCGAGACCAAGAACCTGACCCGCAAGGAGTTTACATACTACCTGACCGGCCGTGACATTGAAGATGACTTCTTTATTCCCAAGAACATCTCTCCCGAGCCTGTTCTGGAAGTTAAGAATCTGACCATCGACCGCCGTGTCAAGGACGTGTCCTTTGACCTGCGCAAGGGTGAGATCCTGGGTATCACCGGCCTGCTGGGTTCCGGCCGTACGGAACTGGCTCTGGCTATGTTTGGTCTGGAAAAGCCCACCTCCGGTGAGATCGTTCTCAACGGCAAGTCCGTGAGAATCAAGTCTCCCATCGCTGCCCAGAAGATGCGTATTGGTTATGTGCCCGAAGACCGTCTGACCGAAGGCCTGTGCCTGGCACAGCCCATCGCGGACAACATCGCGCTGTCTTCCCTGAAGCGTCTTTCCAAGGCTCTGGGCGTTCTGAAGCGTAAGGATGTAATCGAAGAGGGTTGGAAGTGGCAGAAGACTTTCTCCATCAAGACTGACGATGTCCGCAAGAATGCTTCCACCCTGTCCGGTGGTAACCAGCAGAAGATCGTTCTGGCCAAGTGGCTGGCAAACGATCTGGATGTGCTGATCCTCAATGGCCCCACTGTGGGTGTTGACGTTGGCGCAAAGCAGGATATCCACGCCCTGGTTCATGAACTGGCCAACCAAGGTCTGGCTGTTATTGTTATTTCCGACGACCTGCCCGAAGTCGTGGTCAACTGCAACCGCGTCATCGTGATGAAGGAAGGCTCTATCGTCGGTGAGATGGTCGGCGAAGCTATCACCGAGAAGGCCATCGCCGAAATCATCGCATAAGGAGGACATATTATGAACAAAGCTGCTATAAAGCGTATGACCCGCAGAACCGAGTTCTATATGTTCCTGGTTCTGATCATTCTGATTACTGTGATCGGCATCATCTCCAAGGGTTCTCTTTTTGAATCCACTCAGGTCGTTACCATCCTGCGTGCTATGGTCGTTGACGGTATGTTCGCCATGTGCTGCCTGGTGGTTATGGTCTCCGGCGGCTTCGATATGTCCTTCCCGGCTATCGCTGCCCTGGCCTACTCTCTGGCAACTACCATCTGCCTGAATCAAGGCTGGTGCCAGACCTCTCCCATCGCCGCTTTCGCCCTGTCCGTCGTTTTCGGCGCGATCCTGGGTATGTTTAACGGCTGGATCATCGCAAACTTCAAGCTCAATACCATGCTGGTTACGCTGGGTACCCAGACCTTCTTCACCGGTATTTCTATGGGTCTGCTGCAGCTGAAGGAGATCACCTCCACACTGCCCCCCGCCCTGAAGGCTTTCGGTACCAGCTACCTGTTTGAAGTCACCAACTCCGCAGGCCTGAAGTCTACTATGACTACTATGTTTATCTTCCTGGTTCTGCTGTGTGCTGTTACTTCTTTCGTTCTGAATAAGACCATGTTTGGCCGCGCTCTGTACGCCATCGGCGGCAACGAAGTTTCCGCTGAGCGTGCCGGCTACAATGTTAAGAGAACCAAGTTCATTCTCTACACCGTAGTTGGCGCTGTGTCTGGCTTCATCGGCATGATCCGTGTGTGCATGGCTTCTCAGTCCATTCCCAAGGCTATGGTCAATAAGGAATTCACCATCATCCCTGCAGTTATCCTGGGTGGTGCCTCCATCTTCGGCGGCGAAGGCAGCGTGTTCGGTACCGTTACCGCAATCGCCATCATCACTCTGGTCAACAACTCCATGCTGCTGGTGGGTATCGATTCCTACTGGAAGGATTTCTTCAATGGTCTGATCATTCTGATCGGTGTTACCGTGTCTGCTCTGCAGGCCATGCGTAAGAAGCACTAAGAAAGGAGGCAGTGCATTATGACAAAGATTAAGGATTTCGTACGGAATAATCAGTACACCTCCATTCTGGTAGGCCTGCTGATCGCGGTTCTGGCGCTGTTCTCTGCCCTGAAGGGTGCTGACTTTTGGCGGCTGGACCTGTGGAAGGGTATGACTATGCAGTTCCCTGAGTACGCCTGCGTTGCTCTGGGTCTGATGTTCGTCTTCATTTCCGGTCACCACGATATGTCTCAGGTATTGCTTGGTAACTTCGGTGCGATTCTGGCAGTTCAGTATATGGCTGCCCATGTTACTGAGGGTATGTCCAACGGTCAGGTTGGCGGTATCATCTTCGTCGGCATCGGCATTGCGCTGGCAATTGCTGTTGTGGGCGCTCTGATCAACTTCGTATTGGTCAGCTTCCTGAATGTGCCTCCTGTTATGGCGACCATCGCCATGCAGATGGTTTGGAAGGGCCTGTCCACTGCTCTGACCAAGGGCTACGCTGTCAAGGGCGTTCCGGCTCTGTACACCACTGTGGGTCACACCTACATCGGCGGTATCCTGGCAGTTCCCGTTGTGATCTTCCTGGTTCTGCTGGTCATCGCCATCTTCCTGCTGAAGTACACTACCTTCGGTGAGAAGCTGTATATGATCGGCACCAACAAGAAGGCTGCCAAGTTCTCCGGCATTAATGTGCACGGTATGCTGGCTGCTACTTACCTGCTGTCTGCCATCTTCGCCACCATCGGCATTCTGATCATGGTCTCCACCATGGGTTCTGCAAAGGCTGACTACGGTATCTCCTATACCACCCGCGCGATTTTGATCCTGGTTCTGGCTGGCTGTATTCCTGATGGCGGCCAGGGCAAGATCTCCAATATTCTGCTCTCCATCGTTACCGTTCAGATCATTGCCACCGGCATCAACCTGTTCGGTAACCTGAACACCTACTATTCCTCCCTGATCTGGGGCGGTATGCTGGTTCTGGTTCTGATCCTCAGCACCAGAATGGGCGGCAGAGCTCCCAAGAAGGTTAAGAAAGCTAAGAAAGCTCCGCAGAATGCTGCGTAAGACCGAAACACATTGCGAGGCCTTGCGGCCTCGCAATGTTTAATTTAACCCAAAAGAAAAGGAGAATGAAATTATGCAAATGCTGGAAATGTTTTATGATCAGATCCAAGATGCCGTTGATCGCAAAGTGCCCTTTGTGATCCCTATTGGCACTATGGAATACCACGCCAAGCACGCCTCCTGCGGCACAGACACACTGGTTGTCACCGGCTGCCTGCGGGAACTGGAGAAGGAGAAGGAGATCGTGGTCTGTCCTCCCATCTGGTACGGTGTTGCCTCTTACGCGGTGTGCGCCCCCAAGCCCAGCCACTTCCATGTGGATGAGGATGCTTATGTGAATTACCTCTACTGCATTTTGAAGTCCATGATCAAGGCCGGTCACAAGAACATCTATCTGGTACCCCATCATCAGACAGAAGGCGCAGGCCTGATGCCTATGACCATCGCCTGCCATAAAGCAGCTAAGAAGGTCACCATGGAGTACATGGAAGAGACTCTGGGTCAGGGCTGGTGGGGAAGCGACAGCTACGCCACCTACTATGAGGATATGGGCTCCGATGACGATCCCTTCTCCTACATTAAGGTTGTTCCCCTGATCGGTGCTGACGCCCAGATCAAGTGCGGCGGCTTTGACCATGCCGGCAAGTGGGAGACCAGCCTTCTGATGGGCACCTACCCCCACCTGGTAGATCTGTCCCGTTGTAAGGACAACACCGAGTGGTTTGCCCAGAGCGCAGTAGAAGCCAGCGAGGAGACTGGAAAGCATATGGTTGAGTGCACCTTGGAGTGGCTGCGGGAAGTTATCAAGTAAGAAAGAATCCATACAAATGCCGGGATTTCCCGGCATTTGTTCTATCAGGAGGAACCTATGACTGAATTTGAAAAATGTAGGGCCGGCCTAATGTACGATACCACTTTTCCCGGTCGGGAAGAGGACCATCTGAAGTGTGCTGACCTTTGCTATGACTATAACCACACCCGACCCTCCGATACCAAGCGCCGGGAGGAGCTGATCCGACAGCTGTTTGGTAAGGTGGGTAAAGATCCCTATGTAGAACCCAATATTTTTTGCGGCTTCGGCTGGAATATTGAAGTAGGCGATCATTTCTTTGCCAATAACAACTGTGTGTTCGTTGACCCGGGTAAGATCACCTTCGGTGATTATGTGTTCATCGGTCCCAGCTGCGGATTTTACACCGCCCACCATGCCATTCACCAGGAGCTGCGAAATAAACTCTATGAGAAGGCGCTTCCTATCACCGTTGGCAGCAATGTGTGGATCGGGGGTGGTACGGTGGTTACCCCCGGCACAAAGATCGGCAGCAATGTGGTCATTGGCGCAGGTTCTGTGGTGGTCCACGACATTCCCGATAACTGCATCGCCTTCGGAAATCCATGCAAGCCGTACCGGGAAATTACCGAGGATGATTTGAAAAATATGCGGTAATATGGCTTACAATGAAAATATTTCATGAAAGAATGAATATTTTCAAAAAAGTGTGCATATGCATACGGAAAATGTTGGATTTTCAGTTGACAGATATACCGAAAAAGTGCTATAGTAGAAAAATCAAAAGCTCCCATTGGAGCGGAAGAAAAGGAGAGATAAGAATGAAGAAGATTGTTTCCATCCTGTGCGTACTGCTGTTGCTGCTGAGTATGACCGCTTGCGGCAATTCCGGTAAGGACAAGTACACAATTGGTATTTGCCAATTGCAACCCCATCCGGCATTGGATGCAGCCACCGAGGGCTTTATCCAGGCCGTGAAGGATGAACTGGGTGAAGAGAATGTGGAGATTGATACCCAGATCGCCGGCGGCGATACTGCTTCCTGTTCTCCCATTGTGAATACCTTTGTATCCAACGGCGTGGATCTGATTATGGCCAATGCAACAGCTGCCCTGCAGGCAGCTGTTGCAGCCACCGCCGACATTCCCATCCTGGGCACTTCCGTTACTGAGTACGGCGTGGCTCTGGGTATCGAGGACTTTGACGGTACTGTAGGCGGCAATGTTTCCGGTACTTCTGATTTGGCTCCTCTGGATAAGCAGGCAGAGATGATCCTGGAGTGGTTCCCCGAGGCCAAGAATGTAGGTCTGCTGTACTGCTCTGCAGAGGCAAACTCCAAGTATCAGGTGGACGAAGTACAGAGAATGCTGGAGGAGAAGGGTGTTACCGCAACACCGTACCCCTTTGCTGATACCAATGAAATGCAGGCAGTTACCCAGAAGGCGGCCGCTGAATCCGATGTGATCTATGTACCTACCGACAATGCAGTAGCCGGCGCTACCGGCACTGTGGACGGTGTCTGCCGGGATTTGGCCGTGCCTGTAATCGCCGGCGAGCAGGGCATCTGTTCCGGCTGCGGCGTGGCAACCCTGTGCATCAGCTATTACGATTTGGGCTATACTACCGGTAAGATGGCTGCCAAGATCCTCGCCGGTGAGGCAGATATTGCTACCATGCCCATTGCATATTCCGAGAAATTTACCCCCATGTATAACGCAGAGATCTGCGAAGCACTGGGGCTGACTCCCCTGGAAGGCTATACCGCAATTCCTACTGAGTAACGATACAGGGCGGGGTGATCAACACCTCGCCCTGAACTTCAATTTCCATAGGGAGGATTCTACACAATGGGTAGTTTTATCAATGCCCTGCCCGGCTCTCTGTCTCAGGGTCTGATTTGGGGCATTATGGCCATCGGCCTTTATATCACTTATAAAATTCTGGACCTGTCCGACTTGACGGTAGATGGCTCTTTCTGCACCGGCGGTGCGGTCTGTGCCATGATGCTGGTGGGCGGGTACAATGTCTGGGTAAGTCTGCTGGTGGCATTTCTGGTTGGTATGCTGGCAGGCTTTGTCACAGGCTTTTTCCATACCAAATTGGGTATCCCCGCGATATTGTCCGGCATTTTGACGCAATTAGGCCTTTGGTCTGTGAATTTGGCGATTATGGGTATGAAGGCCAACCAGGCTCTGAATGTGAATAACCTGGATATGCTGGTCTCTCTGCGGTATCTGCAGGAGGTCGCGAAGGGTATCAAACCCATCTATCAACACCCGCTATTTACGGTTGGCGTGTTTACTGCGGTGATCATTTTCCTGCTGTACTGGTTCTTCGGTACAGAGCTGGGCTCTGCCATTCGTGCCACTGGTGCTAACGGCCATATGGCCCGTGCCCAAGGCATCAACACCAATTTCAACAAGGTTTTGGGCTTGATGATCTCTAACGGCCTGGTAGCTTTGTCCGGCGCATTACTCAGCCAGTTCCAGGGTTTTGCAGATATCAATATGGGCCGTGGCGCCATCGTGATCGGTCTGGCTGCCATTATTATTGGACAGGTGGCTTTCGACAAGCTATTCCACAACTTTGCGCTGAAGCTTTTGAGCGTCAGCCTGGGTTCTGTGATCTACTATATCGTCATTCAGGCGGTCATCAGCTTCTTCAACATCAATTCCAACTATTTGAAGCTGATCTCTGCTTTGATCGTGGCAGCCTTTTTGGCAGTTCCCAATTTAAAGATTGGGACGAGAAAGAGCGTCGGAAAGGAGAAACACCATGCTGAAAATTGAAAACATCCGTAAGGTGTTTAATGCCGGAACAGTGAACGAAAAGGTAGCGCTGAACAATCTGAATCTGCACCTGGAACCTGGCGATTTCGTCACCGTCATCGGCGGCAACGGCGCAGGTAAGAGCACCATGCTCAACTGCGTGTCCGGCCTATACACCCCGGATGGGGGCAGGATCCTTATCGACGGCGTGGATGTGACCGCGCTGCCGGAATATAAAAGAGCCAAGTATATTGGCCGTGTGTTCCAGGATCCGATGATGGGCACTGCTGCTACCATGCAGATCGAGGAAAATCTGGCACTGGCTGCCCGCCGTGGCAAGGGTAGAACTCTGAAAAAGGGAATCACCAAGCAGGACAGAGAGTTCTATATGGAACAGCTGAAGATCCTGGACTTGGGTCTGGAAGAACGGCTGACTGCCAAGGTAGGTCTGCTCTCCGGCGGCCAGCGGCAGGCGCTGACCCTTTTGATGGCCACCCTGCAGCAACCGAAGCTTCTGCTTTTGGACGAGCACACAGCCGCTCTGGACCCCAAAACCGCAGCCAAGGTTCTGGAGGCCACCCAGCGGATCGTGGAAAAGAATAATTTGACCACATTGATGATCACCCACAATATGCGTGACGCCATTGCCTACGGAAACCGTCTGATTATGATGTATGACGGCAGAATTGTAGTGGATGTCTCCGGCGAGGAGAAGAAGAACCTGACGGTAGAGCAGCTGCTGAATTTGTTCAGCAAGGCCAGCGGTTCTGTCGAAGCCAACGATAAACTGCTTCTGTCTTGATGAAAAGAAAGACCGCCTCCTTGGAGGCGGTCTTTTTGTGCTCCCGGGGAAAAATCCTTGCAATTGCTGTAGTTTCGCGATATGATGTATCCATCAATGAATAGGAGGCATGGATATGAAAAAGGAAATCAATGTGTGGGAATATGCGCCGCAGATTCTGGAGTCCGTGGGAAAGGGTATCCTGATGACCACCGCCGCCGATGGCGTTGTGGATAGTATGGTAATCGGCTGGGGCACGCTGGGAATCCAATGGGGCAAACCCATCTTTATCGCATTTGTTCGCCAGAGCCGATATACTAAGGAACTGCTGGACAAAAATCCGGAGTTTACCATCAATGTCCCTCTGGGGCAGCTGGATAAGGACATTTACTCCGTCTGCGGCACCAAGTCCGGACGGGATCTGGATAAGGTGGCCCACCTGGGTCTTGACCTGGTGGCGGGGGATACTGTATCCGTACCCGGCATCCGCCAGGTGCCTTTGACTCTGGAGTGCAAGGTCATCTACCGCCAGGACCAGGTGCTGGAGGATATCAACGAAGAGAACAGAGTTCGCTACTATGCAGCGGGAACGCAAAACGACGGTGACTACCACACGGCCTTCTACGGCCAGATCACCGGGGCCTATATTCTGGAATAGGAAGCAGTCCTAACAAAGAGAGGAAGAAAAAAGAATGAGTAAAATCGGAGTGTTGGGTGCGGGAACCTGGGGCATGGCCCTGGCCCGGATGCTGTATCAAAGCGGACATAGTGTTGCGGTTTGGTCAGCTCTACCCAACGAGGTAACAGAGCTTGCGGCAACCCGCCGTCATCCCAACCTGCCGGGGATGGAGATCCCGGAGGGGATCACCTTTACCGGGGATATGGAACAGGTCTGCGAAGATAAGGACATTGTGCTCTTTGCCGTGCCTTCCCCCTTTGCACGCAGTACCGCAAGGAAGGCCGCGCAATTTATCCGGGATGATCAGATCATTGTGGATGTGGCCAAAGGCATTGAAGCAGATACCCTGATGACCATGACCCAGATCATTGCAGATGAAATTAAGAATCCTTCTGTAAGGCTGGTAGCTCTTTCTGGGCCCACTCACGCAGAAGAGGTGGCAAGAGACCTGCCAACCACCATTGTCTCTGCCTGTGAGGACGCTGAGGCCGCCAGAACCGTACAGGATGTGTTTTGGGGCACCTGTATGCGTGTCTACACCAATGACGATGTGTTGGGTGTGGAGCTGTGTGGCGCTATGAAGAACATCATTGCCTTAGCAGCCGGTATTGCTGCCGGTTTGGGCTATGGGGACAATGCCAAAGCAGCGCTGATCACCCGGGGCATGGCGGAGATCTCCCGGCTGGGTATGGCTATGGGCTGCAAGGAGCAGACCTTTGGCGGATTGGCAGGTATCGGTGACTTGATCGTCACCGCAACCAGCGCCCACAGCCGCAATAACCGCTGCGGTATGCTGATCGGACAGGGTGTGCCTGTGGCGGAGGCAAAAAAGCAGGTAGGTATGGTGGTGGAGGGTATCAATGCCCTGCCGGCTGCCATCCGTTTGACAGAAAAGTATCAGGTGGAAATGCCCATTGTGGAGGCGGCCGACGCGGTGGTAAACCGGGGATTGCCCGCCGCAGATACGGTGCAGCTGCTGATGAGCCGGGATAAAAAACCGGAGTTGCCCCCCTCTGCCTGGGATAACCGATATGAATAAAAAGGAACCAGGTCGTAAGACCTGGTTCTTTTTTATGGATTGGGATAGACATACCAGATAAACTCAGCCAGCTGTTCCAAGGTGTAGGCGTTGGAAATGGTATCCGGAACCTGCTCTGTGCGGGTATAGCCGCACTTGTCATAGAACCGGACGGCCCGCAGATTCTTCTGGGAAACGCACCAGTAGATGGATTCCAAACCATACTGGGTAATGCCCCGTTTCAGAATCTCAGCCATACCGAACTGGGAGTAACCCTTGCCCATAGCACAGGCACGTATGGTGATGGCAAACTCCGCGGTTTTGTTTATCATATCCAAGTGCTTGAGACTGACGGTACCCATATAGGTATCCTCGTCGTCGGCAATTGCCAGATTAACATTGTGAGGATCATTTGCCGCGGCGGCGATAAACTGCAGGCAATCCGCCAAGGTCTTGGCTTGGAAATTGGCGCTTAAGTGGTGTACAACGCTTTCGTCGTGCATCCATTCCAGCATAAGGGGGGCGTCTTTTTCAGCTAAAGGTCGTAACTGCATAATAACCTCGTTTTTGATGAATTTTAGCGATTGGGGCGAAGCTTTGTCAGAAATGCTGTGCTTTTATCCCAAAACTTGCCAAACAACCAAAGTAAAATATAACGGTTATGTCTTCCTTCCGACAAAAGCCGCAAACCGGCTGCTGTTCTTCGGGGATACCGGTTCAGATCAACGCAAGAAATACATTGGCCCAGGCGCTTATCTTGCGCAATCGTCCGGAGACTTCGATATTTTTCTAAAAGATTCTTAGGATTCCTTCTGCTAAGTTCTTGTCCGATTCCGCCCTGATAAAGGAAAATATAATCGTAGGCGATGGATGCCGTCAACTGAGGTGTTTTGATAGGCGCTGCAGCCTCCGTCAGCTTATCATATACCGTATAGAGATCGGACATATAATTTCTATAGTAGGAATTTGTGATAGAGCCCTCCCGAATCTGGTACTGATATTGCCAGTGCTCATTTAGGATCACAACGCACTGGCTTTGGAATAGTGCCGGGAAGGTAAATAGAGAATCTTCTCCAAAACCAATGGTATCAGTTCGGCTAAGCAAAACGGGAAGAAGAGACTCGCTTCGGTATAATTTTGCCCAAACACAGGGAGCGAATGGCTGCTGCATAGTATCCGGGTCAAAGAGGGCTTGGGTTTGCAACTGCTTGAGTGCTTCTCCTTGGTATACACCGGAAGGGAACTGGTTGCAAAACTTCTCCGTTCTGCTGCCAAAATCCCGAGTAAATCCCACGGCAACGATATCCGCAAGGTGCGCCTCTGCTTGTTGGACCATTGGCGCATACATATCGGGAAGGATCCAGTCGTCACTGTCCACAAATGCGATATATTTACCGGATGCTATACGCATACCGGATACCCGCGCTTGCGTTAAGCCTTCATTTTCTTTATGGATTACAGAAATGTTGGGGTGTTGGTCAGCGTAGTCATCACAGATTTTTCCGCTGTTATCAGGAGAACCATCATCCACAAGAATGATTTCCAAATCCTGTAATGTTTGCGCCAGCAGGCTATCAATACACTTTGATAAATACTTCTCTGTTTTATATACCGGAACGATTACGCTCACTATTGGCATGTATTTCTCTCCTTTATCGTGTATGCCCACGATTATAGGTTATGGGCAAGAGACTTCACCATTGCCCCAAATTACTTTTTGTGAACAATTGATTGATACAACTGATAATGCTGCTGGCTGACCTGTCCGATTTCAAAGTTGGTGAAAGCGTACCGGTAAATCTTTTCAGCATCAAATTCCGGCAGCCGCCGAACCATTTCCCGGATGCCGTCCACCAGCGCCTGGGTGCTGCCTTTTTCCACTACAATGGCGTTTTCCTCCGTGACCAGAGAGTTGGCGCCGCCGGAGGTGGTCACCAGCATGGGCTTTTTCAGCAGCAGCGCCTCCTCCACGGAAACGCCGGAGCATTCATACAGGCTGGCGGAGATGTTAAAGTCCATCTGAGAGACGATGGAATATACCTTAGCCTTGGGGCAGTTGCCGTAGAAGATGCAATCCTCTTCAATGCCCAGCTCCCGGGCCATATTTACGAAATGGTCAAAGTACTCACCACCGCCGCAGATATGCAGCACAATGGGCATGCCCTCCGCCTTCAGCTGGGCGATGGCAGGCAGAAGATACTGGTAGCCTTTGATATCGATACTATAGAAACCGGCCACAATGCAGCAGTTAATTTTGCCCTCCCGGGCATATTGCTGCCCATCCATGTCCAAATTCTCCGGGGACATAATGCCGTTGTAAATGACTTGGTACTTACAATCGGGGAACTGCTCCTGCAGGCCCTTCATAGAGTGGTTGGAAACGCAGATGTTGGCATCGCTGTTGGCATAGGCATAGTGCATCTTGGATTTCACCCGGGGGATCTCCAATCGCATCTGCTCCATGGGACTGTGCTCGGTAATGACCACCGGGTAACCGTAGAGTTTACCGAAAATAGCAACGATGTTGCCGGCGTTAAATGCGCAGTGGGCGTGGAGCACATCCGGCTGGAATTCTTTGCAGATCCGGCGCAGATCGGAGATGATCTGCAGCCGCTCGGCAAGAGAGGTCAGCAGGGGAATGCGCTGGGTGGCCATTTTCCGGCGGTAGGTCATAAGACCCCGTTCCACACCTTTGGTAAAGGGCACATCCAACGCAGTGTCATAGGGATAATACAGCGCTGTGTCACAAAGGGACTTTAGCGCCATAGCTTGTTCATAGTGAAAGACACCGGTGAACATAGTTTCGGCATCTTTGGGGCTGTACCAGCTGACGACCATTAGAACTTTCATAGGATTTTTACCTTTCTTCCGTTTCTTCCACAGACAGCCAGGTGTTTACTGGCGATAACTTACGGTCCAGCCAGGCATACACCGGACGGCTGATCAGGTGATAGATCTTCCATACGACCCAACAAGCCAGGAAAATCAGCGATACAGACAAAATGATATGAGCGATCATCAACAGAGCGGACTGATTAACCGCCCGGTCAATGCCAATCTCCGACAGGAAGACATCGTGGAGCAGGAAACAGGTGAAGGTGCCTGCCGCCAGGGTGTTGACTAGTTTACTGGAGAAATGCAGCCGCTGGAACAGCAGGAATAAAAGCACTGCCTCTGCCACCACCAGAGGATTGCTGTAAGCCCGGGCAACAGCAGGGAAGTAAAGCTGCAGAAGCGCCAAAATGGCTACACAGACGGCAAATCCAATGCCGTATTTCCAGGGAGCAAAGGTAACCGGGTGCTTTTTCAGGTACGCACCCAGCAGGTACATCAGCATAAAGTTCAGAATGCTGTATCCTGCTTGGCTGCCTTCGGTATTGGTGGTATACATGCCCCAAAACGGGTGTCCCATCTCTGATAGCAGATCCAGCAGGGTAGGCCACAGGGAGAACAGGCAGAAACTCAGGCACAAAAGGGCAGCGAACTGCTTTTGAGAGAGCTTGTTCAGTAAAACATTCAAATAGGGAGAAAGAAGATACAGTGTTAAATAGAAGGTAACAAAGTAGTTGTTGGGCAAAGCGGAGCCGACTAACCCTGACAGGGAAAAGGCAGTGGAGCCAAACAGGAGGCTGAGTCCATACTTGACGACTCCGATCACCATGACCTGCACCACAAGTTCGACCACCTTAATGGCCTTTCGCTGGGTGCTCTCACACAGAAAATAACCGGAAATCAGAACAAACAGATTGACCGCGCAAATAAACAGCACTTCCAGGACGCTTAGAATATGGAAATTCACAGACCCGGGCGCTGCGGCGGAGAAGCCGAAATAGCCATTATAGTGCAGCACCACAACGCCGCAGATGGTTAAAATGCGCAAAAGCTCAATGTTGGATGCTCTGGTCTTCTTCATAAAAAACTACTCCTCAGGCGAATTGGTTGACAGCATCGATCACATACTGGATCTCTTCATCGGTCATGCCGTAGTACATAGGTAGGCTCAGCTCAGTGGCGCTGATCTCCTCGGCAATGGGCAGCTGACCCTGCGCAATACCCAGGTCCGCATAGCAATCCTGTAAGTGCATTGCGATGGGGTAGTGCTTGTTGGTGCCGATGCCCTTGTCGGCCAGATATTGTGCCAGCTCGTCCCGCTTTTTGCAGCGAATGGCGAACAGATGCCATACAGGCACGGCGTATTCCGGCACATAAGGCAGAATAATGGCGTCGTTTTTAATGCCTTCCAGATACTTTTTTGCGGTAGCCCGGCGGTCTTCATTGACCTTGTCCATCAGAGGCAGCTTGGTAGACAGGAAGGCTGCCTGCAGCTCGTCCAGACGGGAGTTGACGCCTTTGTAGATGTGGTGATACTTGTAGTCAGAGCCGTAGTTGCCCAAAGCACGGACCTTATCAGCAAGGTCTTTGCTGTTGGTGACCGTTGCGCCGGCATCACCCAGCGCACCTAAGTTTTTGCCGGGGTAGAAGCTAAAGCCGGCAGCATCGCCAAAAGAACCGATGACCTTGCTCTTGTAAGTAGCGCCGTGGGCCTGGGCGCAGTCTTCGATCACATAGAGTTTATGCTTTTTCGCGATAGCCATAATGGGATCCATATCACAGGCCTGGCCGTACAGGTGAACAGGCATAATCGCCTTGGTATTTGCGGTGATCTTTTCTTCAATCTTGCTGGGGTCGATGTTGTAGGTACGGATATCCGGCTCCACGAACACAGGGGTCGCGCCCACATAGGTCACCGCCAATGCGGTGGCAATGTAGGTGTTGGAGGGGACGATCACTTCGTCACCGCTGCCGATCTCAAGCGCCCGAAGGGCCAGCATCAGGGCATCCAGGCCGTTGCCGACACCTACGCAGTAGTCGGTGTGGCAGTATTTGGCAAAAGCTTCTTCAAAAGCTTTGTCTTCTTTGCCGTCGATGTACCAGCTGTTTTCATATACCCGGGCAAAAGCAGCCCGCAGTTGTCCGTCCAGCTCCTTTTCCAAGGGCTTAAAGCTTACAAAAGGCACATTCATTTTGCGATCTCCTTTTCCCGAACCAGTTTGATAAAGTCATCATAATTGCGAATATAGTCCGCTTCGTCGTAATACTCCGATGCCAGCACCAGCAGCACGGCCCCTTCGGAGAAATCGTACATTTCCCGCCACATATCGTTGGAAATGTACAGACCCACATTGGGTTTGTCCAGCAGAACCTCTGCGGTGTCTGTACCGTTGTCCAGATGAATTTTACAGCTGCCGTGGACGCACAACAATATTTGTTGCAGATTCCGGTGGGCATGGAAACCCCGGCGCACATCGGTCAGGGTATCATAGATATAGTAGACCCGCTTTACTGCAAAAGGCAGATCCTTCATAGCCTCAATGGCCACCAACTGCCCCCGGTCATCACCGTGGGGAGGGAAGGTATATTTGATGATTTCCATGGGAGCTCCTTTGTCTTTGTATATATGTTTAGCTACCGATCAGGATGCAGCCTGCAACGGGCTTGCCCAGACTCTTGGCCATAATAGCGCTGCGCTCCACCTCCGGATACAGGGAGATGCCGCAGGCTTCTGCCAGCACAACACCGTCGCACTGGGACAGGGCGCTGACTACGTCCGCATCCTTGCGCAGGTCACCGGCAGCCAGAACCACGAAACCGGCATCAATTGCCAGCTGGGCAATAAAGTCCATATCTACCCGGTCACAGCTGCCAGCAATCAGCAGCTTGCCCCCGGCAGGACAGTAGTTGCGTACATTGGCCATAATGGTAGAGGTAACTGCGGGAGAAGCTTCCACCTGACGGTGCTCCAGCTTCATCAGCAGCCGGTCAATACCCTTGCAGGGTTTCTTCCGGGTGGGGAAGCCACCCAGCACGCCGATACCGGTGACCTGCTCCAGCATCCGGGCAGAATATACCTTGTTGCCGGTAATATGCTGCAGGATAGCAAACAGAGCCACCAGGAAGACACCGCCAACAGCGCCAACAATAGCAAAGATCAGGGCGCTCTTGCCGATATCTGTGTTGGAGATGGGGGTTGCAGTAGCGGGAACAGGCAGCGCAGCCAATTCCGCCTGGGCTTCCTTTAGCTTGGCTTCTAAGTCCTTCAGTTGTTGCTGCTGCTCAGCCTGCTTGGTGATAATATCCATGTTGACTGTTTTGTTACAGGTCCGGGAAACCAGAGAGTAAGTGTGTTCGCCGATAGAATCTACAACGGCAGCGGATGCGTGGGGAAGCTGATCCAGGTAAACATCTACCAGCTCAGTAGCTGCTGCTTCATTGTTGTGATTTGCCATAATAACCAGAAGATTTCCGTCAGAATATATATTCATTAATTCGGTAAAGTTATCGTAACCCACTTCCTGCGCAACAGCTTGGGTTACATCCTTACCAATCAGAATATTCCGGATCGCGCTGATCAGGTAAGGGGTGTTATCGGGGTTTTGATAGGTCATACCCGGCAAAATCTGGTAAGGTGTCTTGATATAGACAATGGCATAGGTAGAATACACCTCATAGGCATTCATTTGCATCAAAACAGAGGTGTCCATATAGTTTCTCTGAGAGAGAATGTTCTGCTCCAGCTGGGCAATTCTGGCCTCCAGACGCTGCCTTTGGGGTAGATATTGATCGAAAGTGGAGCTGAATGAAGGCTGCTGGGCATTTTTTGCCTGCAGCTGGGAATAGCCCTTATATGCGCCGAGAACAAAGGCCAGCAGCAGAGCCACCACAAGGGCCTTGCGCCACTGCTTCAGTACGGCAAACAGCAGATCCTTGATATAGATTGCTTGATCATTCTTCTTAAATTCCATGGTATTCTCCTTGTTGAGTGTGGTGGATTACGGTTGGGGAGGGGTCACATCGGCTGCACAGGTCTGCAGCTTTTGCATCCATTCATAGGGTAAATTACTGCCTGTCAATCTGGGACGCAGCTTTTGACAAAGCCGATGGGCCAGCAAACCTTTGGTTTGCAGCCAGGAAAGATAGCCACGCCATCCGGAAAGATGGGCGTTTTGTATTACAGTGTTAAGCCGCTTTTGGAATTTGGGGTCGCCGCAGTTCCATGCAGCCAGAATGGTGTTGGTTGCGTCCCAATCTGCCTGCAGCCGCTTGGTCCACTTATCGGAGCCGCCGGTGGAGACACCGATGCCGGTCTCGTACAAAACCGCGTCGGTATGCCAAAAACCAGCCGCTTCGCCGTTATACAGCATCAGTCGCAGGCAGTTGTCCTCAGCATAGATCACCTTGCCGGCGATCTCATCCACATACCGCTGTAGCACATGGGTTTTGCACAGTACCGCCGCGCCCAAAAACAGATCATCATACAGTAGATAGTTGTCCCGCAGGGCGTTTCCTGTCAGTCCTACGCGTTGGGGATTTGCTTTGGAAACCACGGCTTTCGGGTGCCCTTCTGTATCCGTATAATAGTAAATGGCATCCGCACCGGACATAGCCAGATCCTTCTCCTGCATAAAGCCGATCCAGTCTGCCAGAATATGAGGGCCGCTCAGATAGTCGCCGGGGGAGATAAGCTTTACATAGCTGCCCTCGCAGGATAAAAGACCGTTTTGCAGATTGCGCACAGTGCCGCCGTTTTCCGGCAGTTTCACCAGTACATAATCGTGAAAACCTCGGTCATCCAGAAACGAGCGCACCTGAGGGAAAAAGTCATTTGGAGTGCCGTCATCGGCAACCACGATCTGCTGGCGGATATCTTCTTGCAGCAGAGCAGACTGCAGGGTCTGAAATAACTTTTCCATATCCGGGTGGTAGGTCAGTACCAGGGTAGAAACATCATAATGCCGCGTTGTGTTCATAGAGATTCTCCTGAATAGGGGAAGGATTATTTTTTAGGCAGCCAGGAAAGATCTGTACATTCAGACACGGGAGCGTAGAGCTCGTCCAAGTGGGCTTCCACCATTTCCTTGGTGAGCTTAGAGTAGTCCACCTGCTGCAGGCGGTTGCAGATCTCCTCCGGGAAGCGATATTTAATCACTTTGGCAGGCACACCGCCCACCACAGCGTAGGCAGGAACATCCTTGGTAACCAAAGCACCTGCGGCCACCACAGCGCCCTGACCGATGCGTACACCGGACAGCACGGTAGCGCCGTAACCGATCCATGCGTCATCCTCCACCACAATATCGCCCTTGGAAGTGGCTTCAAACTGCTGGCTATGGAGCAGCTTTACCTTAAACGGATAGGTGGAGATGGTGTCAATCCGGTGATCGGCATCCAGCATAAAGGTCACCTTCTGGGCAACAGAGCAGAAATTACCGATGATCACCTTGGAATGGGAGTTGAATGCCACCACATTCAGCTCCGCATAGGAGTGGTGACCGCACTGCACCGTACCTGCCGGAAATACATTCATGGGCAGGGTATCGTTATGGGGATTTGCTCTGCGCCATTGACGGCGAAAGTGATTGAGTCTGCAGGTTTTCCACAGCACCCCCACAAAGGAGTTCTTCAGAATTTCCCGCACTACAGCTTTATCCATTTACCTCTTCGCTCGCTTCCTTTAATGCTTCCAGATAGCCGGCGCCAAAGCGGGTATCCGGCTCCAGATAAGCGCCCTCACCCCATTCGTTCCATGCGGTGAGGAAGATGTATTCCTTCTGCTTATTATTAGAAATTTTCAGCAGCTGGGACAGATACTTTTTAAATTTCTCCGGGGTGCCGCCGATGACGATCTTGCCCCGCTTGCCCCGTCTGGGGGAGTCATCGTAATCCACAAAGCCACCGAACATGACCTTGGGATCTTTGCAATGCTCTGCAAAACGCAGGATGGACTTCCAAACCGTATCATAACTGTAAATGGTGAGCTTTTCTTTCTTACGGAATTTCTCCACCACCTTATACCAGACACGGGTGGCCAAGTTCTTGTTCTGCCAGGCGGTGAACATAGGCTCGTAGTTAAACAGACCGTCTAGACCCCCCATAGAGTCGTAGGGGTTAACACGGCTGATAATATATACGCCGTCAAAGCCGTCTTCACGGGCGAGCTTGTTCCAATATGCAAACATTTCACCCATGATTTCCTTGTTGTTGTAGTTCCAGAAAATGAACATGGGCTTATTGTCGATTTTAATGTAGCGCTCGTCCAGGAAGAACTGCTTCAGATAATCGTAGTGGATCTTCCAGTCGGCCTCATCGCCGTATACCAGCTCTGCCAGGATCTCAGGACCCTCCTGACCCTGGTCGTACTTGGGAGACCAGGCGTTGGTGTTGTGCTTGAATTTACTCCAGGTTCTGACCCAGGAGCAGTTGTCCCAAGCAAAGAAGAAGGGCATATCAATATCCTTATGCTCCAGAAGAAGCTCTGCAGGGGTCTTCATCACGGACAGCTGGGAGGAGAACCAGTAATGGTAAATACCAAAGCCATACACATTGTGCGCCTTGGCAAGCTCCACCTGCCAGCGGATATCCTCCACACGGGACAGGTCATAATAATTGTCATTCAGAGGCACCCGGGGCTGGATGTGACCGGGGTAGAGGACTTCTGCGCTTTTGGCGCTGACCCAGTCGGTAAAGCCTTTGCCCCACCAGCGGTTATTTTCGGGGATCTCGTGATATTGAGGCAAATACATTGCCAGAATTTTTGTGTTCATAAATTATCTCCTGCCATTTTATTATCTGTTTTCGTATTGGCAAACACACCGCCCTGAAACAGCATAAAGGGGACGATGCACTGGGGAGTGAAGGTATTGTCCTGCAGTAGGGAAATGCCCAGCAGGATCACCGGCAAAAAGGCAAACAGGGAATAGAAGTTGTTCTTTTCCTTAAAAGGGGTGCGGATGCGGTTAACGCACCAAATAAAGGCCACAATACCCTGAATGCCCAGCTGATACATAAATGCCATCAGCGCGGTCTCGCCGCCGGTGGCCAGCCACTGATCCGAGCCGTTCAGAATGGTGGCGGCGTTGCCACCGGTGCCGAGACCGTAGCCCCATGGCCGTTGGGTGACAGATCCCCAGGTCTGGATGATGCCCCAGAAATGCTGGGACGCGGCGGCACCCACATTTTGATAGTACCAGATGGAAAAACCGGCAGTGCCCAAAAGCATACATAGTATGGTAACGGCCACAAGGACTTTCCGGGGCAGACGCCGGAACATCAAACCCAGTACCCGGGTAGCAAAGATGCACAGCACTGCCAGCGCGGCGATCAGATAACCGCCTTTGCCGAAGGTAAGCAGCAGGCCAAAGCCGGTGATGGTCACGGGGATTACCCGATTGACCCAGCCGGTAGTCCAGCTGCCAAAGAAGGCAACCAACAAGGCAAAGGAGAAGAAATAAGCCAAGCTCACCGGCTCATAGTACAGCGAACCCATACGGGTATAGGTTTTGGATATCAAGGAAGTAAAGAACCGATAGTCCAGCGCGCCTTCATCAAAGGGCGCTGCCTTGGCAATATACACTTCGTGGATGCCCATGGCTCTGTAAAGGGGATAGCCTGCTACTGACAGGATTAGGCCCGCAAAGAACATAACGGCAGCCAGCTTCAGGAAGAAGACCTGCAGCTGCTCCATGTGCGTCTTTTCCCGCAGGCATACAACGCCGATCTCGAAAGTCATATAGAAGACCGTCAGATTACGGATATTCACTAGGACAGCCAGCATGCCGCCCCGCCCCAGCAAAAAAGACAGGACGATAGCAGCAACCAAAGCCAGAAAAGAGATCCAGGGTTTCTTGGCAACGCGTAGCTGGGAAAGGCTGCGCAGACGCACGATAAACCAAATAATGGCAATGGTCAAAAAGGGAATCTGGGTCAGCAGCTTCAGCATATCGCTGGTATTGCCTGCCAGATGGGCACCAAGGCCGATCATGGGATTCTGCATTACCAGCAAAAGCAGAATGCCTTTACACAGGTCAACACCGCATTTACGGATGTCGCACAGGGCGAAATGGGCAGCACATACAGCCACCAGCGCCAAGGAAAGCAAGGTCAGCGCCGGATGCATAGCGCCTACGAAAATTAGCAAATATATGATTGTAAATAAACCACCGGTTTTGCTAATTTTCATACTTATCACCTTTCAAACAGGGCGTTGAGCGTACTCAGAGCGGCATTTTGCTTGGTGAAGCGGCCTGCCTGCTCCAAACCTTTCCATATCATAGTTTCCCGCAGCTGGGGATTTTCAATCAGTTTTACCATTTGCGCGCACAACTGCTCTGCGCTGGTGGGAGAGAATGTCAGCACCGCGTCTCCGCCCACCTCAGGGATGGAGGAAGAATCGGAGCACAGCACAGGAGTGCCCTGGGCCATAGCCTCCAGAACCGGCAAGCCAAACCCCTCGAACAGGGAGGGGAATACAAACGCATAGGCAGAGGCATACATATCCTGGAGTGCTTCCTGGGAGAGATAACCGAAAATTTTCACCCGATCACCGATACCGGCTTGCTCAATCAGTCGCAGGCAATTTTCGTGATCGTTGCCGGATTTGCCTGCGATTCGCAGAGAATAGGCTTTTTGATGCTGTTCCGGCAGCATAGCATATGCTTTGATCAGCAGCTGGGGATTTTTTGCTCGCTCCGTTTCGCTGACAAACAGGAAGGAACTGTCGTGGCGGCTGGGGTCAACCTCAGAGGAAGATGCTACCTGATCTACGGTGTTGTAGGTGACAGCAATCCGACTCTCCGGAATCCGAAAACGCCTGCAAATATCCTGCTTGGAGTAGTTGGAAACCGTCAAGATCTTGTCGGAAAGGCGCACCTGATTGGTAACGATCATTCGGCGCAGCAGAGCCTGTTTACGGGAGTACTTCTCCGGCACTTCAAACTCCGCCAGATCGTGGATGGTAGAGACCATTTTGCAGGGCTTGAAGAAAATAGCCTGGGTATCCACCAGCCAGAAAATGTCCGGGTTGAGCTTCTTTGCCATCAGGGGCAGCTTCGCTGCAAGAAACAGATTCCGAGCCAGTTGGGAGTTTTTAATATCCAGCTCGATAAAATGGAAGTTGTCCTGCCGAATTTTCAGAAATTCGTATTCCCGCATCCATTTACCGTAGTATACATAGTAATGATTTTCTGTGTCGTTTTTTGCAATCTCAGGCAGAAGGTTATTGATATAGCGTCCGACGCCGCGGGGCTGCTCAAAGGCCAAAACAGCATTGATCACAATATTCATAAGTTAGATTCCTTTTTCTGTATTTTTATGCCGGTGCAAGATTAGAATAATTCTTCCACAAGCTTGCTGAATCCGGCCACAAAAGCAGAGTTATTGCTGCTCATAGTACCGCCCATCTGCGCGCAGATAGCATCGTACTGTTTGATGGTTTGGGGCAGATTCTGAATATCATATACTGGGATAATGGTCCCCATTCTTTCAGCCACTGCCTTGGAAAAGTCCACCTGATGGTCATTCACATGCTCGTTGAAGGCTGCTTGCCGGGGAACTACGATGGGCGTCTTACCAATTTGCAAAGGCGCAATGAAACTGGCAGGGCCGCCGTGGGTAATGACGATGCGCGCCTGCCGAATATATTCTTGCATTTGCTGATAGGGAATCAGCTTGCTCCAGGCGCAGTGGGCGGGGGTGTAGGTGCTGTAGCCGATCTGCATAACAACCTCTTCAGTAATTGTGCCATCTGCTACCATATTATCGATGGCCTCAACCAGTCGGTTGAAGGGTTGTTCGTGGGTACCCACAGTTACAAAAATCATAGTAGCGGCTCCTTTAACTCAGAAAATGCTTCCAAGGTTCACAGCCTTGGGGTAAACCTTCCTCTGCTCTTCCCACTGCACAACGAATTTATCTGCGATGGGATAAACCAGCTTGCCGGACAAGGTAGGCTTGTCGATGCGGTCAAAGATCTCTACGTACACAAGCTTTGACCCAAAGAGCTTTCCTAAATAGAAGAAGGGAACAGCCACAGCTGCGCCGCAGGAGATAATCAGATCCGGTTTCTCCTTGCGCAGAATCTTCCAAGCCAGAAAGGTGTTGCGGATCAAATTCTTGAGATTGCGGTTGGTGGGGAAGTAACAGGGATAAAACTGCTCGCCTTCCAGCAGGCTCCGGGCATCCGCCTTATCAAAGGTGACCCAGAAACGATCCTGCTGCTCCCAAAAAGGCTTGAGCATATATAAATGGGTTAAGTGCCCACCACTGGAGCCGACCAAACACACTTTCATAATGATAACTCTCTCTTTCTGCCCGGAGGGCAAATACTGTTAACACCGCACCTTCAGCAGTTCTGCCTTGCCACGAATATGGCATTTGCCCAAATTAGCAGGCAGGAAGATGCAGTCGCCTTTGCGGAAGGAAAGACCGATAGGGTTATTTCCCACAGTCAGAGTACCTTTGCCGTCGATGCACAGAAGCACTTGGAAAGACTGCTGGGTAACAGAGAACCCGCAGTGGACGCTGACCTGGATACGCTCGGTCTCAAAGTGCTCGCACCGGCACAGAACCTCCCGGGCGCAACCGGGGTGATATCTGATCTTCCGGGGGTTCTGCAGCACATCCTTGCCGGGTGCCATGTTCAAAACCTGAACGGCCTTTTCAAAATGCAAAGGACGGGTCTGTCCGTTCTTGTCCAGACGATTATAATCATAAACCCTGTAAGTGACATTGGAACTCTCATGGACCTCTGCGATGACAGTTCCCGCGCCGATGGCATGAACGGTGCCGGGGGGGATAAAGAAAATGTCTCCTTTATGCACCGGAACCACATGCATATGATTGGTCAAATCGCCGGCTTGTATGGCCTGCTTTAATTTCTCGGGGGTCATTTTGTGGGCAAACCCGCAAACCAGCACGGCGCCTTCTACGGCTTCCAGCACATACCACATCTCGGTTTTTCCCCGCTGCCCTTCGTGAACCAAGGCAAATGCGTCATCCGGGTGCACCTGCACAGATAGGTCTTGGTTGGCGTCAATCAGCTTCACCAAAATGGGTAGACCTTCTTCGGGATTGGCATTTTCTCCAAGATATTCCGGATGCTCCTGCAGCACCTGCGCCAACGTCTTTCCGGAATATACGCCGGAAGCTACGGTGCTCAGACCGTCCGGCTGGGTGGAACACTCCCAGGTTTCCGCAAGGGGGGACATATTCAGTTTCTTGTTATATTCTGTTTTTAAACGATGGCCGCCCCACAGGTAATCTTTACCAGCCGGGTGCAGCAGCATGGGCTCCATCATTCGAATCACTCCTAAGGAAACAGGAACTTACGGTTCCATGGAATATACAATTTTGTCATTTGCGCTGATTTCGGTGCCTACCTGCACCTCGATGATACTCATATCGGTTACTGCGCGGAGGGTATGCTTACATCCCGCAGCGATACTGATCATATCACCCGGATGGAGGGTCTGCTTCATTCCGTCCACCACAGAGACTCCGGTGCCGGAAATAACGGTCCATACCTCACTGCGCATTTCGTGAGAGTGGTAGGTCATATTGCTGCCGGCATTCAATGTGATCTTCGCAGTCACAGAATTGGGTTGCACATCGATGACGGTAAAAGTGCCCCAGGATTTCTCCACATACCGGGCGCTGTCCTCAAGCTTTTCTACATAGGGCTTCATAGCATTGCTGCGATCCTTGTCGGAAACCAGGATGCCGTCGCTGCTGACGGCTACCACCAAGTCCTTGCAGCCCATGCAGATGATGGGAATATCCAGCTCATTGACCACATGGGTGTTGGTGCAGGTGTCATCCAAAACCACATTTCCTTTTTTGGAATCAGACATTACATCTGCCAGCATGTTCCATGTGCCCACATCCTTCCACGCGCCTTCATAGCGCATGACCTGAATGCTGGGTTCTTTTTCCGCAACCGCGTAGTCAAAACTGATCTTTGTCAAGCTTTGATATTTATTGAACAGGTCGCGATAGTCGGTAAAGGGGAACATACTGTGGGCCTTCTTTAGCAGGTACCCAATCTTGCAGGCAAATACGCCGGCATTCCACAGAGCGCCCTGATCCATATAGGTTTGAGCGACAGCCTCGGTGGGTTTTTCTTTAAATTCCTGAACCATGCTGACAGCGTCGTTGGCCTTGGGGATAATATAACCGTATTTGCTGCTGGGATGGTCCGGGGCAATGCCCATCAGAGTCAAATTGGCGTTGCCTTCCTGCACCAAGGAGTCCAATTGCTTGACAGCTTCGTAATAGCTGTTATCCACAAAATGATCTACGGGGCAAATGACAACAGACTCATCTTCACTGCAGCCCAGTTCGTGGTGCAGATACGCGGTAGCCAGAATAATGGCAGGGAAGGTATCTCTGCGGCAGGGCTCTACGCAAATGGACACCCGGTCACCCAGCTGATTGCGGATGGCGCTGACCTGGGTCTTGCTGGTGGCGATGGTCACATTGGCATCGGGATCCACGGTGGTAATCTGGCGGTAAACCCGCTGCACCATGGATTCGTAGTCGCCGGCTTCGTCCTTGAAAAGACGGATAAATTGCTTAGAGCGAATTTCGTTGGAAAGCGGCCAGAGCCGCTTGCCGCTGCCGCCGGAAAGCAAAATAATATTCATAGCATAACCTCCTGTGCTACAGGTACTTATTTCAGACCCAAGGTGGCTTTGATAGTGTTCTGAATGCCTAAAAGTTTGTCTTCTGCTTGTGTTTGATCGGCCGCGCAAATGCTGTAATAGATCTTGATTTTCGGCTCGGTACCGGAGGGCCGCACAGCGATCCAGGAGGAATCCTCCAAAATGTATTTCAAAACATTGGAGGTGGGCAGGTATCCGAATCCTTCTTCTGCTGCAACAGGCTCAGCATAGTCGATCACCTGAGCGGTGGTAGCAAAGGGAGAGCCCTGCTGCCGCAGCGTGACCATCATATTGCCGATCTGCTCCAGACCGTCCTTACCCTTCAGGGTAAAGCTGTCCATGGCATCCCGATAGTAGCCGTATTGGCTGTAAAGCTCGGCCATCCGGTCCAGCAGTGTTTTGTTCTGCGCTTTATACTCAGCCGCCATTTCACAGATCAGCAGGCTGGAGACCACAGCATCCTTGTCTCTGGCGTGGGTACCAGCCAAATAGCCGTAGGATTCCTCATAACCGATCAGGAATGTGTACTTCCGGTTGGGATCGTTCTGTAGGCGGGCCTGCTGGAACTGGGTGATCTTCTCGCCGATAAATTTAAAACCGGTAAGGGTGGAGAATACCGTCAGCCCCTTGCTGCGGGCAATTTCCGCGCCCAACTCAGAGGTGACCACAGTCTTGACCACTGCCGGATTTTCTATTGCTGACAAATCCTTTTTCGACAACACATAATCCACCAGCAGAGCGCCCACCTGGTTGCCGGTCAGCAGCTGGAAACCATCCTCGGTACGGATGGCAACACCCACCCGGTCACTGTCCGGGTCGGTACCCAGAACGATATCTGCCTGCTTCTGCTGGGCCAGGGCGATGCCCATTTCCAGCGCCCGGCGGTCCTCCGGATTGGGGGAGACCACAGTGGGGAAGTTGCCGTCCATAACGGCCTGTTCCGGAACCAGTGTGACCTGGGTAAAGCCATCCCGGGCCAGCGCCTTGGTCACAGGCACAAGGCCGGTGCCGTGCAGGGCGGTATATACCACATGCAGATTTTCCTTGGCCTTGGGGTTACTGCACAGGCTTTGCTGCATAACAGCATCCACAAAGGCATCCGTGAGTTCTGCGGTGGTGATCAGCTCCGGGTTGCCGGTGAAATGGATGGATTTGTAGTCGGTTACATCGTTTACATAGGAGATGACCTGCTTAGCTTCCTCGGGAGCCAACTGGCAGCCGTAAGCGTCATATGCTTTATAACCGTTGTATTCTTTGGGATTGTGGCTGGCGGTGAGTACTACGCCGCCAATGCAGCCTAAGTGGGTGACGCCGAAGCTCAGCAGGGGAGTGGGGCGGGCATCGGGGCAGTAAAATACCCGGATACCCTTGCCGCTGAGCACATTGGCCACGGTTTCAGCAAATACATCGCTGCAGTTTCTGGTGTCCCGACCCACGGCAACACCTCTGGTGCGGCAGGCTTCCTCACCGTAGGTAGCCAGCAGGTAGTTGCCAAGACCTTCTGTAGCCTTGCCAACAGTATAGCGGTTCATCCGGTTGGTGCCGGCGCCCATAACGCCCCGCAGGCCGCCGGTGCCGAATTCCAGGTCCCGGTAAAACCGGTCCTCGATTTCCTTGGCGTCGGTATTTATATCCAGCCGGGACAGCTCTGCCCGGGTATCTGCATCAAAGAAAGGGTCGGTTTTCCAAACCTCATATGCGTTCAAATAGTTCATATTTAATCTCCTAAGGAGCGTTATTTGGTAGTCAGACCGCTCCAGTTCTGGTCTTTTTCGCTGAGAGTCAGGGGCGTGCCGTCTGCCAGAGTGTATCCTACGGCAGATGCGCTGCCGGGATAGCTACCGGTGATCTCCGGCCATTGGATGCCGATCGCCGGGTCGTTCCAGGCCAGCCCGCCTTCGTGGCCGGGGTGATAAAAGTCGGTGCACTTATAGCAGAATTCTGCGGTGTCCGACAGCACCAAAAACCCATGGGCAAAGCCGGGGGAAATGTAAAACTGTTTTTTGTTCTCCTCGGTCAGCTCCACCCCGTACCACTGGCCGTAGGTAGAAGAGCCTTCCCGCAGATCCACAGCCACATCAAACACGCGGCCTTTGATGGCCCGGACCAGCTTGCCCTGGGGATACTGCTTCTGAAAATGCAGACCACGCAGCACGCCCTTCGCAGACATACTCTGGTTGTCCTGCACAAAAACCATATCAAGACCGGCTTCAGCCATGTCTTTCTGGTTGTAGGTTTCCATGAAATAGCCTCTACTGTCCCCGTGGACAGTGGGCTCAATGATATAAAGACCCTCAATGGGGCATTTGGTTACGGTGATCTGACCCATAGATTATGCCTCGATTTCTTTCAAATAGCGGGCAAGCGCGTCCTGCCAGGTGGGCAGGGGAGCGAAGCCGTTTGCTGCCAGCTTGGATTTATCCAGACGGCTGTTAAAGGGACGGGCGGCCTTGGACAGTCCGTACTCGGCAGTGGTCACCGGGGTGACGGCCACCGATTTTCCCGCCTGCCGGAAGATCTCGCAGGCGAAATCATACCAGCTGATGTAGCCGCCTTCGTTGGTGGCGTGATAGTAGCCGTATTTTTCTGTCTGGATCATATCCACCAGCAGCCGGGACAGATCCAGGGTGTAGGTGGGAGTGCCGATCTGGTCACACACCACCCGCAGGGAGTCATATTTGCTGCTGAGGTTCAGCATGGTTTTAATAAAATTATTGCCGTTTTTGCCGAAGACCCAGGCGATGCGGACGATGAAAAACTTTTCCAATGTATTTGCAACGGCCAATTCGCCCTCCAGCTTGGTCTGTCCGTAGACATTCAGCGGGGCGTAATCTTTGCAGTCCGGCTGCCAGGGAGTTTCACCCTGTCCGTCGAAAACATAGTCGGTGGAGATATACACCATTTTACAGCCCAGCCGCTTGCACGCATTGGCAATATTTTGAGTACCGTGGGCGTTGATTGCCCGAACTTTTTCTGTTTTGTCCGGATCTTCCGCTAAATCCACAGCAGTCCAAGCAGCACAATGCACCACCACATCAGGGCAAACCTGTGCGATGGTGTCATTTACAGCAGCGGGGTCTGTGATGTCCAGACCGATATATGGCATGCTACAGACGGCAGTGCCGTCTGTAGCACCGGAATATTCAGGCGCAAGGTCACTGCCAATGCCAATATGGCCACGGGCAGACAACTCGTTCATCACATCGTGGCCCAACTGTCCGGCCACACCTGTTACAAATACCTTCATAGCAGCATCCAATCTGTTATATTCGGCTCCGCCGGATAACGCAAAGACCGGTTTCCCAGGCAGCGGGCAAAATGCCCCATCTGCCCCGGGTATATCCTAAACGATCTCCGATTTGGTTTTCGTTAAACCCGGTTTGCGTACATTTTCTCGTAGTAGTTCTGATACTCGCCGGAGATGATCTCCTCCCACCAGGGCTTGTTGTCCAGATACCACTGAATGGTCTTCTGGATGCCGTCCACAAATTTGGTTTCCGGCAGCCAGCCGAGCTCTGTGTGGATCTTGGTGGGGTCGATGGCGTAGCGCATGTCGTGGCCCTTCCGGTCAGCAACATAGGTGATCAGACTCTCGGGCTTACCCAGGGCCTTGCAGATGATCTTTACAATATCAATGTTCTTCATCTCGTTGTGGCCGCCGATGTTATATACCTCGCCCACACGGCCCTTGTGAATGATCAAGTCAATGGCCTTGCAGTGGTCCTCCACATACAGCCAGTCCCGGACATTCAGGCCTTCGCCGTAGACGGGCAGGGGCTTGTCGTTCAGGGCGTTGGCAATCATCAGGGGAATCAGCTTCTCGGGGAAGTGATAGGGGCCGTAGTTGTTGGAACAGCGGGAGATGGTCACAGGCAGACCGTAGGTGCGGTTGTATGCCATAACAAGCAGATCTGCGCCGGCCTTGGAAGAGGAGTAGGGGGAGGAGGTGTGAATAGGAGTCTCCTCAGTGAAAAACAGGTCGGGGCGGTCCAGAGGCAGGTCGCCGTACACCTCATCGGTGGAGACCTGATGGTAGCGCTCAATGCCGTACTTCCGGCAGGCATCCATCAGCACCTGAGTGCCCAGAATATTGGTCTGCAGGAACACCTCCGGATTCTCAATGGAGCGGTCCACATGGCTTTCCGCGGCAAAGTTCACAACGATGTCGGGGTGCTCTTCCTCGAACAGCTTGTAAACGCCTTCCCGGTCACAGATATCCAGTCTCCCGAACCGGAAGTTGGGGTTATCCATCACATCTTTCAGGGTGGACAGATTGCCGGCATAGGTCAGCTTATCCAGACAAATGATGCGGTAGTCCGGATACTTGCCCAGCATGTGGAAAACAAAGTTGCTTCCGATAAAACCGGCACCGCCAAGTCGGAT
>JAZNRW010000118.1:0-3837 GCA_045590835.1 Faecousia sp.
AACAGCGCAAGGGGTATATCGCCGCCTGCGCTGTATAAAACGGTATCAATATTTCTTTTTCAGTACCAAGTAACAGACCCAGTAAAGAAGCACCAGAATGCTGACGGCAAAGCCTGCCGTTATTGAGAGCAGATCCGAACCTAGCAACTTGAAAACAATGGCACAGATGGCTGCGATCAAAACAAACAGATATCCGGCCCATGCCCACGCTTTGTTGCGGATAAAATGGTTGCGCTCGTCCTGGGTCTCCACATCCCATTTTTCGCGATACGATTCGTCTTTTTTGTAGCGCAGAAACTGGACTACACGAACCGCACCCATAGCGATCAGCGCGCCACCCATTCCGCTCCAGAAGGAATCTACAACCTCCAGCACTCCAAGACCCATCAGAACTGCGCCAAAGATTATATAAATAATGTAAGCTATCATTCTTCTATCGTTTTTCATTTAAATCTCCTCCTCTTCAAAAATGAATACATCTTCAATGGTCATTCCGAAGTATTTTGCGATCTTATATGCCAGCATGATAGACGGATTGTACCGCCCGTTTTCCAAGGAGCTGATGGTCTGGCGTGAAACTCCCATAGCCTTTGCCATTTCATCCTGTAAAATTTCCCGCTCTTTTCTTATGATCTCGATCCTGTTCTTCATGATGCACCTCCCCAGCTGACGTAAAGCTTGCTTTACATCGGTAATATAGCATATTGTTTTTAGAATGTCAAGCATGCTTTACATATTTTCTAAAAAGAAAACGGCGGGAGCAAGCCCCCGCCCTACGATTAAGCCGCTGCGTCTAACATATTTTCTATAAAAATACCGTATCCGGTGGTAGGATCGTTAACAAGGACATGGGTAACGGCACCGATGAGTTTGCCGTCCTGCATGATGGGACTGCCGGACATGCCCTGGACGATGCCGCCGGTGGCTTCCAGCAGGGCAGGGTCGGTGATCCGCAGCAGCAGATTCCGCCCGGTGGCGGATGCCTGGGGATAAACTTTCAGAATCTCCACAGAATATTCTTGTACCGTGTCTCCGGAGACTACGCTGCGGATGGTGGCCGGGCCGGTGTGGATCTGGTCAGATTCCCCAACAGGCAGGGGTTCTCCGGAAAAGCCTGTCTCGGAAACGCCAAACACGCCCCGGTTGCAATTTTTATATAATGTGCCGATGGGCTCGGCTTCCTTCAAAACACCCAGCAGCTGCCCAGGATTACCGGAAGTTCCTTTTTTTACGGACAGAATGGTCGCCCGGTAGGCGCTGCCCCGGGTCATATTCAGCAGCTCCCCGGCGGAGTTGTTTACACCGTGGCCCAAGGTGCCGAAATTTCCGCTCTCCGGGTCATACCAGGTGACGGTGCCCACTCCGGTGACCCCCTGCTTGAGAAAAACACCCAGCTTAGGTCCTGCATCCGTAATTTTGGGGGACAGGCGCAGCTGCAGCTGCTTTCCTTTTCGGGCTACGGTCAGGTCCACAGTGCCGTGGGAGGATTCCAAAGCGTTGCGGACATCGGTGGCGTTACAAATTTGTTTACCGTTTATGGCGCAGATGCGGTCTCCCACCTGCAGACCTGCGGCTTGTGCATCTGCACCCAAATCATCATCAAAGGCCGCGACTGTCACCTGATCGTGCCCCAACTCCAGACCCACTACCTGTCCTGCCGGGATCAAAAGCCGGGCGGCGCTGGCGGATTGGGTCAAAGTCACAAGACACAATAATAAGGTGGCTGTGCGGGAAATAAGTTTTTTCATGTTCCAGCCCTCCATTTCATTTGCACGGTTAATATTCCTCGCTTGCGCCGGCAATAACCCAAGCAAAAGTCGAAAAAATTGGGAAAAAGCGGAAATACCAATTGTGGAAATTGGAAAAAACAGGTACAATGGGAGAAAACAGGAGGCGATAAAATGGACTATACATTTCTTTGTAAGCAACTGGCGGAGTTGACCGGCGGTTTGCGCCACCCTATTGCCAACTTGGCCAACGCATCGGCGCTTCTTTGGCAGGAATTGGAAAACATCAATTGGGCGGGATTTTATCTCATGGAGCAGGGCATGCTGGTTTTGGGACCCTTTCAGGGGAAACCGGCCTGCATAGAGATTCCTGTGGGACGGGGCGTGTGCGGAACGGCTGTGGCGGAAAATGCCACCCAGCTGGTTGCGGATGTGCATCAGTTTCCGGGACACATTGCCTGCGATTGCGCGTCTAATTCAGAGATCGTGGTGCCGATCCGGAAAAACGGAGAGATCTATGGCGTGCTGGACATTGACAGTCCTGCTTTTGGCCGGTTTACGGAGGAAGATAAGGCCGGACTGGAACAATTTGTAAAAATCTTGGAACAAGTGCTATTTACCTATTGACAAAGTAGGTAAAGGGTGCTATATTACCCACAGAATAAGTAGGTAAATATTTCCGGAGGAAAACACTATGCAAGTTTACGCAGACAATGCGGCTACCACAAAGATCAGTAGCGCCGCTTTACGGGCTATGATGCCCTGTTTTGAAACCTATTACGGCAATCCCTCCAGCCTCCACACCGTAGGACAGGAGGCGAAGGAACAGCTGGACGATGCCAGAGCCAGAATTGCCAAGTGCCTGGGCTGTGAGCCCAGAGAGATCTATTTCACATCCGGCGGCAGCGAGGCCGACAATCAGGCCATTCGCTCCGCGGCCTTCTACGGTGCCCGGAAGGGGAAGAAGCATATTATCTCCACCGCCTTCGAGCACCATGCGGTGCTGCACACCTTAAATGCCCTGGAAAAGGAAGGCTTTGAGATTACCCTGCTGGATGTGCAGAACAATCACAATATCACCGCCAAGCAGGTCAAGGATGCCATCCGGGAGGACACCTGCCTTGTCACCTGTATGTACGCCAACAACGAGATCGGCTCTGTGCTGCCTATCGCCCAGATCGGCGCGGTCTGTAAGGCAGCGGGCGTACCCTTCCACACAGACGCGGTGCAGGCGGTTGGACACCTGCACATCAACGTAAAAGAGCAGAACATCGATATGCTCAGCCTGTCCGGCCACAAGTTCCACGGCCCCAAGGGCGTGGGCGCGCTGTATGTCCGCCGGGGAATCCCCATGGTGAACATCATCGAGGGCGGCGCACAGGAGCGGGGCAAACGGGGCGGCACAGAGAATCTGCCTGCCATCGTGGGCATGGCTGCCGCTTTGGAAGAAGCCTGCGCCAATATGGACGCCAATAACGCCAAAGTCACCGCCCTGCGGGACAAGCTGATCGCCGGCCTTTCCAAGATCCCCCACTGTGATCTCAACGGCGACCGGGTCAGCCGTCTGCCCGGCAATGTGAGCTTCTGCTTTGAGGGCATTGAGGGCGAGAGCCTGCTGCTGTATCTGGATATGCAGGGGATCAGCGCATCCTCCGGCTCTGCCTGCACCTCCGGCTCACTGGATCCCAGCCATGTGCTGCTGGCCATCGGCCGGGTACACGATGTGGCCCACGGCTCCCTGCGTCTGAGCCTGTGCCACTACAATACCGATGAAGAGATTGACCACATTCTGCAGGCCGTTCCCGAAGTGGTCAGCCTGCTGCGGAATATGAGCCCCGTGTGGCGGGATCTGCAGCAGGGCAAGCGGGAATATATTTTATAAAAAGGAGAAATCATTATGGCTCTTTACAGTGAAGTTGTTATGGACCACTTTATGAATCCCCGCAATGTAGGCGTGATCGAAAATGCCGACGGCGTGGGCGAGGTAGGCAACGCCAAGTGCGGCGATATTATGAAAATTTACCTGAAGATCTACGACAATATTATCACCGATGTGAAATTTGAGACCTTCGGCTGCGGCAGCGCCATTGCCTCCAGCTCCATGGCCACG
>JAZNRW010000119.1:0-2250 GCA_045590835.1 Faecousia sp.
CTTTGTGCTGCCCAATGCCCTCCGTGCTGCCAATGATGTGAAATTCACCATGTGGGTGGGCATCTTCTCTATGCTGACCTGCCGGATCATCGGTTCCTGGGTGCTGTGCGTCTACTTCGGCTGGGGTGCCACCGGCGTCTGGATCGCAATGGTCACCGACTGGGTCTGCCGGACTTCCTTCTTCGTGCCCAGAATGGTCTCCGGAAAGTGGAAAACCATGTATAAACCCGAGTAACAAAAAAGACACCCCACAAGGTAGCATCCAATAAGACAGTATGAAAACTACTGACATAGGGTAGCTGCCAAGCAGAGTGCAGCAGCAAAAACGAGCGATATCCGGTTCATTATGAACGAGATATCGCTTGTTTTTCTTTTGTCCAAATCAAATTATGACGAAACCCGCCAGTGCTGGCACACCTTACGATGCCAATCCTGGCGGATTTTCACATTTTTTCAATTAAAGCAAAAACAACTGCTTGCTGCTCTTCACTTAATCTTGCCCAACGCTCCAATAGCTTCTGCTGAGAATCAGTCAGCGAAACAGGTGCATCGACTTCGACAAATAACGGAATAAAAAGAAAACCGTCTATCTTGAAAACAACCCCAAAACTGTTATATAATTAAAGAAGAAGGTTTGAAGCAAGTGAGATTATGACATATTGCGTTATCGCAGAAATTACCTAAGGAGAACGAATTGCCATACCACTTAAGCGGACCGGTTCGCAATGACAGCTAAGAATGAAAAAAGGAGGATAATTTATGAGTTTTTTGAAACGGGCCATTCGGGATGCCGTCAGTCAGGGTATCAGCAAGGGCATCGGTGATGCCGTGGGCAAGGCCGTCCGGGAGGTGGTGGAACCCAGGGCCACCGAGTATGCAAACAAAGCTGCTGACCGCTTTGACCAGGCGGCGGGCAATGCCGCCCAGGAAGCAAGAAAAACCACATCCTCTCTGGAGGGTGCCTTTGCCAATCTGGAACGCTCCATGCAGTGCTATGCCACCCAGATGGGCAAGAACACGAAGATCTGTCCCGGCTGCGGCCAGCCTACCACAGCGGAAAAGACCTTCTGCCCCGCCTGCGGTGCCAAGCTCCCGGAGCAGACCGTAGCAGAAGGCGCGGTTTGTCCCTCCTGCGGCAAGCAGAACACCATCGGCACAAAATACTGCGAAGACTGCGGTACCAAGCTCCCTGCGGCAGTTGCCGAGGAACAGGCACAGAGAGCAAAGGATGAAGCAGAACTTAATCAATGGGACACCATGCTTCCCCAGTATCCCAAGTGGACCTGTGGCGGCAGCGAATATAATCTGGAAGAATATGACCCCGGTGTGATCTACTTCTCCGCAGGCTATAACGGCGACACCAACGCCGCCCACCGGGCCCTGGAGCAGTACCGGCAGATTCTGATCGCAGACGGTTTCCGTCCCGCAGGCCAGTACCCCAGCCCCGGACAGCTTTTCAAGCGCATCGACGGTGTGGTGTACAATGCGGACACCGAGCATGGCTTCGAGGGCGACCCGGACCGGCTGTCCATCGGCTTCTGCATCCGGGAACCCCATGGTGGCTTTGACTATGTAAAACCGGAGCCGAAGAAAAGCAGGGACATCGGTTTGGATGACCTGAAGGATCTGAAAAAACTGTTTCGCCGATAAGGACAAAAGGGCGGTGACCAATCCGGTCACCGCCTCATCTCTTTTTACGGAAAAGTATGCAAGATTCAAATTTTATCCACACTTTGCACTCCGGAAAAATTATTGATAAAATTTAGCAAACATGGGAACCATTTGTCCTTAGGAACCAGGGCGCACTTCTATACATGGTCTGCGACCATGTAGTGCGTCCTACGGAGTTTACAGCGAAGATATCTGAATATCCTCGCTGTCCTGCATCACTTTTGTTCCGTACAAGAGGCTGCACCCCTTGCGATGCTTCGCATCTATCCTTGCCCAAATAGGGCACAACCATAGTTCTGACGAACCGCATTTGTTCCCTATTTTCATTTTCAAAACAACAATCATAGGAACATCATTAAAGAGCTCTATTTGAAGGACAGCTACAACTACATTGGCATTCTTCCTGCAGCATTGCTCTAATGATATGAAAAACGGGAAATGGCATGACCGAAATCATGCCATTTCCCGAAAACAATACACTGTTTTATTGGACAGCGCCTCAGGGCGGCAGCGTTTTGCATAACGGTCTGCACATCCACCGGGTTGAGGGGATTGCTGTAGATGATTTCGGTGTCCGTA
>JAZNRW010000120.1:0-5092 GCA_045590835.1 Faecousia sp.
CCGCCCAGCGGATCGAGAACTGCGCCGTATGTAACGGCTCCGGCTCTGCCGACGGCGCGGTGGAGACCTGCTCTCAGTGCCGGGGTACCGGACAGGTGCGTACTGTCCAGAATTTTATGGGTATGCAGATGCAGTCCACCGGCGTATGTCCTCAGTGCAGCGGCCGGGGTAAGATCATCAAGAACCCCTGCAACACCTGCCGGGGCAAGGGTAAGGTTCGCCGTACCCAGAGAATCAAGGTGAACATTCCCGCCGGTGTCAATGCCGGGCAAAGCGTCCGGGTCCGGGGCGAGGGCAACGTGGGCAGCAACGGCGGCCCTAACGGTGACCTGCTGGCGGAGATCTACATTAAGCGCCATCCCTTTTTTGAGCGGGACGGCATGCATGTGTACTGTGAAGTGCCCATTACCTTCACCCAGGCGGCTCTGGGCGGGGAGATCGAGATCCCCACGCTGGACGGCAAGGTGAAGTTCGACCTGCCGGAGGGCACCCAGACCGGCAAGCTGTTCAGCCTGTCCGGACGGGGCATTCCCCAGGTGAATAACCCCAAGCGCCGGGGCGATCACCGATTCACTGTGGTGGTGGAGACCCCCACGAAGCTTACCAAGGAGCAGAAGGAGCTGCTGCGGCAGCTGGATGACTCCTTAGACGGCAAATCCAGCCCCAAGCGGAACAAGTTCTTTGACACCATCAAGGACTTTTTTGACTGATGACAGAGGTCAAAGGAGCCGCCAAGACAAGCAACTGGCACGCGTCGGCGTACAAGTGGTACGGTAGCGCGCCAGTTGCGCAGTAAGTCAAAATGCCTTGCGTAGCAAGCTTTTTGATGCCTATTTGTAGAGGTATGCTTGCCTCCCGGTAAGCATTGGGATTTTAGAGTCGCTGCGCGGAGCACTACCCCCAAGAGGAAGGCATTGCACAAAGACCTTTTGCGTAATCTGTGTTTTGACGGTTGACGGCTTTTTTGATCTCTGAAAACAGCCTGTGGATGCTCCACAGGCTGTTTTTATTGACTTTTATGCCCGCCTTTGGTATGCTAAGAAAAACAAAAACGGAGGGGAACACATTATGAAACGAGCCGATTACATCAGCTGGGACGAGTACTTCATGGGCATTGCCATGCTGGCAGCCCGCCGCAGCAAAGACCCCAGCACCCAGGTAGGCGCCTGCATCGTATCTCAGGATAATATCATCATTTCCACCGGATATAACGGCATGCCCAAGGGCTGCAGCGATGATGAATTTCCTTGGGATCGCACCGGCGAGGAGACCAAGTACCCCTATGTGGTCCATGCGGAGCTGAACGCTATTCTCAATGCCAGCGGCCGGGACCTGCGGGGCAGCCGGCTGTATGTGGCGCTGTTCCCCTGCAACGAGTGCGCCAAGGCCATTATCCAGAGCGGAATCAGAGAGGTGTACTACCTGTCGGATAAGTACGCCGATACCCCCACCACCAAGGCCTCCAAGCGGATGCTGGATGCGGCAGGTGTCCGGTATGTGCAGCTGCGCACCGCGGTCAAGTCCATCACCTTGGATCTTGTTGCCGAGGAAGACAAGTAATTATAAAAACGGAGTGCTGAAAGCACTCCGCTTTTTATAGCTCTGCCAGCTGCTGCTCCAGCTGCTGCAGGTCGTCATCGGTAAGTCCTGAGTAGTTGATCACCAGCTGCCCCAGAGCCTCCTCCGGGATAGAGCTGTGATAATAGCTGCTTAAGCACTGCACCCGGAAGCCGGTGTCTTCGCACCAGGCAGTGAGCTGTTCGTCGGTAAGCTCAGTGTCCACCTGCAGCAGAAAATGCAGGCCGGCATTCTCCTCCAGAACCGTCAGTTGTTTTGCAAACCGGCAGCGGTCAAGAGCGGTCAGCACCCGGTTGCGGCGGGATTTATAGAATTTGCGCATCCGGTTTAAGTGCTTTTCAAAATGCCCCCGCTCCAGAAACCGGGCAAGGGTGTACTGCTCAAAGCTGGGTACAGTACAGCTGTAAAAGCCCAGCTCCTGCCGGAACCGGTCCATCAGCGCCGGGGGCAGAACCATATAACTGATGCGGATGGAGGGGGCTAAGGTTTTGGAGAAGGTATTCATATAGATCACCCGCCCGGCGGTGTCCAGGCTTTGCATAGCAGGCATGGGGTGGGCGGCAAAGCGGAACTCACTGTCGTAATCGTCTTCAATGATGTATCGGTCATCCCGCTCTCTTGCCCAGGCAAGCAGGGCCTGCCGCCGGGAAAGGGGCGTGACGATGCCGGTGGGGAAATGGTGAGACGGAGAGATGTGCAAAACCTGCGCACCCGATAGCTGTCCGGGTATGACCCCTTGGCTGTCCATAGGGGCGCTGATGCACCGGGCGCCACCGGCGGCGTAGATCTTCCGGATCTTTCCGTAGCCCGGCTCTTCCACCGCGTAGCACTTGTCCCGTCCCAACAGCTGCACCAGTAGGTTATAAAGAAAGTCTGTGCCTGCGCCGATGAGGATGTTGTCCGGATTTACCCACATCCCACGAAACTGGGAAAGATGGGAGGCGATAGCATGCCGCAGTTGAGGAAGGCCCTGATTGTCCAGAGGGAGCAGCAGCTGCTCACCCAGATCCAGCATCACCTCCCGCTGCAGCCTGCTCCAAACGGAAAAGGGAAACTGCACCGGGCCATTGGCGGTCAAATCGATGTATTTGGGTTTTTCCGGCGGGGTCACAGACTGGGGAACAGCATGAACTTCCGCCCGCTCCACCGCCTCCACAAAGTAGCCCACTTTCTCCTCCGAGCGGATGTAGCCTTCGGCCAGGAGCTGATTATAGGCGGTCTCCACGGTGATTTTGCTGACCTTCAAATTGGCGCATAGGGTGCGCTTGGAGGGCAGCTTTTCTCCAGCGGCCAAGTGTCCTGACAGAATGTCCTTTCGAATGCACCGGTAAAGGGCCTCGTAAAGGGGCACGCCCGGCGCTTTTTTCAGTTCATAGGTCAGCAAATGATCACCTCGCAGAAGGGGTAGGCAGGCCGTTGCGGGAATCCCACAACACCAAAAGACTGCCCTGTTTCACAGAAATTTCCGAAGGTTTACCGGTAAAGTGGTTACTGACCCCTAAGGGGAATCCGGCGGTCAGCGTGCCGTTTTCCAGGGGGTACTTTAGACCTCGCAGAGTCACGCCTGTAGCGTCTGCGCCCATACAGAACACGGATACGATTCCCCGGGCAGCAGCATCAAAGCAGATCCCGCCATCCTTTACCACCGTGGCAATATAGTCTTTTCCAATCAGATATCCCGTGGCCCCGTGATCGGCAAGATACTGCAGAGTTTGAAAATTGGCAACGGTATGATCCAGCCGAGGGCCGTCCAGACTGCCATAGAGCAAAAACTCTGTATATCCCAGCTGAAGACCCTTCCGCACTGCAAGCATAGCGTCGGTGTCATCCTTTTCCACCGGGAACACCGTGCTTCCCTCCGGGATATAGCCTAAGGAGTCGAAATCCCCCAAAATACCGTTGGGCGTCAGCCCCAGCGCCTGCATATGGGCAAGGCCTCCGTCGGCAGCCAGCAGGTAGTCATCCTGTTCTATGGACGCAATCAGCCCCTGGAAGCCTGCCGCGCAGAATATAATACACCGACCCATGGTTTGTCCTCCCATTTCTCTTTTCCTTTATTCTACCACAGGTAGATCAAAAACAAAAGGGGCAAACTTCCGGGAAAATGTTTTTGCAGGAGCGTACCAATAATGCAAAAACCGCAGGTAAAACCTGCGGTTCATGCAAAAAGAAAGAGGAGAAGAAAATGAAAAAGAGCAAATAACAAATCAAAAACATTGTGGACTATAGAGGAGTCCTTGGATCTTATGGCTTCATCTTACCATGTAAATATGAAAAATATAAGTAAATAATTTTTAAGTTTATGTGAAGTTTTAAAAAGAATAATTTTTCAAATTGTAGCGGGGAACTGTTTGACTGGGTGGCGAAAATAGAGTATAGTACACTTTGGAGGGATATGCCGTGAATCTGATTTGCCCCGTATGCGGGAAACTACTGACAAAAACCGATCGGGTCTATACCTGCCCCGACGGTCATAGTTTCGATGTTGCCCGGCAGGGATATGTGCATCTTCTTCCCGTGCAGCAAAAGCACTCCCGAAATCCCGGGGACACCCGGCAGCAGGTGCTTTCCCGCCGGGCCTTTTTGGAGGGTGGATTCTATGAACCCATCAGCCGGGCTCTGTGTGAATTGGCAAAGCCCTTTTCCGGCCCTGTGCTGGATGTGGGCTGCGGCGAGGGGTACTATTCTGCAAATCTTGCCAAGGCATTGGATGCAGAGCTGACAGGTTTGGATATCTCCAAGGCAGCGGTGCGCTGCGCCGCTGCCAAATACAAAGGCCCCCAATGGCTGTGCGCGTCCGCTGCCCATTTGCCGGTGGAGGATGCATCTGTAGGGGTGCTGACCAGCCTGTTTGCCCTGACTGTGCCGGAGGAGTTCCTGCGGGTGCTGCGCCCGGACGGGGTATTTATTCAGGCGCTGGCGGCAGAAGACCATCTGCTGGGATTAAAGAATATCATTTACCCCCAGCTGCATTATAAAGAAAAAATCAGCACCCCGGAAGTGCCGGGATTTACCTTGGAAACATCGGTGCCGGTGCGCTTTTCCTTTACGGTAGAGGGGGAGCAGGTACAGAATCTATTATCTATGACGCCCCATGTATACCGGATCGGCAAAGCCGGGGCAGATGCTCTGCGGAATACGCCAAAGCTCACCGACACCGCCAGCTGTGTGCTGAATTTGTACCGACCCATTTGAAATCAGGAGACACTATGATCGATAAATTGCAGGCGGTGGAAAGCCGCTTTGAAGAGATTTGTGCCCGGTCTGAGCAGCCGGATTTTTATGCCGACCCGAAAAAGGCCGCGGCTACCCTGCGGGAGCGGAACGACTTAGAGCCCATTGTGGAAGCCTACCGGGCCTACCGTCGGGCGGAACAGGAGATGCAGGACGCCCAGGAGCTGATGAGCGATCCGGAGATGAAGGAGCTGTGCCAGCAGACCTATCAGGATGCTAAGAAAGCAAAGGAGGAGCTGCACGCCCAGCTGCAGATCCTGCTGCTGCCCAAAGACCCCAA
>JAZNRW010000121.1:0-35875 GCA_045590835.1 Faecousia sp.
ATCAGCCTGCCGATAGGAACCACATGCCTCCCCTTCAGCAGGTGACGGTAAACATCCATAGGATGTCCGGACAGATAGATGCCCGTAGTTTCCTTCTCCATCAGCATCAGGTCTGCCTTTTTCATCTCTGCCAGCTTGGGGATCGGGATGGCAGCAGCTTTATCTTCCTCCTGCAGCATAGAGAACAGGCCCATCTGACCCTCCAGATTCTTTTTCCGGGAGGAGGCAATGGCGTCCATCATACTGTCGTACACCGCCAGAAGCTCGCTGCGGTGGTAACCGAAGCAGTCCATAGCGCCGCATTTGATGAAGTTCTCCACGGCTCGCTTATTCAGTTCTCCCTCACCCATTCGTTGGATGAAGTCTTCCAGAGATTTGAACGGGCCGCCCTCATTGCGTTTGGCAACCATGGCGCGGATTAGTCCCCGGCCTACATTTTTCACCGCGCCCAAGCCAAAGCGGATACTCTCCCCTTCCACAGCAAAGCTATCCTCACTGTGGTTCACATCCGGCGGCAGCACCGGGATCCCAAGATTCTTGCACTCTGCGATATACCCGGAAATCTTCACGGCAGAGTCCAGCACAGAGGTCATCAGCGCTGCCATATACTGCCGGGGATAGTGGCATTTCAGATATGCGGTCTGGTAGGATACCACAGCATAGCACACCGCGTGTGCCTTATTAAAGGCGTAGTTGGCAAAGTCAACGATCTCATCGTAAATGGACTGGGCAGCCTGCTCGGAAACCCCATTGGCGATGGCTCCGGGAATCCCCTGCTCCTTGTCACCGTAGACAAAGACGCTGCGCTCGGCATCGATGACTTTCATTTTCTTTTTGGAGATGGCGCGACGAATATTGTCCGCCTGACCCATGGTATAGCCGCCCAAAGAGCGGAATATCTCGATCACCTGCTCCTGATACACAATACAGCCGTAGGTAACCTTCAAGATCGGCTCCAGCAGCGGGGTCTTATAGGTGATCTTCCGGTTGTCCAGCTTGTTGGTGATGAACATGGGAATGGAGTCCATAGGACCGGGCCGATACAGGGCCACAATTGCCGTCATATCCTCAATGGAAGTGGGCTTCATGTTCATACAAACACCGGTGATACCGGCAGATTCCAGCTGAAAAACGCCCTGGGTCTTACCCTCCGCCAGCATCTGGAAGGTCTCGGGATCATCATCCGGAACTTTGTCAATATCAAAGTCCGGCACGATTTGGCGAATTTGACGTTCTGCGTCCTCAATGACTGTCAAATTACGCAGTCCCAAAAAGTCCATTTTCAAAAGACCCAGTTCCTCAATGGTGGTCATGGTGTACTGGGTGACGATGGTATCGTCATTCCGAGACAGGGGCACATAGGCGCACACCGGGTCGGCGGTGATCACCACGCCGGCAGCATGGGTGGAGGTGTTTCTGGGCATACCCTCCAGGCTCATAGCCGTGTCGATCAGCAGCTTTACCCGCTCGTCCCCATCGTACATCTCCTTGAGTTTGGGAGATACATTCAAAGCATCCTTGAGTGTGATATGCAGAGGCATGGTAGGCACCAGCTTGGCCACCACATCGGTCTCGGCGTAGCTGAAGTTCAATGCCCGGCCCACATCCCGAATGGCGCCACGGGCTGCCATAGTGCCAAAGGTAGCGATCTGCGCCACATGGTCTTTGCCATACTTGTCCATCACATAATCAATGACTTCACCCCGGCGCTCCTGACAGAAATCCGTATCGAAGTCGGGGATGCTGGCCCGCTCCGGATTTAAGAAGCGCTCGAAGATCAGCGCATACTTCATGGGATCCACTTCCGTAATGTGTAGACAGTAAGCCACAATGGAAGCTGCGCCGGAGCCACGGCCGGGGCCTACAGGAATGCCGGACTGCTTGGCGTGGCGAATAAAGTCCCACACGATGAGGTAGTAGTTCACATAGCCCATACGGCTGATAACGCCGATCTCATATTCCAGCCGCTGCTGATAGCTTTCCGGTGCATCAGGATACCGCTCCCGGAAGCCATCGCTGCAGAGCTTGCGGAAGTATTCCTCGTTTGTGTAGCCCTCCGGTACAGGGAAGGAAGGCAGATGGTATTCATTAAAGGTAAATTCCAGATTACAGCGGTCTGCGATTTTGGCGGTGTTTTCAAAAGCCTCGTCGCAATTGGGGAACAGCTGACGCAATTCCTCCTCACTTTTTAAGTAAAATTCGTCGGTCTGAAATTTCATCCGGTTGGGGTCGTCCACGGTTTTGCCCGTCTGGATGCACAGGAGCACATCCTGCATGGTAGCATCCTCTCTGCGCAGGTAGTGCGCGTCATTGGAGACGATCAGTGGTAATCCGGTCTCTCTTGCGATCCGCAGGATACCCTGGTTCACCGGAAGTTGCTCCGGGATTCCGTGATCCTGCAGTTCCAGATAGAAGTGATCCTCTCCAAAAATCTCTGCCATTTGCAGTGCGTAGGCCTTGGCTGCCTCATAGTCCTCCTGCAGCAGGCGCTGCTGGATGCCGCCTGCAAGGCAGGCGGAGGTGGCAATGAGACCCTCATGGTACTGCCGCAGCAGATCCAAATCCACTCTGGGCTTACCGTAGAAGCCGTGCATAAACGCCTCGGATACCAACATGCAAAGGTTCTCATAACCTTTCCGGTCTTTACACAGCAGCACCAGATGGTATGGGTCATTGTCCACGCCATGGACACGATCTGCCATGGCTCTGGGGGCAACATACACTTCGCACCCGATAATGGGTTTCACCCCTGCCGCCTTGGCGGCCTTATAAAAATCAATACAGCCATACATGACGCCATGGTCCGTAATGGCCACCGCGCTCTGCCCCAGCTCCTTGACACGGTCCATAATGCCGCTAATGCGGCAGGCACCGTCCAAGAGGCTGTACTCTGTATGGACATGAAGATGTACAAAACTCATTTCTTCCCCTCCTGTGCCAACTGTACCAGCTTTTTCAACCGGTGATTCATGGCGGGTTTTGTAATGGGCGGTTCCATCATGGCCGCCAGTTCTGTCAGGGAGGCTTCGGGGTTCTCCTCCCTGGCTTTTGCTGCCTGCAGCAGCTTGTTGGGCAGCTTGTCATAGATACCACCCGTCTTCAATGCTCGGATGGCAGAGAGTTGCTCCTGGGCGGCCTCCACCACCTTGGAGGTGTTAGCATCGTCGCAGTTACAGCGGCGGTTGACTCTGTTGTTCAGTTCTTTTTCCAACTTGGCCTCAATGATGCCCATAGCCGATACCGGGGCGCCTAAATAGGTCAGGCAGTCAGAGATCAGATCGCTCTGCTTGATGTAGAGCACGTGACCTCCGGCGCGAAACGCGGTTTTCGGCTGGAACGGCAGCATCTCATTGAGTAAGCTGTTACATTCCCTTGCTACGCTGCCGTGGGTGGTTGTCAACTCCAGGTGATACCCCTTGGCAGGGTCTGTGACAGAACCGCCGGCCAGAAAAGCGCCCTTCAAAAAGGCTGCCTTACAGCAGTCCTCCTCCACAACAGGCAGGTTGATATGCAGCGACAAGGTGTCTTTCGCACTGAATCCGTAAGCATCCATGATCAGAGAAATCTTTTCCGGCTCCGTGATTTGGAATACCATCTTTCCCGGTGTTTCCTCCTCCGGGGACACATCAAAACTCACACCGAATGCCTTACGGAACAGTTTAGGAAGCATTTGCGCAAATTCCCGGCTTTCCGTAATGATTCTTATCCCATCGGTGCGAAAACTGTTGCAAAACAGCAAAATACCAAAGGATTCCGCCAGGGCGCAGCAGTTCTTACTGGGAATATTACGGCAGATCTCCGCCTTTGCATTGCCGGAAAATGAAATCGCCATGGCGCACCTCCTCTTTTGTTACCAAATACGAACCTCCGGCTCCAAACGGATACCGGTATCATCCATTACCTTGTGGGACACCTGTTGCAGCAGCGTCTGCACATCAGACGCAGTCGCGCCGCCTAAATTCACTACAAAGCCTGCGTGCTTCTCTGAAACAGCTGCACCGCCCACCTGATAGCCTTTCAGACCGCACTGTTCGATCAGCGCCGCGGCATAACCGCCTACAGGGCGCTTGAAAGCAGAGCCCGCAGAGGGCAGATCCAGCGGCTGGGATTTTCTCCGCTTCCCCATCAGTTCTTGCATCTTCTCCCGAATTTCATCAATAGGCTTCGGCTCCAGAGCAAAGTCGGCGCTGATCACGATGCCGCCCTCATCCTCCAGCCGGCTGTGACGGTAGGAAAAGTTCATTTCCTCCCGGGATACCGTCCGCAGGTTGCCATCCATATCCATAACCTCTGCCTGGGTAAATACCTGGCAGATCTCACCGCCATACGCACCGGCGTTCATATACACACCGCCGCCTACTGTGCCGGGGATGCCGTGGGCAAATTCCAAACCGGACAGGCCCAGACCTGCTGCAAACACAGCCGCTCTGGCCATGGTTACACCGGCAGCTACCCGGATATGGGTATCGTCCAGCTGCTGCATACCGTCCATACAGTCCTTCAGGCAGATCACCAGGCCGGAAATACCTGCATCCGGCGCCAGGATGTTTGTTCCTGCACCTAAAATAGCAGGTCTTTGGTCCAACAAAGCGGACACTTTCAGAATCCGAGACAGCTCCTCCTTATTTCTTGGGAAAGCCATTACCTCTGCAGGGCCGCCAATGCGGAAGGAGGTATGCTTGGCCATAGGTTCATCGATGCGAAGTTGAAAATCTTTTAGTAAATCAGTAATTTCCCGCTGAAAATCATTCATATTTGTCATAAACTCCTCCGGGCGTATACTTGGTTACAGTATAGCATATTTGTTACCACTATGCAATTATTCCTCCATATTTTTTCCGAAAAAACGCAAAAAAGCAGCCGGGATATCCCGGCTGCCAGTATGTACGCTTTACTTTTCAACGATCTCCAAAATTTCCATGGGACAGGCCTTTACACAGATACCGCAAGCGATACACTTGGAGGTAGGCCCTTCCTGGGGAGCGACCATAACCTTCATGGGGCAAACTTCCACGCACTTGCCGCAGGATGTACACAGCTTTTTATTAATCATATAAACACCGGTCTTGGGATTCTGGGTGATAGCGCCGGCCTCACATGCCTTTGCGCACTTACCGCACTGAATACAGACCATAGGCTTTGCTGCACCATTCTTATCTACAATTTGGATACAGGACAGATCTGGATGGAATTGCTTATAGAAAGCAGTAGAGCAAGCATTGACACACTCCAGACAAGCCATACACTCTGCGCCTTTTTTAACAGTGAGCTTCTTCATAGGTAAGGAACTCTCCTTTTTTCATTTATTTTTTAATATTATACAGGAAAGGTGACAAAATAGCAATGGCATAATGGAAAATTTATTTTTTCCTTGAAAATTTATTATTTTACCAAACTGGCGTTTTTTTCCCGGACTAAGTACCACAATACCGGAAAAACTAGCAGTGGAATCAAAAGAAGGAGGATTCATATGAAACTGATTACCGTTTTTATCGTGAGCGTTGTAATGGCATTTTCCTTGTGCGCCTGCGGCTGCTCCAACACGGAGCCGGCTACTACGCCTCCGGCAACCACAAGACCCACCACAGCGCCCACCACTGAAGCAACCGTTATGCCCACCGAAACCATGACCGTCCCGGTTCCCGAGACCAACGTTCCGGATACCGGCGTGGAGACCGGAGAGTCCGGCATGACCGACTCTACCAACGCAACCGATCCCATGAACGATGCACGGGGCAGAATGCAACGCAGACCTGCTGCAAATTAATAAAAAATCCCGCAAATACATTTGCGGGATTTTTTATTGTCTTACAGAATGGTAATGTACCGCAGCAGGTTCTTTTTGGCGCGTTCTGCCGCGCCTGCTGCCAATTCCAAATACGCAGCTGCTTCAGCATTTTCTTCTCGCCAGGCTTCCAATACGGAAGTTCCAATGCAGGCAAGCGCCCCATGCCCAAATTTATCAAACGCAGCGCTGCAGTTTTTGGCGTTGGCGCTGGGATAGTCTGCCCCATCGATCAGCAAAAACATAGACGGATATTTGCTCCGCAGAGTCTTCAGGCCATCTGCCGAGGTAGCAGCGCCCACGCCGCCGATCCGGCTGTAGCCGCCCCGTTCCGGATAAGGCTCTCCCAGTCGCTTTGCCAGATCCGCAGCAGCCAGATGCACCAGACGAGAGCCGGTCATAAGATCCTGCAGTTCGATAGCAGATTTATTGGCAGTTCGCAGCAGCAGAAACAGATCCTTTTCCTGTTCCTTAACCCCTTTGATGTAGGGCAGAACACCATCGCTGCCAATATAGCAGGACAGCACTAAGCCATTGAATTTCCATTTGCTGTCAGGATGTAGCAGCTGCGTGGCAACCGCCTGAGCAGCGTGGGCCGAGCGGGCCTCCGGCGCATCCAGAATCACATAGTACTCCTGTTCGGTAGCGAAGGTCAGCAACTGCTGCAGCAGCTGCAAGCCCTCTGCCCCTAACGCGGCAAAGGTGGCAAAGTCAAAGCGGACAGCGGGAACAATTTCCTTCAGGCCGGTCAGCAGTTCCCGGGCATAACATCCGTAGGCTTCACAAAAGCTGCCTGTGCTCTCCAAAATATGGTCAGGCACCGAATTCTCAGTAACAGAAAATAAAACACAGGTTGGATTCTTCAGCTTCCGGATTTTCTTTTGCAGCTGGTCAACAGACATACAAAGCCCTCCTTTTATGCCTTTTTCTGTATTATATCACAAATTTTTCCGTGTGCAACGGTGAGAAACCTTTCCACTTGTAAATTTTTGTTGAAAGGGCAAACTAGCAGTGAAAGGAGGCGAGCATATGCAAATGAAAGGATTGGCTCTGGCAGTAGGTCTGGGCGCTGCTGCAGGCGCAGTGGCGATTCTGGCCATGCCCCGCAGCAACCCCACCCGCAGGCTGGCGGCAAAGGCTGCCAATAAGATGGAGGATGTGGCCTGGCGTGTTTCCAACAAACTCACCGACGAGTTTGATCTGTAATTTTTGAAACACCTGCATTTTTATGCAGGTGTTTCTTTTTGTTGCATGATATGCTATAATATATTCAATAACCGGAAAGGAGCGGGTATTTCCCGGGGAATTTATTATGAAATATCGGAAATTCGGCAATACAGATCTCACGCCCTCTGTTTTAGGCTTCGGTATGATGCGACTAAAAGCCAAGGACGATGGCACAATTGACGAAAACTGGGCCATCCAAACTCTGCGCTACGCCATTGACAACGGTCTAAGCTATGTGGACACGGCCTATGCCTACAAAGACAGCGAACGCGTCACCGGTCTGTGTCTGCAGGACGGATACCGGGAGAAGGTCACATTGGCCTCCAAGATGCCGGTTTCGTTTCTGAAATGCGAGGAGGATTTCGAGGCCATTCTGGAGGAGGAACTTCAGAGGCTGCAAACAGATCACATTGATGTGTATTTATTGCACGCCCTTAGCCGGGAGCGGTGGGAAAATTGCGTGAAAAAGTACAATGTTTTGGCCCATGCGGAAAAGGCCCGGGCGGAGGGAAAAATCCGGTATCTGGGTTTTAGCTTCCATGATAATCTGGACGCATTTAAGGATATTTTGAATGGCTACGACAAATGGGATTTCTGTCAGATCCAGCTCAACTATATGGATACCCACTATCAGGCTGGTCTGGAAGGTCTGCGTTTGGCACACGAAAAGGGGCTGGCCGTGGTGATCATGGAGCCTCTGCGGGGCGGTCTTCTCGCCAATGTGCCGGAGTCGGTTGCAAAGCTGCTACCAAAAAATCCCGTTGAAAGTGCCCTGGACTTCCTGTGGAATATGAAGGAAGTAAATGTTGTACTTAGCGGCATGAACGAGCTGCAGCAAGTTCAAGAGAACCTATCCTACGCCGACAGCGCACAAGTGGGAATGCTGACGGAAGCAGAAAATGAAGCCATATTAGGCGCAGGCGAAGTTATGCGTGGGTCTATAACCGTCCCCTGTACCGGGTGCAATTATTGCGATGTCTGTCCACAAGAGATCGCGATCCCTAAAATTTTCAAGCTATATAACCAAAATCATTTCGACGGCGACTATGCCGGCGCCAAGGCCGCCTACCAGGCTTTAGGCGAGAAAAATGCCGAACACTGCATTAGCTGCGGTGCCTGCGTAGAGAAATGTCCCCAGCAGATCCCAGTGTTCGAAAAACTTGCCGCCATCCATAAGCGCTACACCTAAACACCATACATGATAAATCCCCGACTTTTCACAAAGTCGGGGATTTTGTTATTTTTCTTCTACAGAAATTTCGCCGTCAACCACAGAAACATGGATGCTGGAAATGGGCCTTTCAAAAGAATCGATGATCCGCTCGCTGATGGGATCTTCCAGACTCCGCTGGATCTCCCGGCGGAGATTCCGAGCGCCGTAGGTAACGGAATAGGCCTTCTCCACAAGATAATGCCGAACCGCATCGTCCCAGGTGAGGCTCAAACCGCGGCCGGACAGGCTTTCCTGCAGCTCTTTGAGCATAATATCCGCAATGCCCAGGAAGTTTTCTTCCGACAGATGGTTAAAGGTGATGATCTCATCCACCCGGTTGATAAACTCCGGACGGAGAAATTCTTTCAGCGCCTTCATGGTCTTTTCCTTGACCATATCCTGCTCGGAACGGCCGAAGCCAAGTCCGCCCACCCGGCCTTCAGAGCCGGCGTTGGAGGTCATCACAATGATGGTATTCTCAAAGTTCACCACTCTGCCCTGGGCATCGGTGATCCGTCCGTCGTCCAGCACCTGCAGTAGCACATTCAGCACGTCCGGATGGGCCTTCTCAATCTCGTCAAACAGAACCACGGAATAGGGTTTTCTGCGGATCTTCTCCGTCAGCTGGCCTGCCTCATCATATCCAACATAGCCGGGAGGTGAGCCAATGAGCTTGGAAACCGTGTGCTTCTCCATAAATTCGGACATATCCAGCCGAATCAGAGAATCCACAGAGTCGAACAGATCATTTGCCAGGCACTTTACCAGCTCCGTCTTGCCAACACCGGTGGGACCCACAAAGATAAAGGATACCGGGCGGCGCTTGGGGCTGATGCCCACGCGGTTTCTGCGAATAGCCTTGGCCACAGCCTCTACGGCCTCGTCCTGACCCACGATATGGGTCTTCAGCCGGTGAGCAAGGCCCTTGATCTGTTGATATTCCTGGGCCTTGATTTTGGATGCGGGAATCTTGGTCCACAGTTCAATGATCCGGGCAAGATTTTCCATGGTCACCGCAGGAGCAGGGATCTTCTCCAGCTCTTCAATTTCAGCTGCCAGCTGGCATAGTTTGCTGCGAATGGTAGCCAGCCGCTCATAATGCTCATTTTCCGTATCCTCGGTGTGCATCCGCAGCTCCAGCTCGTAATCATCCCGTTCTTTTTTCTTCTCTGCCAGCAAGGAGATCTCCTTGCAGCGCAGATTCAGATCAGAACACGCCTCGTCCAGCAGATCGATCGCCTTATCCGGCAAGAACCGGTCGGTAATATACCGCTCGGAGAGCATCACGCACTGACGAGCGATCTCACCGGAGATGGAAACCCCATGGAACTGGGCGTAGCTTTTGGCGATACCCTGCATAATCTGGCAAGCCTCCTCAATGGTAGGCTCCGCTACAGTCACCGGCTGGAAGCGGCGCTCCAAAGCAGCATCTTTTTCAATGTGCTTGCGGTATTCATTGAAGGTGGTTGCGCCGATCACCTGGATCTCGCCCCGGGACAGGGCGGGCTTGAGGATATTGGCTGCATTCATGGAGCCTTCCGCATCACCGGCGCCTACCAAATTGTGGACTTCATCGATCACCAGAATGATGTTGCCGCAGGCCTTGATCTCTGTGATCAGGCTCTTCATACGGCTCTCAAACTGACCCCGGAACTGGGTGCCCGCCACAAGAGCGGTCAGATCCAGCAGGAACACTTCCTTATCCCGCAGCTTATAGGGCACGTCCCCGGCTGCGATCCGCTGGGCCAGACCTTCCGCGATAGCGGTTTTACCCACGCCCGGTTCGCCGATCAGGCAGGGGTTATTCTTCTGGCGCCGGTTAAGGATCTGGATGACCCGCTCGGTCTCCACATCCCGTCCGATCACCTTGTCCAGCTTTCCCTCTCTGGCTCTGCCGGTCAGATCCATGCAGTAACTGTCCAAAAATTTATGCTTCTTGTTCTTGGGTTTGGCAGAGTCGGTTTCCTCCGGCTCCGGCTGTTTCTGCTTGGCGGGCAGATTTCCCTTCTCCCCGCCCATGCTGCCCAGCAGCTGATTGAGCATTGGGAAGGTTGCGGTCTGGCTTTCCGTTTCGTCCGTATCGTCACCGTCGATCTGGCCGAACATACTGCTCATCTCATCGGTGAGGGTATCCAGATCCTCCTCAGAGAAACCCATCTGCTTTACCGCCGCATCGATCTGGGGAATTCCCAGGCTGCGAGCGCACTTCAGGCAATAGCCTTCGTTCATAGACACGCCGTTTTCAATCTTCGTAATGAAGACCACGGCCATATTTTTCTTACATTTGGTACACAATCTTGGCTGCATACACATCACGACCTTTCTTCCTTGTGGGTCTTACGGTAGCATACCATACCCACGCCGGAAAAGGAAAAACAATTTATGAATTTTCCGTCGGAATCGGGACTTCAAACCGGTCGACCCCGTCATCATACCACAGGTGGGTCATGTAAAGACCTCCTGCAGGTACAGTCGGGCCGGCAGCAGTCCGGTTGCCCTCATCCAAAATTTTACCGATCTGCTCAGGGGGGAATTTCCCCTCCGCAGCATACACCACCGTACCTGCCATGGCGCGGGCCATGTTATACAGGAAGCCGTTGGCGCAGACTTTCAGTTCTATAATATTCCCCTTCCGCTCCACGTTATAATAGTATACGGTGCGGATGGTAGATTTTACATCCGTCCCCACGCTTCGCACAGCTGCAAAATCGTGAGTGCCTACAAACTGATCAGCAGCTTGCTGCATAACGGCTTCATCCAAATGTTTGGGGTAAAACCAAGCGCGATTCACATAAAAGGGATCCCGTACCCGGGAATTGTAGATGGTGTAGGTATACTCCTTCCGGACGCAGGAGCCGATGGCATTGAAATTCTCATTGACCTCAAAGGCCTTCGTCACCACAATATCCACCGGCAGGTGGGTATTAAGCGCATAAGGTAGCCGGTCTACAGGAATCGTAGAAGAAGTCCGGAAGTTTGCCACATACACTTTGGCGTGGACGCCCGCATCGGTACGGCCACAGCCGGTCACGTGGGTCTCGTGTCCCACCACCATAGCAACTGCCTTTTCCAGCGTCTGTTGCACTGTGGGAAGATTTTTCTGCATCTGCCAGCCGTGATAGGCTGTACCCTCATAGGTGAGTACTAAAGCAATATTCCGCATAGCTACCTCACAAACCGAACCCGGCCAACAAAACAACCGCAGCGATCAGCACTACCATGATCAGCAGCGCGCTGTAATCAAACCGCTTGAACCGCAGCAGCTTCATTTTGGTGCGACCGTCACCGCCCTGATAGCAGCGGCACTCCATGGCGGTTGCCAGCTCATCTGCCCGGCGGAATGCGCTGATAAACAGGGGCACCAAAATCGGCACCAGCGCTTTTACCCGATCCAGGAGCTTTCCTGTTTCAAAATCGGCACCTCTGGCCTTCTGGGCGGACATGATCTTATCGGTCTCCTCAATGAGTGTGGGAATAAACCGCAGGGCGATACACATCATCATCGCCAGTTCATGGACAGGCAGATGAATTTTCTTCAGCGGACTCAGCAAAGATTCCAGTCCATCGGTGAGGCTGATGGGAGATGTGGTATAGGTCAGCAGGAAAGTGCCGGAAATCAGCATTAAGATCCGGATGACCATAAAGATTGCCCGACGCAGGCCCTCCAGCGTAATGGTGATCTTCCAAAAGCTAACGAGCACCGTTTCTCCAGCCGTGAAAAACAGGTTCAGCAGACCTGTGAAAACCAGTATCATCACCAACGGCTTCATGCCACGGACAATGGATTTTACCGGTATTTTGGAGATGGCAACAGATACTGCAAGGAACGCAAAAACTGCGCCGTAAGACAGCCAGCTCTCCGCAGAGAACAAGGCTACGATATACCCGATCAGGATAATCAGTTTTGTTCTGGGATCCAGCCGATGTACCACAGACACGCCGGGGAAATACTGGCCCAATGTAATGTCTTTAAGCATGGGCAGCCTCCTTGATCCGGCACAGCTCCGCGACTGCCTGCTCCATAGTATAGACAGGATTTACCGGGATGCCCAGCTTTTGCAGTTGAAGGAACAGCCGGGTAACCTCCGGAATATCCAGGCCCATATCCAGCAGTTCCTGGGCTCTTCCAAACACTTCAAGGGGTGTGCCGTCCATCACCAGGCGGGAGCCGTTCATAACCAACAGCCGCTCTGTCAGCCGCGCCACATCATTCATGGAATGGCTGACCATCATAATGGTAGCGTTCTTGGTTTTACGATAGTTTTCGATGTTCCGCAGAACCTCTGCCCTACCCTCCGGGTCCAGACCCGCAGTAGGCTCATCCAGAATCAGAATTTCCGGCTCCATGGCAATCACCCCTGCGATAGCCACTCGGCGCTTCTGACCGCCGGACAGGTCAAAGGGAGAGACCGCCAGCTGCTCCTCGGTCAGTCCAACCAGGGCAGCTGCCTCCCGCACCCGGCGATCCACTTCTTGCGAAGAAAGTCCCATATTTTTAGGGCCAAAGGCGATGTCCTTATACACCGTCTCCTCAAAAAGCTGGTATTCCGGGTACTGGAACACCAGACCTACCCGAAAACGGCTGGCCCGGGTGGTCTTTTTGTCGGTCCAGATATCCACACCATCCAGCTTGATACTGCCGGAGGTGGGTTTTAAAAGGCCGTTCAAATGCTGCATCAGGGTAGATTTACCGGAGCCGGTATGTCCGATGATGCCGATAAACTCACCCTTTTGGGCGCAGAAAGACACGTCCTCTAAAGCAACATGTTCAAAGGGCGTTCCTGCGCTATATGTGTGATGTAGGTGTTCCACCTGCAAGAAAGGTTCCACGTATCGTTCCTCCTGTGGGTCAGGCCTTCAGCGCCTCTGCCAGTACCTGCGCACATTCTTCTGCATTGAGCCGATCCAGCGGCAGGGAAAATCCCTGTCCGTTCAGTATCCGGCAAAGTTCCACGGTATCCGGCGCGGCAAGACCCATCTCATGGAGCTTTTCCACTTGGGAAAATACTGCCTGAGGAGTGCCATCCAGAGCAACCGTTCCGCGATCCAGTACCACCACCCGGTCAGCCTGAGCAGCCTCATCCATATGGTGGGTGATGAGAACCACGGTGATATTCTTCTCTTTTTTCAGCCGTGCGATGGTCTCCATCACCTCTCGCCGGCCTTTGGGATCCAGCATAGCAGTTGGTTCGTCCAGCACGATGCACTTAGGCTCCATGGCGATCACACCTGCTATGGCTACCCGCTGCTTCTGTCCACCGGACAGAAGATGGCGCGCATGGAGTCGGTACTCATACATACCCACCTGCCGGGGGGCATTGTACACTCTCTGGCGGATTGCCGGCGCGGCCACCCCAAGATTCTCCGGGCCAAAGGCCACATCCTCCTCCACCACGTTGGCAACAATTTGATTATCCGGGTTTTGGAAAACCATGCCCACCGTGCGGCGCACGCCAATGAGCTTATCCTCCTGGGCGGTATCCATCCCCCAAACGAATACCTTGCCGCCACAGGGCAGCAGGATGCTGTTGAAATGCTTGGCGAGGGTGGATTTTCCGCAGCCGTTGCTGCCAAGGATCGCTACAAAAGAGCCTTCCTCTATGGTCAGACTCAGATCCTCAAATACGGTAATGCCGGGCGTGTCATCCACACCCGCATAGGTATATGCCAAATGTTCTACATTGATTGCACTAGTCAAGGTTGTTCCTCCAAATCAGGGAGTCCAGCGACCGGTTGAGCCGCAAGGCAGCATACGGCCGGTGGAGCGAACCGGAAGACCCAGCTCTCCCACAGCGGTGCTTCCCCCGTGGGTAGAACCAAACACCACATCAGCAGCATACCCCACCGCAGAGGGGGCAAGGCCGGTGGTATAGGAATTGATAATCACAAACAAGGGGTTATCAGTGAGCAGTTTTGCCGTCTCCAACAAAAACGGATAGAAGCTGGTCTCCATCTTCCAGATCTCACCGCTGGGGCCCCTGCCATAGCTGGGAGGGTCCATAATGATACCGTCATACCGGCGACCCCGGCGGATCTCCCGCTGAATAAACTTGGCGCAGTCGTCCACGATCCAGTGGATCGGTCGGTCCGCAAGACCGGAAGCCTGGGCATTTTCCTTTGCCCAAGCCACCATGCCTTTGGGGGCATCCACATGATACACCTCTGCGCCGCCGGCAGGCGCCGCCAGGGTAGCACCGCCGGAATAGGCAAACAGGTTCAGCACCCGGGTGGGTCGGCCTGCAGAGGCCACCTTATCCCGAATGAAGTCCCAGTTGGCCGCCTGCTCCGGAAACACGCCGGTATGCTTAAAATTCATAGGTTTCACATTGAAGGTCAGGTAATCCTTATAGTGGATCTGCCAGCGCTCGGGAAGATGGTGGTCAGACCAATGTCCGCCGCCGGTAGAAGAGCGGATATACCGCGCGTCGTATTTCTTCCACGCAGGATCTATATGGGGCGTATCCCAGATCACCTGAGGATCCGGGCGCACCAAAATATACTTACCCCACCGCTCCAGCCGTTCGCCGGCTGCGGTATCCAAAACTTCATACTCTTTCCATTCATCGGAAATCCAAATCATTTATATCTCCTCTACTTTGAAGCGCTGTCTGCGACAGATTATTCCTCGGGTTCTTCATTGGGCTCAGTGCTTTCTTCACCCTCTGTGCTTTCTGTCTCCTCTGCAGGCGCATTGGGATCTATGCCATGGGCATTGGCATACTGCTCCCAAGCAGCTTGTGTGTGGATCGGGCAGACGATATACGGCGCATCCACAGCCTGCTCCAGATCATTCTTAATTCCCTTAAAGACCCCATCGGATCCATCGCTGTTCAGGAAGTATACATAGTCGTTTCGCAAGTAATCTTGGTACAGCCCAAAAGATGCGGCTTTTAACAGTCTGTTAATATCGTCTTGGGTCATTTTCACAAGACCCTTTCCCGACAGGCTCACAGTCTCATCCACTTTGGCAAAACGATGACACCACTGGGTCGCCACACCGCCACCGGAGCAGTAGTCCACCATGACATGCTTGTCGCATTCGCCCTGAGGCATATCCTCCGGGTACACATACGCATCGCTGGTTGCAATGAAGTAATCCGGATCAATGGGGCTGACCATGCGGATGTCGCTCTTACAGGCATCAGTAGCCCGTTTGCCGCTTGCCAGGCACATACTTGCCGACCAAAAGTTTTTAACGCTGTACAGAGCGATGTTCTCTTTCCCAGCGTGCAAGGGACCCATGACCTTCTTAAACAGATACGCCGAAGGATTGTTAACGCCCTGGGGACGAATCACTTCCGGGCTGTCATAGCCGCACCAAACCGCAGCCGTGTAATATCCGGTATATCCGCAGTACCAGCGGTCCTTGCTGTCACCGGTTGTTCCGGTCTTGCCGGCGGTGGTAATACCAAAGGAAGAACCCAGATCCGCCTCGTAACCGGTACCGCCGTTGGTGGCAGAAACAAGACAGTAGTTCATATAGTTGACAGTCTTTTCGCTCAGGATCTGCTCGGTTTCCTGGGTATTATCCAGGATCAGATTTCCCTCGTTGTCGTAAACCTTTGTAAAGGTTCTTGCTTCCCGCCAAATGCCGTTATTGGCAAAGGTCGCAAAGGCATTGGACATCTCCCGTACTGTCAGGCCCTTGTTCTGGGCGCCCATGGCAAGGGGGCCGATGCCCACATCGCTGCGAACCTCACCATTGGAAAGCACATAGTTATCCACCAAATTGGTGAGTCGGAACTTTTCCTTGGCAAACTCATAGGCATAGCTAATACCGGACTTGTCCAGAGTATTGGCTGCAACCGCATTGACGGAGTTGACCACACCTCTGTAAATGGTGCGCGCAAAGGAATACCTGCGGTTGTCATTGAGGGGGTACGGATCAGAGCCGCCACCGTAGGTCAAAGGCAAATCGGTAATCACCGTTGCCGGGCTGATCGCGCCGGACTCAAAGGCAGGCGCGTAAACGGTCAGGGGCTTAATGGAAGAGCCGGTCTGCAAGAGCGAGTCAGTAGCGCGGTTCCAGGTGTCAAAGCCCTCTTTTTCGCCGACACCGCCTACCATTGCCACAATGTCACCGGTTCTGTTGTCACAGATCACCATGGCAGACTGGAGTTGCTGGCCGCTCCGGGTATCGGGGATGTTTTCCAGGTTGGTGTAGATGGCATCCAACTGCTCCTGCACCTTCAGATCAATGGTGGTGTAGATGTTGTAGCCGCCCTTCCGGATCTGCTGCATCATCATTTCCCGGGTGCCTTCGTTCCAGATCATGCCGTTTTCCTGGCACAAAGCCTTGGCCACATCCTCCAGAACCGTATCGGCAAACCAGGAGTAGTTTTCCTGAGAGGCATCCTTCTCTGTCAGCACTTCGCTGCCGCACTTGGGGCAGTAGAAGTGTACATCATCTTCGGTAATAAAGTTCCGGTTAATATCCTTATGGCCGCAATCCTCATTGGGGCAGGCGGTCATTCTGTCTGCATCATCAATGCCGGACTTGAGCACCAGTTCCTGCGCCAGGGCAGCTTGATACTCATCTTCCTCCAGCCAGCCGTAGTCTCGCATGGCCCAGAGAACATCTTCTTTTCTTTTATGGTTATTTTCGAAATTTTGATATGGGTCGTAGTAAGTGGGCGAATTGGTAATGCTGATAAGTGCTGCACATTCAGCCGTAGTGAGCATTTCCACTTCCTTGCCGAAGTAGGCAGCAGCGGCGCTTCGGACGCCCCGGCAGCCCTGGCCCAGATAAATACAGTTGAGGTACATTTCCATGATCTCGTCTTTATCATAGGTCTTTTCCAGCTGGATGGCCCGGAAAATCTCGATCACCTTACGGCGAACGGTTACATCGTCGGCAGATTCATCCTCAGACAGCAGCAAAATGTTCTTAATCAGCTGCTGGGTGATGCTGGAGCCACCTACGGAGTCGTCGCCAAAGAACATTCTGGCGCAGGCTTTGACGGTCGTTACCCAGTCCACACCCTGATGCTCGTAAAACCGGTGATCCTCAATGGAAACTGCTGCCGCGATCAGATCCTTGGGAATCTCCTCAAGGCTTGCCCATTTGCTGCTGGTTTCTGCAAAGATCTGCTGATAAACCTGGATCTGGCCTTTCTCATTGACGCAAAACATGGTAGAGTTCTGATCATAGTCCTGGGAGTCCAGCACGATACCGCCGGATGCGGGAAATATATCCTCCTGCAGGTAATCGCCTAGAATCCCCACGAATACAAACGCGCACACCACGCCGATCAGCAGCACAGTCGCTGCCGCGCCCACTGCCACCTTAAAGGCAGAAAAAGCAACCATCCATATCCGGTACAGCAACCGAAATCCCCAACCGGGCTTCCAGTCCTGTCTGGGGGGAATGTATTTTTTCTTCTTTCCTTCAGCCATTTTATAACCTCCAAAACCAAGTCATCAGACTCGCATGGTCAATTCCCTGTCCTTCTAGTATGCGCGCATACTATAGTTCATATCATTATACCACAAACATGCAGAAAACGAAAGACCTAATTTTATGAATTATCTTTGACCTAGTATGCCCTTTTTGCCATACTGTCCTATCTGGCACCATCTTGTCAGCTTTAAGTATGAACAATCGGAAGCGGTGATACATATTTTGAGAACATACGGATATACTTGCAATGTCAGTCCTGTCAAGTAGAATTTCTCCCAAAGTTTCTTCCGTGGATTTGTCACAAACAACCAACACAGTTTCTCTTGATTTTCGCTAGGTGAGCGGTTAAAATAAAAACATCAGAACAGTAGGTTTGGAGGTAATCCTATGGAGAATCAATATGGTTCCGATTTCATTACCATCGTAGATGAAGACGGTACAGAATTCGAGTTGGAAGTACTGACCACACTGGAACACAATGGCCAAACATATTTGGCAGTAACACTTGCCGGTGTAGACGATGAAGAAAATATGGAAGTGAGCCTTCTCAAATCCGTGGAAGAGGACGACGGCGAGCCCATCCTGTGCGCGATTGAGGACGAAGATGAGCTGGAAGCCGTTTATGCTCTGATCATGGAACAGCTGTACGAGGAAGACGAAGAAGAGGAATAACAGCATTTTATTTCCTGCTTGGTGCGTAATGTGTCCTTTTGGACCCACATTTATATTTAGGGATGTTAGTTTTCCCGGCTGGATTGCAGACCTCCCGCCTATGCTTTGACATCAGGCGGACGTTGGGAGCAGCTAAAGTCGGGAGCGGCAACCCACCTGCCGATTGGTGCAGGTCATAATCGGATGCATACGGCCAAAGCGGGTCAAGGCATGGGAATCCTGTTCCCATGCCTTTGTTTTTGTTGCAGGTTTCACAAATTCTTTTCCTATTCCCGTCTTTTTTCGAATATATTTAAAAGAATTCTCTTGCAACCGGATGAAAAATGGGTTATAATACATAGGTCTATGTGCCTACAAAACGGCGCATAGCTTTACCAATCGGACAATGAGAGGAATTGATTACATGAGCGCATCTGACAAGAAGAAACTCCGCAAGGAGGAGAAAGCCGCTGCACTGAGCGAAAAGCAGCGCAAAGAACAGGCCGAGGCTAAAAAGCTGAAAGCCGCTTCCATCACATTTGTTGTAGTTATGATTGCAGTAGCCCTTGTGGCCGCTTCCGTAATGATCTTCAATGTTGTGAACAGCAGCGGTATTATTGATCGCAACACCGTCGCTGCTACCACCGGCGAGCACGAGATCAACAGCGTGCAAATGAACTACTACTATAACGACCTGATCCGCAAAACTTACAGCCAGTGGCAGTCCGCTTACGGCGACAGCTTGTCTCTGTATACCCAAATGATGGGTCTGGATATCACTAAGCCGCTGAACGAGCAGATTCAAGATGAAGAAACCGGCAAGACTTGGGCTGACTATTTTGTTGAATCCGCTCTGGAGCAGGCCAAGAGTGACTACAGACTCTATGATATGGCTATGGCCGATGGCTACACCCTGTCTGCTGACGAGCAGGCGCAGCTCAAGTATAACATGCAGAACATCGACTTCTATGCACAGATCTACGGCTATAGCAAGACAGACGATTATCTGAAGGCTACTTACGGTTTTGGTTCTGATGTGGAGTCTTATACAGAGTATAACAATATTTCTACCCTTGCGTCCAGTTATTACAATAAACATATGACCGACTTGACTTACACCGATCAGGATATTCGTGACTTCGAAAAGGACAAGGAAGTCGAATACAGCCACTTTGACTTTGCCGCTTACTATGTCAGCGCCAGCGCTTTCCGTGAGGGTGGCACCAAGGATGAGCACGGCCACACAGTGTATACAGACGAGGAGAAGGCTGCTGCCATTGCCGAAGCCAAGGCTGTTGCAGAGGAGCTTGCCAAGAACGACAGTGTTCTGACTCTTGATAAGGCTATCAAAGCTCTGGAGATCAACGCCGAGAACGAAAGCGCCGCAACTTCCAAGTATGCTGACACTCGCTACACTTTGATTTCTGAGGTTTACCGTGAGTGGCTGGCTGAAGAAGGCCGCGCAGAAAACGACATTAAGGTATTTGAAAACAAGATCACTTCTACCGATCCCCACACCGAGGAAGATGAGGAAACTGTCGGCGGTTACTATGTTGTACTGTACCAGGATCGTGACGATAATATGCGTCCTCTGGCAAACGTCCGCCACCTGCTGGTTAAGTTTGAAGGCGGCACGAAGGACGAAGATGGCCATACCGTTTACTCCGATGCCGAGAAAGCTACCGCTAAAGAAGCAGCCGAAAAGTTCCTGAAGGAATGGACCGATGGCGATGCCACCGAAGAGAGTTTCATCGAACTGGTGAAAGAGCACTCTGATGACGGTTCTGCCTCCAGCGGCGGTCTGTTTGAGGACATCCACAAAGAATCCGATTATGTGCCCAGTTTCCTGAACTGGTCCATTGACGAGGCCCGGAAGGCCGGTGATACCGAGGTCATTGAATCTGAATACGGCTACCATGTGATGTACTACGTAGGCGACGATGAGCTGACCTACCGTGACTATATGATCCAGGAGGATATGCGTTCTGAAGACACCACCGAATGGTACGAAGGTCTGCTGAAGGATGCTACCATCACTCAGGTTGACCTTTCCCGTCTGGAAACCGATATGGTCCTGGCTGCAGGTTAATCACAGCATAGGCAAAGGAGCACCGCATAAGCGGTGCTCCTTTTTAATTGCATAGCATTTGGGGCAGGTGTACACACCTGCCCCAAATATTACTATCTTCAATTTTGCGTACTTGCAGCGAAGTCTATGGTCTCCTGTATTTTTCCAAGGATCTCGGGAATCTCTTCCTTGATCACCCGTCTGACCTGTTCGATCTTCCACTCCAGATGCTCTCTGTCGGTCATATAGTGCATAGTATGCTCATAGCCCAGGCGGGAGTCCACTTCCACCAGCGGGATCGCAGTCCGGGCATTGGCGATCTCTTCCCTGCCCAGCTGGATCAAGCTCTGACAGATTTCCTGTGCCTTCGCCAGATCATCTTCCAACCGCAGCTTCATATTCAATCGATACCAATTTTTCACATGAATAGCTGTAGTGATAATGGTAGCAATGAATCTGCCCAGATTCAGCATTTTTTCCGCATTACGGCGCTTATGTTCCGGGACACTGCCCATAGCTTGCTCAAACAGCTCCACACCCTCGTCCCACAGCTGCTGCATACGGTTTAGGCTGCGGATTTCTGTATTGGTACGGGCGAAACCGGGAGTCTGATGGGCAAATTCAAACGGCTGATATTTGGTAAAGAAAATGCTGTTACCGGTAAGGGCATGCTCGGATTGTGGCAGGTGTAAATTGCCAGCATAGGCTTTGTGGAGATTTTCGACCTGCAGGACCAGCGGGTAAGAGGGACCGATTCGGAAAGGACCGTACTGGTCCTCGTCCGAAGGCGTATAGTACCGAAGCGCCTCGCTCCACTTGCGCCATGCATCCACCGCCAGGGAAGCTGCCTCTTTGCCATACTCTCTGCAGGCCAGCTTATAGGCCATCTCCTCGACAGAAACATAGGGACTCCACAGACACCACTTGGAAAGTTCACTGATCACAGACGGCCACCAACCGTAGTGGTGCGCATCAATCGTTCCGCACAGGTTATACTTTTCATGGGCGTCCAGTAATGCTTGATAGCGTTTTGCCCACTGGAAGGGTGTGGGTTCAAATGGTACAACACCGAAGTCCCAGGTAAGGCCGGCAGCGTTACTCATGGTATACAGAGGGATGTTCCGTTCCTTAACCGCCTTTGCCTCAGAAGTAAAGTAGTGTCCGGGACCCTCAAAAGACAGGGTGTAGTCCACAGTAAGGTTATGAACATTCTCCCGCTTGAGTTTTTCAAACATCTCAAAGGTGACCATAACGGTGATGTCTTCCGGCAGTGACTTGATCAGCGCAACTCTGTCTTCCTCCGGCGCCCAACCCCAGTTATAGGTCCAGAACACGATATCCGCCTCCGGGTCGTGTCTGCGGATAACCTTTTTGAGCATATTGATATACTGGGGATAATCCCGGCAGGGCCACCAACCGGGTGAGGGACGCTTATCCGGTAGTGAATCCGGATCAACATCACCACGGAGCTTTCCTGTGGTACGCTCATCTTTACTGGGGAATTCCACAGACTCTCCAACCAAAATAATACCCTTAATATTGGGGTAACGGGCAAACATCGTTCCGTACACTTGCTCATAGTGTGCTTCTGCGCCCTCGTCATCCGGGTGAATTCGTACTTTGATGTTACTGTACAGATAGACGCCGATTCCGAATTCAGCTGCCCGGTCAATCAGGTTGTTGATATCCACATATCCGGTAGCTGTTTTGTCCACGCCCTTGATCGTCACCAGCACAGTGTCAAAGCCGTAGTGTGCCATAGCGCGAAGCTGAGAATCCGGGTACTGATCCATTCCCCAGCCGGAATGCACCATTCTGGGGGCAAAGGCAGGCGCTCTGACCACATCCTGGCAAGACAGAATAGGCGCTTCCTTCAGATTCATCAAATCTTCCAGGTGATAGCTGCCGTGGGCAGTGCCCAGAGGGTCAAAGCCGGACACAATGATTTTGTCCTCACCGCAGTACAGACGATAGCTGTTTTTCTTTGTCAGACCCTGCTTGTTTTCCACCAAGACGATGATCTTACTGCCGCTGACAATATCATCAGAAAGGTCTTTCTTAACCCTCAGCAGCACGGACACATTCATACTGGTCAGAAGATAATCCTGCAGGTCCTTTGCCACATTCAAAATCACCTTGGAGCAGTTCTCCTCCACCAAAATGGACCAGCCGTCTCCAATTTCGATCTCATTTTCTCCGCGTACCACAGACAGATCCCGTCTGTTGGGCTTGTGGATCTTTTCCAGCTCTCTGCGGAACTGGTAATTATGCTCTTTTTGCAGGCACTGATATTCGTATGCCATCGTACATTCCGTCCTTTTTCAATAATTAGGGGATATCCTTCATGCGCCAAAACTGAACAGGCCCGATTAGTCCCGAGGGTTCTTGCGCCATATCCCGATCCAGCAGGTTGTCGCCCCGTTCCTTGGCCAATGTATTGGTCACATCCACGCGGATGGTATTGCGGCCGCTTTTCAGGAATTCGCTCACTTCATAGCAATAGGGCGGTGCGATCTTACTGCCGACCAATTGGTCGTTGATCCAAAGCTCTGCAATTTCATACACACGACCCAGGTCAAGGCAGACCTTCTGCTTCGTATCCTGCAGCTCAAAGTCTGCCTCGTAGCGGATAGTTCCGGTAAAGAACGGCAGCAGGCCGGGAACAGCCACACTTCCCAGCTTTGTGATCGTCGGCTGCTCTTCAAACACGGTAACCTCCGGCGCCTTGGAGGTAGAAACCTTCCACTGGGTATCCAGTTTCAGGAGCAATTCCCCACCGGTGCTTTCCGGAGTAAATGCGCCCAACATAGCCTTTCTGTCCGCTGTTACGCCGGATGCAGTAAATACATCGGCAGCAGCTGCGTCTTCAAACACGAACACAAACCGGGATTGGAAGGCATCCAGATCTACCTGAATGGTAAGCTCCCCATCGTTTTGGGTGTAGGCAGGATAGTCGTAGGTGTTTTCCATGGCGTCATAGAACACGGGAACACCTGTAGCCTTCAGCGTCATAGTGGTATGAACCGGCTCAAATTTTGCCTCGTTCACCAGGAAATAGGTGCCATAGGTATTATGCTGATAGTGATAGCAGCGCAGATAGGTTTCGTCGGTGGGTACCGTTACCTCGTGCAGGTCTCTCTTTTGAATTTCTTCTGCCAGCTGGTCACAGGTGGAAACATACACATTGGGGTTTGCCCTCAGTTCTGCCAACAGGCCGGCTACGGCGTCTGTCTGCAGGGGGCTGCCAGCAGGATAGTCATTCATAAAGAATACTGGGATATTGGCCTTTGCCATATGGCACAGGCTCTCCAGCATACCCTCAGGGAGTTTTTCCGCATAGGGAACGATCATAGCACGATAGCGCTCACCGCCAATCTGCAGGCAACCATCTTTTATGCAGGCATTGCCCAACTCCAGGAAGGTATCAACAGGCACCACATCGCAGTCAATCTGCTGCTTTGCAAGCGCCTTCACAGGCTTTTCAAAGGGCATATACTCCCCTGCCCATTCTGCCTCAGCATGGTACAAAACGGCCGCTGTAGCCACATGATTGCCTCCAGTAAGCAGATGGCACACACGATTTGCGTAGGTGGACCAGATGTTAAAATACCGCCACTGGGGATTCAGGCCACGATCATAGAAGTGGGGCGGCGCATCCCCGTCACAGGCCTTCGGGGAAAAGGCATGGGGGATCAGGCGGTTAACGCCACGGGCACACAAATGGTCTGTGAGCCATTTCATCATCTTCAGGCCCACCTGCCAGCCGTATGCGCCAAAAATTTCACAGACGGTGGTTCCGCTATCCTCAGATGTGATATGCGCGGAAGACGAAGCCATCTTGGTAATGCCCCAATAGTAGAAATCCGCATCCAAATAGCCCACCTGTGACGAGAACCTTCCGTCAACCACACCGGGCCAAACCTGATGGATCAAATCAAGGCCAGGATAGTCCTGTCCCTTAATAGAGCGGAAGAAGTGACCTGCGCCATAGCCCAGGCGGGCGTGAGCGCCGTTGTCTTCAATCAAATGGCCAATGTACTTTACCTTGTGGGCGCGGCACCAATCACCGATCTGCTGGGTATAGTTCTCCGCAAACAACCGGCTAACCAGATCCATATAGGTAAACCGCACACCGGCGGTGCGCTCGCCGGCATCATACCACAAGCAAGGCAGTACCTTTGTAAAGTCTCCCTGCCACTGCTCGCTCAGCTGGCGAAGGAGTGTTCTAGACCAGGGAAGCACCACAACCGGACGCCAGTTGGCATTAAAATTGTCGGTACAGCCCAGTTTTGCCTCATAAGATGCCATATTGCCAAAGCGGGGTTCATCAGAAAAGAAACCGGCAATGGTCTTTCCGAATTCATCGGCAAAATGCTTATAATGCTCCTCATAAACATAGTCAATAAAGGCTCTTACTGGCTCCGGCTCAATGGGATTTAAATAATCCTTTGTCCCTCTTTCGCCGTCTTCCCGTGTCTGTACAAAGAAGAAAATGCGCCAATTGCCTTCCGGCACATTCCAGTAGAGCATACCGTCCTGCACATGATCTGTAATGTCTATCAAGGAGTCGAAATCCAGCTTGTCCAGCGTATTTGCTCTCTTGGCAGCCACAACAGCCACCAGCTCTTCCCCTTTATCCGACTCTACCCAAGCCTTCTGCCAAAACTGGACATCCTCCTGGGGGCCGATCACATCCAGATGCCGCTCAGCCAGGTATACCTTCAGGTATTCCGGATGGTTGTCCCGGATCTTACCGGCGGAATAGCCGCTGGGGTAGGCGCAGTCATCAAAGAACCACACCTTCATATCCCGCTTTTTCGCTTCGTCCAGCAGGATGCTTAAATCCTGCCACCAACGCTCTCCCAGAAAATCTGGATGGGGTCTGGATTCGATCACAAACTCCCCTACCCCGTTGTCATTCATATGGCCAACCATTTCCCGCAACAGAGCTTCGTCCTCTCCGTGCACCCAAAACAGCGGTGTCAAATAACTGGGGTTTTCTTTTCTAAGCAATGCATTCAAACGCTCCATAAAATCCTCCCATACTCTTATAGGATCATCGCAGATCTGCGGCCAGGCGGAAACCGGTAAACCGGTTCTTCCAATCATGCTCCAGAGCATTTCTGGTAGCGCAGCGGCAATAGGTGGCCAAATCGGTATAAGAGCCGCCACGAATCACACGCAGTTCCTCGTTGACAAATCCGCCCTCTTCATAGGAACGGTAAACATCTGCGCACCATTCGCCTACATTGCCCAGCATATCATAAAGACCCCAGGCGTTCTGCAGCTTCAGGCCCACAGGATGGGTAGTGGGCAGAGCGCTGGTCTCCACAGACTGGGTGCCCAGCTGCTGGTAGTTCCACATATACTGAGAGAACTTCCGGAGAGTATCCGTGCCGTAGCCGTTGATGTCCCGGCTACCGGAACGACAGGCGAACTCCCACTCGGCCTCGGTGGGCAGACGGAAAGTAACCTCGGTCTGCAGACTGTTGAGCTTCTCAATAAAAGCAAGGGCATCGTCATAGCTGACAGATTCCACAGGCAGGTCGTCACCCTTGTTGTCACTGGGATTAAAGCCCATAACCGCTGCGTACTGGGCCTGGGTAACAGGATAGACTCCCAGGAAGAAACTGTCTGCGATAGTCATAGGATGTACAGGCCGCTCGCAAGGCTCGAAGTCCTCCTGTCCCATCAGGAAGCTGCCGGCGGGAATACCTGCCAGGGAAATATCCGTGTCTCCGCAACGGATGCTGCGGCAGATACCGGTACGGAATGCCTCCTCAGGAGATATAGGATTCTTTGTGCTATGCTGCTTTACCAGCGGGAAGCAGGTAAACTCCTGCTCATTGGGCACCAGATAATAGGGCATTACAGACAGGCTGCCCGGCAGGAAGTTGCCGGCGTCGTCCAAGCTGCCGATCCAGTGGGTGCAGTTCCAATCGGCGCGGGAATCCAGACCCGCCTTTTCATTCCACGCGATCTTCTCAGGAGAAAATGCCTGGGTCTCACCGCTGACAGCCATGAGGATCGGGCCGTCCATCAGGGCATACCGCTCATATCCATTGACCACGGTCATACCCTCATACCGCACTGTGCGAACGGTTCTGGGGAGGGTAAAGGTGATTACATCACCGGAATTCCAGGTTCTCTCCAGCGTAATATATGTACCTGCCTTACCGGTGGCAACTTCCGCGCCGTTAACACAGAAGCGAACATCCTCAGACACCCAGTAAGGAACACGAATCCGCAGGGGGAATGTTCCATTACCGGAAACTGTAATGGAAACTGCATTGTCCTCGGGGAACATGGTCTCCATGCGAAGACCGTAACCATCGCCAAAGGTGATTTCGGAATCGGCAAACAGATTCACAGTCACGCCGTTATCTGCATTATGTAGGTTATAAACCAAGCCGGGGAGCATACCGTAGATCATCGCGCCGGTGCCTTCGCAGCAGGTGTTTTCTGTATAGGCAGCATCCTTAATGCCGTGCAGGTAGGCATGATAGCGAATGCCCAGATCCCCCACCTGAGCAGGCAGGATCACATTATACAGAGATTCTTCGATCTCCCGGGCATACTTTTCCTCGTTGGGGAACAGCTGCAGCAGTCGCTGATTCAACAGCAGCCACCATACGTTATTACAGGTTTCACCGGTGTGCTTGTCGGCGCTGATATGCCGGGAAGCAGGCAGGTAATTAAATACCGCGTCGTGTTCTTCGCAAATGGCTACATTGCCGCCGATATGGATCCAGTAGTCCTTAAACATCTGCCAGGCAGACAGCACCGCCTGCAGGTACTTCTCGTTACCGGAGAGCTGGTAAAGCTCCAGATAGGAGATAATGGCATTCAGCTCATAACCGTGTGCGCCGTCGTTGGGCCGCTGCCAGATGGTCTTGGTGTCCCCTGCCAGCAGGTCTTCCACCCAAGAGGGAATGGTGTACAGAGCCTCGCTCTTCTGCCAATCCTCCTGTGTACCCAGTGGAGACAGCGCCATTTCCATATCTGCGATCATACCCTGGTAGCTCAGGTGCAGCTCAGCAGCTTTACGGCGGTTGGGATAGGCGTTGAACCAATCTTGGAAGCGGCGAATGGTCTCCCCTGCTTCCTTGGAACCGCTGCGCTGGGCAGCCAGCAGGCCGCGGGTCAGCCAGGAGCGGGTATAGTTTGCCCGTTCCAGAATCATAAAGTCCTCTTTGCGGAAGCCCATGCAGTAGCCGTCGCTGTCAGCGCATACGCTGATCTCCTTGACCAGGGCATCCATTTCGGCTTTCAGTTCTTCGTCTTCGCAGTAGCACAGGGAATTGCCTGCGCCCATCAGGAAACGTCCGGCATTGGAGCCTTCCAAATCTGTCTCCCAGAAGAACGCCAAGGGTCTGCTCCGGGGACAATCCTGTCCGATCCGATCCCGGAAGGGATAGCGCAGATCGTCAAGGGTGAAATATTTTTTCAGGTAGCTTTTGTTGTTTTCAAAAGCATCAAACAGCAGGCCTTTTTTAAGGGCCACATTCTTTACGGGGGTATACTCGGGCGCAATGACTCGTTCGTTCATATCCATTTCTCCTAATCAATAGTTTTCGGAATCATCCAGATATACATTATAGGGGTGCGCGCGTTTCAATGCTTTGACCATTTTCTCAGAAAGGGTAAGTAAGACTTGATATTGGTGATTGTAGTACATCACATACAGCTCGCTGTCTTCTGCGTAGCTGATACCGCTGTAGTTAAGAAAACTGACATTTCTATGAGCAAAATTCCGTAGGCGGGCAGACCCTGCAGGCGCAAGTATTTCAATTTTTTCCGTTTGGAAAGTCTTTAAGTGCTTCCGGGTAGATTGAGAAGCGACCCTGTCCACCCGAAGTTCCCCATCGTAGTAGCTGTAATCGATTTCCTGGTCAATGGTTTTCCGAAAGAAATATGCGGCCAAGCCAAAGGCAATTGCAACAACATAAAGAAGTGAAAACACAGAAGCGACAATAAAGGACAGACCCGCAAGGCCATACAAAAGGTATAGAAATGGTTTTTTCCAAAAAGGCGTACGGCGATATGCCATACATTCAATTGCTACATCCATAGATAACTCCTTTATAGAAAGAATTGTTTTACGCGAACAGGTCATGATATATCCGCTCAGCGCTGCCGGGAGAATTTGCCTGACGGTATATCAGCCTATATTCTTCATTTACTTTTCCTTTTACAGTATACACCATAAAATAAAAAAAAGATAGCAGTATTATTAGATATATACGAATTATTTTTTGCCTGACTACCGCTGTCTCATTATAAAATAACGCCCGCCGAGAAACCGGCGGGCATTGAATTTATGCAATTATCCTGCATTACGGAAGCTGCTCCGACACTACTTAAATGCGCAGCGCAAAACACTGAAAGCAGCTTTCTTGTTAACCCAGACTGTTTAACAGATCCTCATAGTGCGGCAAAAGCGTGTCCATTAACGAAGAGTCTTCACCTTTGCGCAATTCCTGCTGTTCGTTAAAACAATCAACAATGCTTTGGCACAGTTCCTTTTTATCAAAGTTAAAGTCCTTGCCAGCTTCCTGCGCAGCCAATTGATACTCATCAAACTTTTCCAAAATCACCCGATCCAGGCAGTTTCTAGCCAAACGCAACCGTCTGAGCAAGGTTTCGTCCCCATCTGCCGCCTTGAATGCCTCATCAAAATATGCATCCGAATCAACAGCCGCATCATAGGTTAGCCAGCTGGGGTTGATTGTCTGCTGACCAAACTGGACATATGTGTCAGAATCCGCAAGCAGACCTCCCACCAAATCCAGATAATCTTTAACATAGGGGCCTGCCGCGCCGTAGTAGCCGTTTAGGAAGGTGTCCATTAAGGCATCAAAGTCTTGATACGGATTCTCCATCATCTTGGCATTCAGCCACAGTTTCATATCCCAAAATTCCACATTGATGGGATTTTGCAGCTCGCCAAAGTAACCGGTTACACCCAATTCCAACAGAGTCTGATAGTGTTCCGGTAATCTGTACATAGTGGGTGATATACCATTGACGTGGTAGCTCACTATATAATCCCAAACAAAGAGCTGATTTTCCTCAGTAAGTTCAATCCATTCCTTCAAATAGCGCAGGACCTCTTTGTTGTTGGGATGGGCATAGCTATGGGTAGTATCTATCGGACTACCTGCAAAGCGAATCTGCACATTTTTAGCTGGCTTTGTATCATCCAAAGGCGGTTCTATATACTGCCAGTACGCCAGTGTATCGATAAGAACATCCGGGTACTTTGTTTCTACCTCCGAAGCAAGTTCATTCACAAACTTCAGTAGATAGCCGGACAAACCGCTCTGGTTGATCACAGCTTGGCAGGGCTCGCACTCGCAGAACCCACCCCGGTCATTGGGGCATAATGTATACCAACGAGGACGCGCAACACCGAACATCTTAGAAGCCTGTATATCCTTCTCGATGTAAGATACGAGAGATTCCTTCATATAGGAAATCAGTTCCTGATTTGTCAAGCACAGCTGACTGCCCTCTTTGCGTTTACCGCTTACGATGGAGAACCATTCCGGATTTGTTTTGAACATAGAGTCGGGCACATAGTAGCTAAAGGAGTGCACAAAGGAAGGCTGGCCGAAAGTCTCTTTCCCACCGTAACCTTCCGGCGGGTTAGAAAAATTACCGTTCACGCGATTGCGCACAAAGAACAAATTCTCTGAATTATACAATGTACCACCCAGGTGCAAATCCCGGAATTTGAAGGCAGGCGCGCCTTGATCATCATAGTTCTTTGGAACAAAGGCATTTTCCAAGCTGGGCACATACTCCTCGGCGAAATTCCACCAGTGGACGCCCAGAACATCTTCAAGCAGATGATAAACTGCGTAGAGCGTACCGCGGGTCGCTTCGCCACAAAGCACAAGATCGTCTCCGATCACCTTGATCGCCCAGCCTTCACCGTATTCTGTAGCGGGATACGATACCTGATTGGTCTGGGCAAAGGCAGTATTACCCACATAAATACCGGCATCTACCGCTGCACCCTCGGTTACGATCGTCAGTGTTTCTCCGGTCATCTTATTGACATAGTCCACCAGCTCGTCGGCAGCGGTCTTTTCCACATCGGTAGCATCTACAGGCAGCACAATCTGCATTTTCCCCAAATCAAGAGAATTTTCAGCAGTTAAAGGCTCTGTAGTAGGCGGAACTGTAGTTTCTTCTGTCGCTTCGCCGGTGGTTTCTTCCGTAGGTTCGCCGGTTTGCTCGGTTGTACCACTTCCTGTTGGCGCAGTTGTAGCATCTGCCGGCTTCTTATTTGCGCAAGACGTGCAAAAGATCAGCACTGTTAGCAGCGCAATTGTCATCAGTATGCTGATATATTGTTTTTTATGCCGTTTCATTGTATGCTCCCTTCATTTTCTTAAATTTTCATAAAGCAATTTGATCGTTTGCTTACACTATTTCGATTACAGTATACACTATAAAACAAAGAAAAGATAGTTGCAATATTTTTTGTAAAAAATGCCCGCCGGTTTCCCGGCGGGCATTACTTATGCAATTACTTCAGAAAATCATAGTTGCAGAAGCTACTCCCATCACTGCCTAAATACACGGTGTAAAAGCGCGTTAAACGACTTTCTGTTAGCCCATACCCTCTAAAATCTTCTGATAGTACGGTAGAAGTGTATTCTTCGCGCGAGGATCTGTTTCTCCACGCAGGGCAATCTGTTCATTAAGGCACTCAATAATATTTTGGCAGATTTCCTTTTTATCAAGGTTAAATGCCTTGCCTGCCTCTTGGGCATCGTTCTGGTAAGCGCCAAACCGTGCAAGAACATGCCGGTCCAAGCAATTTCTTGCCAGGCGAAGCCGTCTGCATATGGTTTCGTCTCCATCGGCCGCCGCAAATGCCTGATCGAAGTATACATAGCTGGCAACAACCGCATCATAGGTCAGCCACTTGAGGCTCAGTGTTTCCATGGCGAAGCTGGCGTAGATATTGGACTTGTCGAACAATCTGCACACCAGATCCAGATATTTTCTCACATACGGGCCGGCTGCGCCATAGTAGCCGTTCAGGAAGGTATCCATCAAAACATCGTAATCCTGATAAGGATCTTCCAGCAGTTTGGCGTTCAGCCACATCTTCATATCCCAAAAATCTGCTCCAATGGGGCTTTGCAGCTCGCAGAAGTAACCGGTTGCTCCCGCTTCAAAAATCGTCCGGAGGTGTTCCGAGTATTTATGCATAGTGGGTGTTACGCCATTGATGCCGTGGTTGACCGCATAATCCCAAACAAACAGCTGACCCTTTTGTGTAACTGCAGCCCAATCCTTTAAATAGCTCAAAGCCTTCACATTATTGGGATGGGCAAAGCTATGGGTAATATCCATCAGATTTTCTGCGAAGCGCATTTGCACATTTTTGGCAGGCTTGATATCACCCTTGGGCAGCTCCATATAGTGCCAATACGCCAAGGTATCCACCATAATTTCCGGATATTTATCTTCCACCACCGAAGCAATTTCGTTGACGAAATTCAGCAGATACCCAGACATACCCTGTTCCTTGATCACCGCCTGGCAGGCCTCGCACTGGCAGAACTTATCCCGGTCATTGGGACACAGCGAATACCAACGGGGACGCGCGGTGCCTTTCTGCTTTGCCTTTTCAATATCCAAGTCAATGTACCGCAGGAGTTCTGACTTCATATAAGCAATCAGGTCCGGGTTTGTCATACACAACTGACTGCTCTCTGTGCGTTTGCCGTCTATCAGAGAGAACCAATCCGGATGCTCTTCGAACATAGAGTCGGGTACATAGTAGTTAAAAGAGTGTACATAGACAGGAGAGCCAAAGCTTTCATAGCCGCCAAAGTCTGCAGTCGCGTTGGTGCACCAACCGTTCAGACGATTCCGGACCATGAACATGTTTTCCATCCTATGTAAAGCGCCTGGGTGAATGTCCCGATATTTGAAGGCGGGCGCACCGCTGGCCGCATAATTCCGCGGAACCAACGGGTTTGCGCTGGGCACGAACTCCTCGTCGCAGCACCACCAGTGGACACCCAGAACATCCTCCAGCAGATGGTAAACCGCATACAGTGCGCCACGGGCTTCACCGCCGCACAGGACAAGGTTGCCGTCAACGGCCTTGATCGCCCAGCCTTCATGGTATTCGCTGGCAGGATATGTCACATTGTTGGCTTTCGCAAAGGCAGTATCACCTACATAAATACCGGCGTCAACTGCTGCGCCCTCAGTAACGGTTTCAATGGTCTTACCGGTCATCTTGCCCACATAGGTGATCAGTTCTTTTGCGGCATTCTGTTCAACCGCAGTTGCTGATTTGGGCAGCACGACCTTCATCTGGGTCAGATCCAACGCATCTGCCCCCACATCCATTTTCGGAAGCTCCAGCGGAGTAACCTCTTCCAGCACCACAGACTCACACTTTTTGGCAACGGGGCTAACAACAAAAAATCTGTCAAAATAGAATATAGGCAGATTTTCCGGATCCTGGAAGCTCATATCGCCGGTAAGCTTCATAGACAGATACAGGTCTACAGGTGTGTTGGGAATGTGAGAAAGATCGGAAGTAATCTCAGGAAACTGAAAACGCCAATCATCAAAAACCATCAAAAATCTTGCCGGTTTATCGGAGACAATCACCGTATTGGGGAGCTTATACAGATGATATTCACCGTCTGCGATCAGTTGCTCCGGGGGAATCGTTCCAATATTGGGCTCGATCATATAAGCATCCGGAACATACAGCTTAAGTCCTTTTTTCGATACATCGACTGTTTTTTTATTGCGCTCGTTGGTTTTAATTCTAACCGCTTTGCCAAGGTATGCAGCCGAATCATCCACAAGTTTATCCTCATCTACATGTTTCAAGGGTAAGTACACATCATACGCAGAGTAAGAATAGGTTTTCGCAGGATCTGCAGCTCTCAGTTCCTCAGCAGCGATCATTTCTGCAGCCGTTGCTTTTGGGGACAATTTTATCTCCATAGATTTTCCTCCAAATATAATTGACTTTTTAACCGTATAAAGGATTTCAATATTTTATTAGCTCAAGCTATTTAAAATGTTCTTGTAATATGGCAGAAGTGTGTCACTTACCATAGAGTCCTGGCCACTGCGCAGATTGTTCTGTTCTTCCAAGCAAGCAATAATGCTTTGGCACAACGCCTTTTTGTTAAAGTTGAAGGTCTTGCCTGCATTCTGCGCAGCCTCTTGGTAGTCCTCAAACCTTTCCAAAATCACCCGATCCAAGCCGTTTCTGGCCAGCCGCAGCCGTCTGAGGAGGATTTCATCCCCCTTGACCGCCTCAAAAGCCATATCAAAGTATGTATCCGCAGCAATGACTACATCATATGTCATCCATCCGGGACTTAATGTACGCTGGTTAAATGCGCCATAAATATTGGAATTCTCAAGCAGACCGCCCACCATATCCAGATATCTGCGGACATAGGGACCGCCTGCGCCATAGTAGCCGTTCAGGAAGGTATCCATCAAAGCATCGAAGTTCTGATAAGGATCTTCCAACAGCTTGGCATTGAGCCACAGTTTCAAATCCCAGAAATCCGTATTAATGGGATTTTGCTGCTCAGCAAAGTAGCCGGTCACACCGTTATTCAGCAGCGTCTGGAAGTGTTTGGGGTATTTGTACATAGTGGGAGATACGCCATCGACATAGTAGTGGACCGCGTAGTCCCAAACAAAGAGCTGACCCTTCTGTGTAATTTGACCCCATTTATTCAGATACTCCATAAACTTTTCGTTATTGCGGTGGTCAAAGCTATGGTTAATATCCATATAGTTATCCGCTAAGCGAATTAGCACGTTGGGGGCGGGCTTTGTGTCATCCTTAGGCGGCTCAATATACTGCCAGTATGCCAGTGTATCAATCAAAACATCCGGGTACTTGTTCCCAACTCCGGCAGCAATCTTGTTCACAAACTGCAGCAGGTAACCGGACAAACCACTCTTGTTGATCGCAGCTTGGCAAGCATCGCACTGGCAGAACTTTGCATAGTCATTGGGGCTCAGAGAATAGTAACGAGGACGCGCAGCACCGAACGCCTTAGAAGCCTTTATATCCTTCTCGATGTATTCTACGACTTTATTCGTCATATAGGTAACCAATTCCTGATTGGTCATACACAGCTGGCTGCTCTGTACGCGCTGACCTCCAATCTCGGAGAACCACTCCGGATGCTCACTGAACATAGAGTTGGGAACATAATAACTAAAGGAGTGCACGTGGGAAGGCTGACCGAAGGTTTCCTCCGTACCGTAACCCACAGGCGGGTTGGAGAAACTACCGTTCATGCGATTGTGGACCATGAACAAATTCTCTGTTTTATACAATCCGCTGCCCAGGTGCAAATCCCGGAATTTGAAGGCAGGCGCGCCGCTGTCGGAATAATTCAGCGGAACCACGGCTTTCTCTACGCTGGGCACATACTCCTCGGCGAATGTCCACCAGTGGACACCCAGAACATCCTCCAGCAAATGGAACACTGCATACAATGTGCCGCGGGTTGCCTCACCATACAGCACGAGGTTGTCACCGATCGCCTTGATCGCCCAGCCTTCACCGTATTCTGTGGTGGGACAAGTTATATTGTTGTTCTTTGCAAATGTAGTCGCGCCCACATAAATACCGCCATTGACCGCAGTTCCTTCGGTGACGGTCGTCAGCGTTTTTCCGGTCATCTTATTGACATAGGAGGCCAGCTCTTTGGCAGCAGTCTTCTCCACATCGGTCGCATTGGAAGGCAGCACGATGGTCATTTGAGCCAGGTCAAGGTATGTTTTCACCGGAGGGGGCGCTGTGGTGGGAGGAACAGTGGGTTCTACTGTAGGTGCAGTGGTAGGGGCTTCGGTAGGCTCAGTAGTGGTATCCTCCGTAGGTTCAGCGGTAGTATCCTCCGTAGGATCAGCGGTGGTATCTTCCATGGATTCGCCGGTGGTATCCTCCGTAGAATCAGCGGTAGGTTCACCGGTGGTAGCATCGGTCTGTTCGGTAGTCTCACTTCCGGTGGGCGCAGTTGTGGCATCTGTCGGTTTCGCATTATTGACGGCTGCGCAAACGATTAGCGCAATCAGCAGCGCTACCAGCACTGCGCCTGCAGAAAGACCGACGATCATTGCGATCTTTTTCTTATCAAGCCGCAGCAAATAATACGCTGCGACCGCGCCACCCAGCAGAACAACGCCGGAAATAATGCTCAGAACGGTGGTCGCTTTCGCGCCCATAACAGCTGCGTAAACAATCAGAGCAATCACCAGCGCAACCAGCACACCGCCTGCAGAAAGCCCAACGATCATCGCGATCTTTTTCTTATCGATCTGCAGCAAATAATATGCTGCGAACGAGCCACCCAGCAGAACAATACCGGAAATGACACTCAGGACGGTGGTCAAATTCGCGCCCAAAACAGCTGCGCAAACGATCAGCGCAACCACCAGTGCAACCAGCACGCTGCCTGTAGAAATCGCAACAATCATGGCAATCTTTTTCTTATCCAGCCGCAG
>JAZNRW010000122.1:0-8805 GCA_045590835.1 Faecousia sp.
GCTCTGGGGCTGGCTCATCCGATCACGGGAGGAGGAAATATTGATAATACTGGCACCTTCCGCAAAATAAGGCACAAACAGCTTGCTCAGGTAGAAAGGTGCGGTGACACCAATAGCCATAGCTTGCTGGAATTGCTCATATGACAGACGAAGCCTTTGGCATCTGGGCAGGCACAGCGGTGAATGACACTTCCTCTGTGGTGGCTACCGGCTATGCCTTCTCTGGCGATCCGCTGTTCCGAAAACACAAGGACAGGTTATCAGGGCAATCTGAACAAGTGGATATATCCCGTTTTAGGAGATTTCAAGCTTCCGGAGGTAACGGCCGCACAGATTACTGCGCTGTTGCTATCCATGCAGGCACAAAACAAAACCCACAGTACCGTGATCAAAGTGTATACTGTCCTGCACGGGCTGTTTAAAATGGCATATCTGGCAGACTTAATAGACCGAAACCCAATGGACAAGGTGTTGCGCCCCAGACCCCGAAAGGACGAAGTGAAAACGCAAGAGGCAGAGGCTTATACTGTGGAAGAAATCCGACACATATGGAATTGCCTATCCCAGGAGCCACTAAAATGGCGAGCAATGATCCGTCTGCTGATCGACACTGGGATCCGCCGGGGTGAATGTTGTGGACTACAGTGGAAAGATGTAGACTTTTCCAAAAACACCATCACCATCTGTGGCAACCTCTGTTATACCCCAGACAAAGGTATCTATTTGGATACCCCCAAGAACGGGCGAAGCCGCACCATTGATGTAGATCCGCAGATCATTGCGCTGCTGCGTGAGCTTCGGCTTGAGCAAAGCAGGAAAGCCATCAGCCAATATGTATTTACCCAGGAAGGTAGCCCCGAGCCAATACATCCTCAAAGTCCGGCGCGTTACCTGCAAAACTTTGCAAGGAAATACGGCGTTCAAGGTTTGCATCCCCACAAGCTCCGCCATAGCTTTGCCAGTATCGCTATTACTAACGGCGCAGACATCGCCAGTGTGTCGGAAAAGCTGGGTCATACGGACAAGGCTGTCACACTCCGAATGTATACCCACGCCGATCAAGAAAGCATAAAACGGGCAAGTCAGATATTTAGAGACGCTATCAAGCAGGCGTAGAAACCGACACAAAACCGACACGGGCCGTGAAAAACCAACACAAAACACCCACTGCAAGCTACAGCAAGCAGCGGTAGGCAAATCCGAAAAGTCCTTGATACACAAGGGTTTTATCCAATAATTTATGACAAGCAACGCAAGGCAAAAATCGCTTCAAAATAGTTGGTAAGGATGAGGTCGCCAGTTCAAATCTGGCTAGCAGCTCCAAAAGAACTTCAACTCCATCAGGAGTTGGAGTTCTTTTTTTGTTACTCCGCATGAACGGGCGACCTCATCCCATGCGCGAAGCGCAGATTCAATCGCGAGGTCGGTGAGGGCTCCCGCGAAATAAAGTTTCGTGGGAGGACGGTGGCCAGTGAAAATTTGGGGAGCGAGGCAACCGCCGCCGGTGGCGGAGAAAAACGGGGACCCCACAAAGCAGTCTTTGTGGGGAGAGGAAAAGCCAAGGTACAGTCGGAATTTTCCGCTTGCGGAAAATGGAGCATTGTAACTTGTGCTTTGACGAAGCGAGTGGCTGCGGTCGGTGTGCAACGCAGCCGCACTGCCGGCAAGGCGCACACCGGGTACCGCAACAGGCTAGCAGCTCCTCTTTTTATAATGGGCACCGCAACAGGATATCAGCGCCAAAACAATCAGCCGTCCCAACTGGGACGGCTGATTCTTTGTTAGCGGATGCAGATTAAAACTAGCAAAACAACCCGTATCTTTGTCACTTTAAATTCCAATATGCTGAAACAAAGCGAATGGGAACTTCGGTGTACTGGTGTTCCATATCCATCATTGCGGCAACTTCAAAGAACGCATTGCGGTATTGTGCCGAAATTTCACAGTCGGGACAGAGTGTCATAGCTATGATAACATCAGCCACATCCAGGAATGGCCAGTATTCTTCGTCCTCATATTTGTCTCTGTCGGGAATACGATATTCAAGCTCGCCAAGCTCAAAGGTCATTACATATGGCAAGGATCGCCAAGGCAGGAACGGCTTATCTAAACGCATACCGCTGGCTTTGATAAGTTCTGCCCTTTCCATCAATTTCGGCGCGCAGGTATCCACCACGAAGTGCATCAGTTTGCGATACTGTTCTTTGCACTCCTCATCCAGTTCATACAGCAAGCGGACGGACAGCTGCATTTGCGAATAGATAAACAGTCTGCTGTTTTTGTCGATCAGAGTATAGGAGCGCTCAATTGCCTCGTCGCGCAGCTCAAGATACAGGCGTTTCCATTTTTCCTCGCCTGTGGCAAAGTGCGCCGCAAGGTAGATCATTGGCAGACGCAGAAATTCGTGCCCGGCGATATTGCCCCACATTTTGGAAACGAAACCTGCCTTGCCATCTGCGCGGAGCATATCGTAGTTGTTTTCTTTGCAAATATTACGATGGGCCCGTGCGGCAAAAGCATGCAAAATATCTCTTACCTCTTGCTTGTCCTGACACAAATCGCTGTTAAGGTAATGACAAAGAGAATATATGATATGGGTATATTGGTCACGGGAAGAATCAAAATAGTAGCTTTTACCATCAAAGGGACAAACGCTTCTTGCCAAAAATCCCTCCACACCCGATACGGTAGTGCAGAGTTTAATGCCTTCAAACAATTTGTCTGCAAGCTGGCGCATTGCGGGATTCCCCGTCTTTTGATATTGAAGCAAAACTGCATCCAGCATAAGTCCGGCGTTTAGCATAGAGTTTTCCATACCCGTTTTCCAAGAACACGGATTGGGGTAGTTGCGGGAAATTTCCTCGGGGGTGGGCAAGTCGGCCAGCAGCCCGTCCGGCTCTAAATTAAGACGCAGATCGTAAATGAGATTTGTACCGGGATAAAATAATTTCTCCCAAACATACTGCTCCATTTTAGAGATCACGGCATTCATTGTTTTCCCTCCTATATGTGTGACTTTACGGCAAGTATAGCATGGCAATTTTGCTTTTTCAACAATAAAAAGGCTGAAGTATAGAAATTGCCATATCTTCATCTTTCCGGAAGAGGCAGCAGTAAAATGGGGTTTATTTTTGCAGGTGAGAAAATGCTTGAGAAGCCTTTTCGTTTGTGATAAAATACTCCATATTCAGAAACCGGAGGGATTTGTATGGAGAACCGCAAAAAAGAATTGGTGCGCATGATTAAATTTTTGCTCTTTTCTGTTAGCGCCGGGGTGATACAGACCCTGTCCTTTACTCTGATGAATGAGGCATTTGACTGGAATTACTGGGTGTGCTACCTGACTGCACTGGTCCTGTCGGTGGTGTGGAATTTTACACTGAACCGGAAGTTTACCTTCCACGCGGCCAACAATGTGCCCATTGCTATGCTGAAGGTGGCGGCATTCTATTTGGTGTTCACCCCTCTGTCCACTTGGGGTGGCCAGGTGCTGGCAGAACTGGGCTGGAACGACTATCTGGTGCTGGCAATCTCTATGGTCTCCAATTTTGTGCTGGAATTCTTGTATGACCGCTATGTTGTGTTCCGGGACAGTATTGACACAGCTGTGAAGAAGGTAGACTGATTTTTTTGAACCGCTATGACGGAGACGAATGGACTCGATTTGCATTTTTGCCCTTCGGGGCAAAAATTATTGCAGCAACCAGTTTTTGAACTGCTATGTAGGAGACTAATGGACTCGCTTTTCTGCGGAAAAGCCACGCCGGTTGCAAGTGTCCACCGGACACTTGCCAAGTGCCGGCTTTCGAGTTCATTATAAACCAAATAAAAAGGCCATCCTAACGGATGGTCTTTTTATTTGGTGGAGACTAATGGACTCGAACCATCGACCTCCTGCGTGTGAAGCAGGCGCTCTAACCAGCTGAGCTAAGCCTCCATATGGAACGGTTAGAATTATAACATATATTCCAAAAAAGTCAATACCTTTCCCTTGGCAAAGCCGCAAAAATCTGGTATTGTATGGGAAAGGATGTGACGGTCATGGAATACAGCAAAATGGTATCCGGAATTTTCCGGTCAAGGCCCAATCGGTTTATCGCCCACATTGAAATCGAAGGCAAAGAGGAAGTTTGCCATGTAAAAAACACCGGCCGCTGTCGGGAGCTTTTGCCCCCCGGCGCAGCCGTGTGGTGTCTGGATGCGGCCTCCCCTATCCGCAAGACCCGGTACGATCTGATCGCGGTGCAAAAAGGCCACCGGCTGATCAATATGGACTCCCAAGCGCCCAATATTGCCGCCCGGGAGTGGCTGGAGACCGGTGGACTTGGGCAGGTAGAAAACATAAAACCGGAAAGCCGCCACGATGACTCCCGTTACGACTTTTCCTTTATCAAAGACGGAAGGCTCTGTTTTTTGGAGGTAAAGGGTGTGACTCTGGAAATGGACGGTGTCTGCGCCTTCCCAGACGCTCCCACCGCCCGGGGTGTCAAGCACCTGCGGGGGCTGACCCAGTTGGCCCGGGAGGGGTTTGGGGCGTATGTGCTGTTTGTGATCCAAATGGCGGATGTGGCATACCTGCACCCCAATGATGCTACCGACCCTGCTTTTGGGGCAGCCCTCCGGGAGGCCGCGGTTGCCGGGGTGCGGATTCTTGCTATGGATTGCGCTGTGACTCCGAACACTATGGTATTAAAAGACCCTGTAGAGGTGCGTTTATAAAAAGACACGATGCTTTGGCATCGTGTCTTTTTGTTTTACTGATATTTGGCTGCGCTTTGGCGAACCAAGGCCCGTTTCAGCCGTGCCTCTGCCAGGCGTATGTCTACATCGCCCGCGGTGGTGTTTTGCAGGATCTCCCGGGCGCGATGTTCCGAAGTCTGGGCTCTGACCACATCGATCTTATCCGCCCACTCAAAGGTGGTAGGCACCAGCTTCACCGCGCCGTCCATGACGGATACCATGCCGCCGATACAGGCGCCATATCGCTTTTTCCCATCGATCTGGATGCTTGCAACGCCCATACCCAGCGGCGCCACACAGTTAATATGACCGGCCATAATTCCCAGGTCGCCGCTGACCGTGCGAACGATCAGTTCCTCTGCCTGTCCGTCATACTGCAGGCCGTCGGGGGTGACGATCTTCAAAGAAAACGGCTTCATTTGGCTTCACCCTTCCACTTGGCCACCACATCGTCAATGGTGCCGGCGAACAGGAAGCAGGATTCGGGGATCTCGTCGTGCTTACCCTCAATGATCTCTTTGAAACCGCGAACCGTCTCTGCCAGGGGCACATACTTGCCCTCATAACCGGTAAACTGCTCTGCCACAGAGAAGGGCTGGGACAGGAAGCGTTGCACCTTTCTGGCCCGGCTGACGGTGAGCTTATCTTCTTCGCTCAGCTCGTCCATACCCATAATGGCGATGATGTCCTGCAGCTCCTTATACCGCTGCAAAATCCGCTGCACATTCCGGGCCACCTCATAGTGCTCCTGGCCCACCACCTGGGGGGTCAGAATCCGGGAGGAGGAATTCAGCGGGTCAACCGCAGGATAAATGCCCAAAGAGGCAATACCACGGTCCAGAGCGGTGGTGGCATCCAGGTGGGCAAAGGTGGTGGCGGGAGCCGGGTCAGTATAGTCGTCAGCAGGCACATAGACCGCCTGGACAGAGGTGATAGAGCCGTCCTTGGTGGAGGTGATACGCTCCTGCAGCGCGCCCATTTCCGTGGCCAGAGTGGGCTGGTAGCCAACTGCGGAGGGCATACGGCCCAGCAGGGCAGAAACCTCAGAGCCTGCCTGGGTGAAACGGAAAATATTATCAATAAACAGCAGCACATCCTGGTGCTTTACATCCCGGAAATACTCTGCCATGGTAAGTCCCGACAGACCCACCCGCATACGGGCTCCGGGAGGCTCGTTCATCTGACCGAAGACCATGGCGGTCTTCTTAATGACGCCGGACTCGGTCATTTCCAGATACAGGTCGTTACCCTCACGGGTGCGCTCGCCTACGCCGGTGAACACGGAGTAGCCGTTGTGCTCGGTGGCGATGTTGTAGATCAGCTCCTGCATCAGCACGGTCTTACCCACGCCAGCGCCGCCGAACAGACCGATCTTACCGCCCTTGGCATAGGGGCAGATCAGGTCAATAACCTTGATGCCTGTCTCCAGGATCTCGGTGGTAGTCTGCTGTGCGTCGTAATCCGGGGCGGGTCTGTGAATGGGCCAGCGTTCCGCAACAGCAGGCGCTTCCCCGCCGTCGATGGGCTGTCCCAGCAGATTGAACACCCGGCCCAGGCAGCTTTCGCCCACAGGCACGGTGATAGCTGCGCCGGTATCCTCCGCCGCAGCGCCCCGCTGCAAGCCATCGGTGGAGGACATAGCGATGCAGCGCACCACATTGTCGCCAATGTGCTGGGCCACCTCTGCCACAATGGTATCCTCTCCGTTCTTCACATGGATCGCGGTAAGCAGCTCCGGCAGATGTTCCTCCGGAAAGCGAATATCCAGAACAGGACCCACAACCTGGATCACAGTTCCTAAATTTTTAGCCATTGGATTCAACTCCTTATCGGTTGAAATATATACTTCTCATAGAAAAATGCCTTACGAACCGGCAACGATCTCCGTGATCTCCTGGGTGATGGCAGCCTGCCGGGCCCGGTTGAACTGCAGACCCAGCTGCTGGATCATCTCGTCGGCATTGGAGGTGGCAGAATCCATCGCGGTCCGCCGGGCAGCCTGCTCGGAGGCGCGGCTCTCGCACAGAGCGCCGTAGATTACACCGCCCAGATATTCCGGCACAATGGCAGCAAAGACGCTTTCCATATCCGGCTCGTAGACGATATCGCTGCCCTTTGCAGCGGCCCTCTCCGTATCATACCGGATCAGCGGCAGCAGCCGCAGAGCCGAAGGCTTCTGGGACAGGACAGACACAAAGTTGGTGTATACCACATGGATCTCATCCAGCTCCCCCTGCAAAAAGCGCTTACACAGCTGCTTGGCAACAGAAAAACAGTCGCCCAGGGTCATATCCTCCGCGTCTGCGTAATCCGCGGTGAGCATGGGTACATTGTGGTGGCTCAGGTAGTCCACGGCTTTTTTGCCGATGGGCAGCACCACAGCATCCTTGCCCTCCATCTGACTCATAACCAGTTTCAGCACATTGCTGTTATAGCCTCCTGCCAGACCTCTGTCACCGGCGATGACCACATAGGCGGTCTTTTTCACCGGTCTTGCCGTCAGGTACGGGGAGGACATGTCCTGCCCGGAATCTGCAATGTCATGGATGGTTGCGTACAGGGTCTCAAAATAGGGGCGGGAGGCAAACACCTGCGCCTGCGCCTTGCGCAGCTTGGAGGACGCCACCATCTCCATGGCTTTGGTGATCTGCCTGGTGGATTCCATACTGCGAATGCGGTTCTTGATTTCCTTGGTAGAAACGCCGGCCATGTTGGCCCCCCTTTCTTAGAAAGCTGCGCACAATTCCTCGAGAGCCGCTTTCAGGCGTTCTTCTGTGGCGGATTCCAGCTTGCCGGTGGTACTGATGGCCGTCAGCACATCCTCATACCGGCGCTCCATCAGTTCCCGCAGCTGCTGCTCAAACTCAGCGATCCGCGCAACTTCAATATTGTTTAGATACCCGCCGGTGACCGCGTACAGGATACAGACCTGATGGGTCACATCCACGGGGGCATTGTTCTTCTGTTTCAGCACCGCCACGATCCGTTCACCCAGGGCAAGTCTTGCCTTGGTGTCCGCATCCAGGTCAGAGCCGAACTGGGCAAAGCTCTGCAGCTCCCGGTACTGGGAATACAGCAGCATCAATGAGCCGGAGACCTTCTTCATGGCCTTGATCTGTGCCGCGCCGCCTACACGGGACACGGAAATACCCGGGTTCACCGCAGGCATAATACCCGCGTTAAACAGCTCGCTCTCCAGGAAGATCTGGCCGTCGGTGATGGAGATCACATTGGTAGGAATATAGGCAGACACGTCGCCGGCCTGGGTCTCGATAATAGGCAGGGCGGTCAAGCTGCCGCCGCCCTTGGCCTGGCTCATGTGGGCTGCCCGCTCCAAAAGTCTTGAGTGCAGGTAGAACACATCGCCGGGGTACGCCTCCCGTCCGGGAGGACGGCGAATCAGCAGGGAGATGGCACGGTAGGCCACTGCGTGCTTACTCAGGTCGTCGTAGATCACCAGGACATCCTTACCCTGGTGCATAAAATGCTCACCCATAGTACAACCGGTATAGGGTGCGATATACTGCATAGGTGCCAGTTCAGAAGCAGTCGCGGAGACCACAATGGTGTAGTCCATAGCACCGCCGATGGTCAGGTTGTCCACAACCTGGGCAACGGTGGAGCGCTTCTGGCCGATGGCAACATAAATACAGATTACATTCTTACCCTTCTGATTCAGAATGGTATCAGTTGCGATGGTGGTCTTGCCGGTCTGACGGTCACCGATGATCACCTCACGCTGGCCACGACCAATGGGGATCATTGAGTCGATAGCCTTGATGCCGGTCTGCAGAGGACGGCTGACATGCTCACGCTCAATAATACCGGGGGCAGGCATTTCGATGGGACGGTAGGCCTCCGCCTCAACAGGGCCTTTGCCGACAATGGGCTCGCCCAGGGCGTTGACCACACGGCCGATCAAACCGTTGCCAACGGGAACAGATACCACACGGCCGGTGCGCTTGACGATATCGCCTTCCTTAATGCCCTGGTCGCTGCCCAGAATAACGATGGATACAGTGTCCTCTTCCAGATTCTGAGCCATACCATAGGAACCGGCAGGGA
>JAZNRW010000123.1:0-2566 GCA_045590835.1 Faecousia sp.
AAACGAGAAGCGTTGCAGATCTTCCTTGCTGAAATAATCCTGCACAGCCTTCAGGTATCCGAAAACAGCAACATCGTAATAATCCTCTTTGGAATAGTGATGCTTTTTCAGGTACTTGTAGATCAGCCGGTGATTCTTTGCAGCAAAGCAGACCTGTTCCGGAGTCAATGGATTGTTTCCCATTATGTAACCTCCTTTCAGAGAGGTAAGGACCACCTCGGAATACCGAGGCGGTCCTTGTTACATATTGGCAAAAAGATTGCCATGGGTCATTCTTAGCCCGGAAGCTCTTCACGCTCGCCATCAATGGTGGAGGGTAATGCAGCAGCGGCAGTCTTACCCATAGGCAGGGCGTTGTCGTCACCGACAGTACAGACCACATCATCAAACTGCTCTGCATTACTCTGCGCACGTTGCTCCAGCATAACCTTGTTCTGCGCCTTGAATGTGGTAGCGTATGCCCTAACTGCTTTGAGCATTTCTCCGCTGAAGTCACCCAAACGGCGGAACACAGCAACACTGTATTCTTCCTTACCGTTGGATTCCTTCTTCAAGCTGATTTCCACAAGGCTTGCGTATGCAGGCCGCTGACGGATGGCAAAGGCTTTCCGGTAGAACTCCTTGAATGCACCGATGCTGGTGGGCGGCAGATTCAGCTGCAAAGGCAGGTATTCACCGCTGCGAAGCAGGTACAGTACACGGGAATTCTTACAGGCCTTACCGGCACCCTTGGTAGAGGAACCGTAGGCATTCATTGCACAGGTAGCGCAGGCACCACCGGGGGTACCGATGCCCACCTTGCCGTCAACAGAGCTGCACAAGGGCTTGTTGTCCTCGTCGTCGCTGCTTTCATCCCACAGAGCACACTGATCGTGGCTGTGCAAGATTACACCTACCAGTTTGGGTACATAAGTACCGGTGCTGTCATCGTCAGAGGGCAGCTCAAACTGGGTGACACCGCCGCCGGGAATCTTGGCGCGGGTGAAATAGACGGTAATGCCATCCATATCTTCGTCCAGTTCCTCACGGGAGAATTCACCGGTGTTTCCGGTCATATCCGGAAGCTGGAAGCTGAGAGTGGGATCGGCTGCGGCTGCGGGGGTGGTCATAGCGGTTTCATTTCTATACATAGTTATTTCCTCCAAATTTTTTATATATTTTTGTTTTCATTCTTAGGCTGCTGCCTGATTGATGTATCGCCAGATGTGGGGGCTCATGGTCAGGATCTTATAGCCAACGCCTTCCAGCTCTGTGGAACGGTCATAGCTTTCAACATCCTGGGCAAAGCGGGTGACCGCATTGCTGAGCCCATACAGGGATAAATCTTTTCCTTCGATAAGATGCTGCAAGACACCGTTACGTTCACTTTCGGTAATGCCGAATCTCTGTCCGGTGAGCTGAACAAGGTTTGGAATATCCTGGGTGTTCAGCTTGGCGTCTCTTGCGTTTTTCATAAGGTCAACTACCTTATCAAAACGGGTCTGGTCCACGGCGGCCGCTACGGTGTCCCTTATCTGCTTGATAAAGGCAGCGTCCATAGCCTCCAGTGTGTCGGAAGCATAAAGCTCCACGTTTCCATCCAACTCATTTTGTCTTCCCACATGACGGCGGGAAGCTCTGGCACCGGCATCGTTGACCACCATACCGTTGCTGCAGACAAGGCGGTAGATCAGGGGCTGTATGGCTACAGATCCCTGACCGACCTCGCTGTTGCTGATGATAACGCCGGATTGGACGATATCACCGGGGGCTACCTCTGCCTGCAGGCGTGGGCCGACTACCTTCAGGTACATTCTGCTGTCTGTAAGCTGACAGCTCTCAAAGATGGCGCCTTCGATCTTTTGCAGTTCCGGCAGAACGATTTCTGCGATCTGCATATTGTCGATACGGCGATAGCGGTTACTGAGGAACGCTCTTGCAGTTCCATACAGGGTGCGGACCATTCTCTGATCCGCTTTTCTATGCAACCACTCGTTCAGATTCTGCACCAAAAGGCTGGGGTGTTCGGTAAGCATCTTGTTGTAGTAGGCAGCGGGGATCTCCGTAAAGGTCCCCAGCTGCTGATGGGCAATGGAATTAACCGTAAGCGGCTCCAATGGAATTTTTTCGTTATCGAAAAGCTGCAGATAGACCTGCGTACCTTCCGTACCGAATTCCATGGATTCCGTATTGACGAGATAATCCACTTTGGCTGCATTTTGCTGGCTGATTTCAATAGCCAGCTCTTGCAGAGATATGCCCGCTTTCATTCATTCTTCCTCCTTTCGTTCGTTCTTGCTTACCATGTCAGCTGCAAGCCCGTAGGTTCGATCTTGGCAGACAGACCATCCCGCTGCAGCACCTGAACCAACTGGTTCCAGTAGCTTTTTGCAGGGAAGTCATTCAGCTGGTTTACAGTGACGGTTTCCTCATTTTCTTCAATGAGAATGCTGCCGTCTTCGCTGACTGTCAGAGTAGCGTGACCACGGGAGTGCAGATCGGTAATGACATTTTGCAATACTGTGCGACCTTGTTTTTCGTACCAAATCTGAGGATTCAGAGGCTGCTTGGGAGCTGCATTAGGGTC
>JAZNRW010000124.1:0-13307 GCA_045590835.1 Faecousia sp.
GCTCAATTTGGTCAGAATGTTGTTGAAGTCAGCAATTACACCTATGCTTCCGGCGATGAGGCTGTAGCACCCTACATCCCTGCCTGATAAATTTAAAAAGTTCCCCGGGCCGCCTTGTGCGGCCTGGGGAATACCCCAACAACAGTTTTAATCAATGGCATAGATAGGAAAATGTGACAGCTTACTGCCTCGTTTTCGTATTTATGGGATTGGAGGAGTATTATGGACTACAAAGCTTTGAATGAGCGTCTGCTCCACGGCGGTGACTATAACCCCGATCAGTGGTTAGACCGTCCGGATATTTTGGAAAAAGATATCGAACTGATGAAACAGGCGCATATCAACTGTGTGAGCCTCGGTATTTTTTCCTGGGCTGCGTTAGAACCTGAGGAGGGCGTGTACAAGCTCGATTGGATGAAAAACATCATTGATAATCTGTATGAAAATGGCATCTATACCATACTGGCGACCCCCAGTGGTGCCCGTCCGGTATGGATGGCGGAAAAACACCCAGAGGTACTTCGTGTCGGTCGCGATTTGGTAAGAAACCATATGGGTGGACGGCACAACCATTGCTATACATCTCCCTACTACCGAGCAAAGGTTTGGAAAATCAATACGCTGTTAGCTCAGGAGTTTGGAAATCATCCCGGTGTGATTTTGTGGCATATTTCCAATGAGTACAGCGGTGAGTGTTACTGCCCTTTGTGTCAAGACCGGTTCCGGGATTATCTCAAAGAGAAATATGGTACGCTGGATAATTTGAACCATAAGTGGTGGACAGCTTTTTGGAGTCACACTTATACTTCTTGGGAACAAATTGAACCGCCCCACAGCCGTGGAGAGGGTGGCGTACATGGCCTAACGCTGGACTGGAAACGGTTTGTAACAGATTGCACCGTAGAGTTTTGTGCGTGGGAGAAAGCGGCTGTCCGCGCAGCTGGATCACAATTACCTGTAACCACCAATTTCTTAGATTTTTATGTGGATCTAAACTGCCATAAGTTTAAGGATGTTGTGGACATCATCTCTTGGGACAGTTATCCCAGATGGCACGGTCCTGCCGGCAATGAGCCTCCTGCTCTGTTGGCGGCATTCCGCCACGATATGATGCGTAGCATCAAAAAGCAACCCTTCCTGCTGATGGAAAGTGTCACCGATGCGGTCAACTGGCACGATGTTGACAAGCTGAAAAGACCGGGAATGCATATGCTCTCCTCTTTACAGGCAGTTGCCCACGGTTCCAATTCTGTACAGTACTTCCAGATTCGGAAAAGCCGTGGTTGTGCCGAAAAATTCCACGGTGCGGTTATTGGACACGATGGCACCTCAAACACCCGTACCTTCCGCGAGGTCTCCCAGCTCGGTCAGCGGATGGAGGGGCTGCAGGAGTTGTGTACTTCCAATGTTCCGGCTAAGGTCGCTATTATTTATGATTTTGAAAACCATTGGGCTATTGATGGGGCTCAGGCACTGTTTAACGCAGGCTGGGCAAAGAATTATCACGGCACGGTAATGAATCACTATGCTGCTTTCTGGAGAATGGGTATTCCTGTGGATGTGGTGGATATGACCGCTGACTTCTCCCAGTACAAGCTGGTGATTGCACCGATGCTGTATATGTATCGGGAAAATATTGTGGAAAAGCTGAAGAGCTTTACAGAAAATGGCGGTACATTGGTAGGCACCTATTGGAGTGGCCGTGTGGACGAGTATGATCTGTGCTTTGAAAGCTTCGCACCTTATGGAATGCACGAAGTATTTGGCCTTTATACCGAGGAAATTGACGCTCTTTATCCACAGCAGTTCAATGCTACGGTTTATGACGGACAGAAATACAAAATTATGGAGCTGTGCGAACTGGTAAACACATCCACTGCACAGGTAATTGCAACCTATGAAGAGGATTTCTATGCTGGCAAACCGGTGCTTACCGAAAACCATTACGGCAATGGCACAGCATTCTATATGTGTGCCCGTTTAGAGCAAGCGTTCCTTGACGCTTTTTATGAGAACTTGGTAAATGGTTTGTCACTTGAAAAGGCCGTGGAGATGCAATTACCGAAAAATGTAATCGCATCTATGCGAAGGGGACAGCGGAGCATTGTGTTCTTGCAAAATTACAATGAGCAAGAGATGGCATTCTCTTTGCCTGAGCCGATGGAAGATATGGAAACAGGGGACATTTGTAGGGATATCACGATGCCACCCTATGATGTCAGAATTCTATATAAAAAATGACCTTTATGTCTGACATTTGCTTGCGTTAAGGTTTGTAAACGGCAAATGTACAAACATTGGCATAATCTGATTTTACAATATTTATAGAAAGGATCTATCTATTATGAATTATGGTTTAGAGGGTAAACGCGCATTGGTTACTGGTGCCGCAGATGGTTGCGGCAAGGCCATTGCTCTTATGCTTGCTCAAGAAGGTGTACAGGTTGTACTTCACGACCTGGCAATGAAGGAAGATTTGCTCAAAGCAAACGCAGAACTGTGCGGAAATGGCTCCACCTATTTGATGGCAGATCTGTCTAAGGAAGAGGAAGTGGAAGCGCTGTTCGCAAATGCCGGAAGTTTGGATATTCTGGTAAATAACGCTGGCATTTGGCCTACGGCCTATGTTAGCGAAATGACAACTGCCGCATTCAACAAAACGATGGATATCAATCTGATTGCTCCGTTTATTCTGTGCCGGAACTTTGTCAATCAATGCCAAGCTGAGGGAAAGAAAGGCAAGATTGTCAATATGACTTCTCAGGCAGCCTTCCATGGCTCCACATCCGGTCACGCCCACTACGCTGCTTCTAAAGCAGGCTTAGTAACATTCACCATTTCCTTGGCCCGGGAGGTTGCGCCCCTGGGCATCAATGTGAACTGTGTCGCGCCCGGAATGATGCGTACACCCATGAACAAGGATGCCTTAGCCGAGCGTGAGGATGCTTACTTGGAGCGCATTCCGCTGCGAAGGATTGCGGATCCCAAAGAAGTGGCTGCAGTAGTGGTATTTATGTGCAGCAATCAGTCTGACTATATGACCGGAACCACGCTGGATGTTACCGGCGGTATGCTTATGAGATAAGGAGAGATTAAAATGCTTGTAACAATGGACACACTGCTCAAGGATGCACGGGAGAAGGGCTATGCTGTTCCTGGCTTTGATGTGAGCAACTACGAAATGATAAAAGCCGTTCTGGATGTCTGCGAAGAGGAACGTTCTCCGGCGCTGTTTATGTGCTTGAAGCCTGATATGGTCAACAAGGGCATCCACCTGATCACCGCTATGATGAAGGAAGCGGTCAATCATTATACTGTTCCGATTTGCATTCATCTGGACCACGCAACCTCCCTGGAAGATATCAAAGAAGCTATTGACTGTGGTTTTACCTCCGTCATGTATGACGGCAGTGTGCTACCTTTCGAGGAAAATGCAGCCAACACAAAAGAAGTTGTGGATTATGCACACGCCCACGGTGTTAGCGTAGAAGCTGAGCTGGGGCATGTTGGCGACGGCATCGCAGGTGATAACGATGGTTCTGCAGAAGATGGCAGCAAGTGCGACCATCCGGAAGACAGCCTGACTAACCCCGATGATGTGGTTCGTTTCATTGAAATTACCAATGTTGACGCACTTGCTGTAGCAGTTGGTACCGTACACGGTGTGTACCGTGGCACCCCGGAACTGCGCTTTGACCGTCTGGAAGAGATCAACAAGGTCAGCAAAAAGCCTCTGGTACTTCACGGTGGCAGCGGCACACCTGACGAATTGATGCAGAAAGCCATTTCCCTGGGTATCTGCAAGATCAACATCTATTCTGAAGTCCTCCACGGACTCAATGCCGGTCTGAAAGAAAAGCTTAACAGCATTAACAATCTGTCTATGTGGCCGGTCTTTGTATACGAGGAAGCCAACAAGCAGATGCGTGAGGTCATTCGCCACAAAATCAGAACATTCGGGAGCAACGGTAGAGTATGAAAAAATTAGTTGGTATTGGGGATCTGTTTATCCCCTGTGAGTACATCGAAAAAGGCATGGCTCACCTGAAAGAAATGGATATTGATGTCAGCACTGTAGAGTGGAAGCTCAGCGATTTTGATGAACTGCAGCACATCAATTTGTTGGTGGAGCAGGGTGGCCGTGAGGATATTCCTGTACCTGCTTATATTTTTGATGCGGTCAATGATGCGGATATTATCATCACACAATTCTTCCCTATCGGTAAGGATTTGATTGATAGATGCCCCAATTTGAAGACCATTGGTGTGTTGAGAGCCGGCGTAGAAAATGTGAATGTGGAATACGCCAAGGAAAAGGGCATTGAAGTGTTCCACGCAATTGGTAGAAATGCCCATTCCGTCAGTGACTTTACTGTGGGTGCGATTATCTGTGAAGCCAGAAATATTGCCCGTGGTCACGCCGGAATTAAGAATGGTCAGTGGATTCGAAACTATTCCAATAATGGTATGATTCCTGACCTGTGCGAAAAGACGGTGGGCATTATTGGTTACGGAGAGATCGGTCGTCTGGTAGCCAAGAAACTCTCCGGCTTTGATATGAATATTCTTGTTTATGATCCTTACTACCGTGGTAACGATGTGCAAACAGTATCCTTGGAAGAACTGATGGCGCAGAGTGATTTTGTAACCTTACACGCTCGTCTGACCGCTGAAAATGAGCACATGATTAACGGTGATCTGCTGGAAAAAATGAAGCCCACAGCGTATCTGATCAACACCTCCCGTTCCGGCCTGATCGACGAGGCCGCACTGGTAAAGGTTCTGCAGGAAAAGAAAATTGCAGGTGCATTCCTGGATGTGTTCGATCACGAACCCCCTGCCATCGATGATCCGCTGGTGCAACTGGACAATGTAACTTTGACTCCCCATATGGCAGGCGGAAGCAATGATGCATTCACGAATACCCCCAAGCTGTTGGCAGGGGCACTTGTAGAGCATATGAACGGCAAGAAAACCCGGTTCCTTATTTGATAATTGAAAAGGAGTATTCTTATGAGTAATTTTGAAAAAACTGTATGGATTACCGGCGGTTCCTCCGGTTACGGCAAGGCAATGGCAGCGCTGTTTACGAAAGAGGGTTACCGTGTTGTGATTGCGGCTCGTAATGAGCAGAACTTAAAGGAAGCTGCTGAAGAAATCGGCTGTGACTACTTTGTTATGGATGTTACAAAGCCTGCAGATTGGAAAAAGGCTGTAACTTATGCAACCGAAAAATTTGGCGGTTTGGATATTTTAATCAACAATGCAGGTGGCGGCGTAGCTGTTCGTGATACCATTACCATCACCGACGAGGAAATTGACCGTTGCCTGGATTTGAATTTGAAGAGTGTGATGTATGGATGCCGTGACTTTGCTCCTATTATGATGGCGCAAAAGAGAGGCACGATTGTCAATATTTCCAGCGTTTGTGCCAAGCAGGCATGGCCGCAGTGGACACTGTACGCCAGCGCCAAGTGGGGTGTATTGGGCTTTACCAAGGGCATGCAGACAGAGCTGCAGCCTTATGGCATTCGTGTTAGCTGTGCAATTCCTGCGGCTTGCGGCGTTACCAAGTTTGACAAGGAAGCAAATTTGCCTGCCCGTGAGCACCTGCTGATGCAGCCCGAAAACTTCGCACAGGCAGTTGTGGATACCTGCAAACTGCCCCAGCATGTTATGGTGGAAGAAATCATTGTTTGGGGTATGGATCAGTGCGTTGTTCCTCTGTAATACATTCTGATACTATCTAGAATCCCGGATAGGCGAAAAGGAGTGAGACTTCCATGATTCAAGAAACCGACATTTTGATCATTGGTGGTGGTTCTGCAGGTTTTGGTGCTGCCTATCGTGCAGTCAAGAGCGGAGAATGTACTGTAACCGTGGTGGAACAAAACCCCGGTTTCGGCGGCACATCCACCTATGGTGGCGTGAATTGCTGGGAACCCGGTTACGGCGGAAAGGGTGTTCATTACATTTTAGCAGAACGCTTGCAAAGCACCGGAGTAGCCAGCGTGGCGAAAACCACAGCCTTTGTAACAGAACAGACCCCTTGGGGTGTATCCAAATGCTGTGATGAGCCCTATTATGAAACGCTGGAACGTTCTTTCCGCGATGGACTGCAGCAGAGAAGATTCCAGTTTGAACCCCAAAATATGGCAGAGGAAATGCTTCATCTTATTCAAGAGAATGATACAGACCACCGGGTAAACATCTTGTTTTCTTCTGTTGCTACCGATGTGGAACTGGAAGAGCGCAAAATTACTGCCATTACAGTTCGTACTCCACAAGGTGATGTTCGTATACTTCCCAAAATTGTTCTGGATTGCTCCGGTGATATTGTGATTGCACGAAAGGCTGGTTGTGCTTTCAGTATTGGCGAAGATTCACAGTTAATGTATCGTGAGCCCAATGCTCCGGATAATCCGCAACAGCTCATAAACGGTTTAACACAGGTATTCCGCGTTACCCCCTGTGACCCAGAATATGTGGATGAGATTCCCTCTGAGTATGCAGATGTGGATTTGACGCAATGGAAGAATGACTTATATGCAACCAATCGGCCGGTCAGTTGCTTTAACTACTATCCCAATGGAGATATTAACATCAATATGCTTCCTACATTACCCGGAGAGACTTGGTTGGAGTGGTCTCCCCAGGAGGTTGCCCATGTTGCGCAAGCCCGGGTGTATGCTTACTGGAATTGGGTACAAACAAAGAAGCAATTTCGGGGATATCGTATTAAGAAGATTTTTCCGATGCTTGGTATTCGGGAAAGCTACCGATTGATTGGCCGGTATGTCCTGAAAGAACAGGATTTGCGTAATGGGTATTCTTGCGAGTTAGGATCAAGTCACACAATCGCCTACGCGGATCACCCGGCAGATATCCACGGTCGAACCAATAAATCCGGCGGCGCTACGATGTTTGCCCCCTACGGAATTCCCTATGAGTGTATGCTTCCAAAAGAAATTGACAATATGTTGGTTGCTTGCAGAGGTGCATCGTTTTCTCATATTGCGTCCTCCAGTGCCCGTTTGTCCAGAACGATGATGGCATTGGGCGAGGCGGCCGGAGAGGCCGCAGTGCAGTGCATACGGACTAACAGAATGCCCGACCAGGTGGATATTGCCGATCTGCGAGACAAATTGGATATTTCATAAAACAGTTCTGAAAAGCTGTTTACAGAACTGTCAGAATAAAAAAATGAACAACTCACCGGCGTATGATCCAAAAAGAAGGTTACGAATATGGTTTTAAGTATAGACTGCGGACTAACAAACGGAAAATTGATGCTCATAGCGGTAGATGGGGCTGTTTGTGGGGAAACCTCTTTCCCCACACCTTTAGAACGGTCTATGATTCATACCCATCAACTTCGGGATTGTTTATACAATGCAATTCGGGATTTGCTGGATACCAGCGGTGTTGCACCCGATAGTATTTCTTGCATTACAGTCTCAGGTCACGGCAATGGATTGTACGCTATTGGCAAAGATGATGTATTGCCAGTGGGATATTCTTCCATGATAACGGAAAGCACGCCTTTTCTTCCGATTCCTGGCGAAGCTTTTTCAATCATTCTGCAATCAGACTGGGCTGGTCAGCCTCTGCCAATTCTGGCATGGCTAAAAAACACCCAGCCGGAGATCTACCGTAATGTCAAAACGATCTTTTTTTGTAAAGACTTGTTGCGTTGGTTTCTGACGGATACTGCAGTCACGGAAGAAACAGACGCTTCTGCGGCTGGCCTTTTAAATGCCCATTCGGGACAGTATGATCCTGATTTGCTTGCTATATATGGCTTGGAAGATGCTTTTGAGAAACTTCCCCCTATATTGAAAAGTGATGCTATTGCAGGTTATGTTACTGCTTACGCAGCGGATAAGACGGGGCTTTGTCCCGGAACGCCTGTGTTGGCCGGCCTTTTTGATGTAAACAGTTGTATGCTGGGAACTGGCGTGATTGATGAACGTGCCTATGCGTTAATTGCAGGCACATGGGGTATTAACGCCTCAGTTTCCAAGACTATTTTGAAAACACCATCCATTACCCAATGTTGCCGTTTTTTTGGCGCAGAGCCTTATGTGTGTATTGATTCTGCGCCTACTTCCTGCAGCAACTTGGAATGGTTTGTGAAAAACGTCTTAGATGATATTTCCTACGAGGAAGTCAATCGGTTGGTTGAGGAGCAGATCGGTGATGAGGAGCTGTTTTACCTGCCTTATCTATATGCTCCAATGGATATGCCAAAGGCCCAGGGTGGTTTTGTTGGACTTAAGGCACACCATAACAAAGCGGCAATGTTGCGGGCAATATACGAAGGGATTGTATTTGAGCACCGCTACAGACTTGAAAAACTTCAAGCTGTCGGTATTTCTGCTGACACAGCGGTGCTCTCCGGCGGTGCGTCTAATAGTGATGTGTTTGCCCAAATGTTTGCGGATGTTTGCGGTATCAAGATCTTATTACCGGCTCAAACACAAGCAGGTGCTTTGGGCGGAGCCGTTTTAGGTTTCACGGCATTGGGCATTTACCCGGATATCCAAACAGCAACAGAACACCTTGTACACTATCGCTCACAATTTGTCCCTATAGCTGCAAATAGAGATTATTACGAACGGAAATATTGCATTTTCAGAGCGTTGCAGAAAAAATTGGATGAATGAGTATGTGATTCCTACAGTTGCGTGTTTTATGAAAAATGCAAAACTACAGAAAATCAATAGAGAACACAAGGAAAGTCTTCTTGTGCAGCATTGTTTTGACTGCAAACGCATTGTTGATTTCCTTTGGTTTTCCCAATATAATCTTAGTGCATATATTCACTCCAGAAAAACGCCAAGGAGGAAAAAACATTGGAAACAAATAAACGATTTTTATGGGAAACCCGACCGCTGGCACAGCCTACCAACATTATCGAGGGTAAAGTATACCGGTTTACTGTGTTGACCCCGTCCCTGATCCGTTTGGAATACAGCCCTAACGGAATTTTTGAGGACCGAGCCAGCCAAAGCGTTTTTTACCGGGATTTTCCGCAAAATGCCTTTACATTCAAGCGTGAAAACGGTTTTTTGTATCTGGAAACAGATAAGCTCCTGCTTACCTATTTGGAAAATAGTGTATTTTGCGAGGATACACTCTCTATTCGCCTGAAGGAAGAGCCCGCCTCCTGCTGGCATTATGGAGAAGATTTCGAGGATCTGGGCGGCACAGTCAAAACGCTGGATATGATTAACGGAAAAACCCCTTTGGAACGAGGAATCATCTCTCGGAACGGTTTTTCTGTGATGGATGACAGCAATACCATGCTGCTCAACCAGGAGGGCTGGGTAGAAGTGCGTACGCCCAATACGACTGACTGCTACTTTTGGGGCTACGGCTTCCGTTATTTGGAGGCCGTTCAGGATCTTTACCGTTTGACCGGTATTCCACCTCTGCTCCCCAATTACGCTTTGGGCAACTGGTGGAGTCGTTACTATGCCTACACCCAGCAGGAATATCAAGACCTGATTTTGAAGTTTGAGGAAAAGCAAGTTCCGTTTTCTGTCAGTGTGGTGGATATGGATTGGCATATTACCAAGATTCCGGAGCAGTGCAAAAAAGGTGAGCCCCGCTTTGAAGACGGCTGGACCGGCTACACTTGGAATGAAGAGCTATTCCCGGATTACAAGGCCTTTTTGCGTTTCTTAAAAGAGCACAATCTGAAAACCTCCCTGAATCTTCACCCGGCGCAAGGCGTGGGCTGCCATGAGGCACAGTATGAGGAAATGGCAAAGGCTTGCGGCATTGATCCGGCAACAGGAGAACGGGTGCGAATCAATGTGCTCTCCAAGTCCTATATGGAGAAGTATTTTGACATCCTGCACCATCCTTATGAAAATGACGGTGTGGACTTCTGGTGGATGGACTGGCAGCAAGGCACGGATTACTGGTGGATCCATGAGGAAAACAAGGATGGCGTTCTTCAGGATGAACGGGAGGTTTTGGATCCCCTTTGGATGCTCAACCATCTGCATATCCTGGATATCAGCCGCACCGGTCGGCGGCCTATGTTTTTCTCCCGCTACAGCGGCATTGGCTCTCAGCGGTATCCTGTTGGCTTCTCCGGAGATACCACCATTACATGGGATTCTTTGAATTTTCAGCCCTACTTTACTGCCACCGCGTCCAATGTAGGCTATGGTTGGTGGAGTCATGATATTGGCGGTCATATGTGTGGCTATCGGGATGATGAGCTTTCCACCCGTTGGCTCCAATTGGGTGTGTTTTCTCCCATCACTCGTCTGCACAGCTGCAACCTGGATTTTGTTCGCAGAGAGCCGTGGCTGTTTGAGCCGAAAATCGAGGCAATTATGACCGATTGCCTTCGGCTGCGCCACAGATTGTTCCCCTATATTTACACCATGAACTATCGTAATCACACCGCCTTGGAACCGTTGGTACAGCCTATGTACTATGATTATCCAAAGGTCAGCGCCGCTTATGATGCAAAAAATCAGTTTATGTTCGGTAGCCAGCTGATGGTTGCCCCCATTACCAGTCCGAACAATGCGGTCTCCCGTATGGGCAGTGTGGATGTGTGGTTCCCCAAGGGCGATTGGTTCGATTTCTTTACCGGTTTGCACTATAGCAACCATAGAGGACGGGTGCTGAATGTCAGCAGAAAATTGGAACAGTATCCTGTCTTTGCTAAGGCCGGTGCGATTGTGCCCTTGCAGCAGGGCTATGCCTTGAACGCCGGGGCTGATTTGGAGATACGGATCTTCCCTGGTGCAAGTAACAGCTTCACCCTTTATGAGGATGCCGGTGACGGCAGTGCCTACAAGGACGGAGAATTTGCCACCACTCAAATGGAACTAAAGTGGAGTGATGCTCCTGTGTTCACCTTGCACGAAGCACAGGGAGATCGTTCCTTGCTGCCTGCAGAGCGCAAATACCGCTTTGTGCTTCAGGGCTTCCATACTGCTGTTCAAGTGCAGGCTTTGGTTGACGGTCAAAAGCAAGATGTTTTATGGTCCTATGATCAGAGCCAGCGTGCTCTTGTAGCAGAGATTACCGCTTCTATCGCTTCCACAATACAACTGCACATTTCCGGCACGCAGTTAATCACTGACAACGGAGATAAGATCGAACGGTGCGTTGACCTTTTACAGGGGGCACATATGTCGATGCCGACTAAGCAACATCTTATCAATACCATAAGAGAGCATCGTGGGTCGATGGAAATGCTGATCAAGCTGCTGTCCGTTAACTTCACAACCGCACCAGAGTCGAGGGGTATCGTTGATGCCATTATAGAGCAGCTACTCCTTACAGAAACTGCATAGTGATATTTAAAAGCGAAAGGATTTTGATTATGATACCTACACCGGAAAAGAGAGTCGCAGACTTTGAAAAGCTGGGCTTCGGAATGTTCGTTCACTGGGGTCTTTATTCTCAATTAGGTATGGGAGAATGGACGTTTGACGCACACCATCGCACCATGGACGAATATCAAAAATTGGCGGATACCTTCACTGCAGAGGATTTTAACGCAGAGGAACTAGTTTTGACTGCAAAAAATGCAGGTTGCAAGTATATCACCCTCACCACACGCCATCACGAGGGATTTTCCTTGTTTGATACAAAGGGACTGTGTGATTTTGATGCCCCCCATTCGGCTGCAAAGCGTGATCTGATAAGAGAATTTGTAGATGCCTGCAAAAAGCATGGTATTATTCCGTTCTTTTATCATACCACATTGGATTGGTATCAAAAGGATTTCAACGAGGACTTTGATAGCTACTTGGAATATCTGCGCAAGAGCGTGGAGGTTCTCTGCTCCAATTACGGAAAAATTGGCGGTCTTTGGTTCGATGGCAACTGGAGCAGGGCAGATGCAGATTGGAAAGAGGATGCCCTCTACGCCACGATCCGGAAGCATCAGCCGGATGCGATTATTATCAACAATACCGGCCTGGAGTGTCGCGGAGCGACAGGTAATCCGGAGATCGATTCGGTCACCTTTGAGCAGGGACGTCCTACGCCCATGGACCGTGAAGGAATGCCCAAATATTTAGCTGGAGAGATGTGCTATACCTTGAACAATCACTGGGGCATTGGCTTTAATGATCTGGACTACAAATCTCCCAGAGAATTGATTGAAACACTTTGTGCTTGCCGTCGTGTAGGTGCAAATTTGTTGCTGAATATCGGTCCTACGGCACAGGGTGGAATTGTCCCAATCCAACGTGAACTGTTGGGTATGATGGGTCGCTGGATGGATTTCTATGGTGAAGCGATTTATCAGGGTAAGCCCCATCCGGCAACTTGTGTGGAGCCTAAGAATTTTGTCCTGAAGTCAGAGAATGCCCTGTATTTCTTTGTGCACAACTTAGGTATTGGCGGCAGTGCCAATGTGGTTGTGAACGCAGGCGGGGATACGAATTTTACCTTCAACGGTGTGACCGAATCCGTGGAGTCCATGGAATGGATGGACAATGGAGAAGTAATGGGCTTCCGTCAGGACGGTAACAAGCTGACTCTGGATGCTACCAACTTCTGCTACGGAACTCACACTTGCGTTCGTGTGGCCAAGGCAATCATTCGTAAATAAAACTGTTTGAATTGTATAAAATTGTATTACAAAAGAATGCAACGATCATAGATTGCCAAAGAACTTCTAAGTGATTCCTAAATTTGTAAAGATTATGAGGCAAGGAACAAAAGGATATTTTTGTATTACGCAGCTTATGAACTATGCTGAAACACAAAAGGCAAAAAAAGAAATAATGTTATATAAATATTGCATAGTGGGCACCTGAAACGAGAGATGATTAGGAGATAAAAGATGCACAAATACCCCTTTTTGCTTGCCCCCACCCTGGGGGTATCGGAAACTAAATAATCCACCACCTGGGAGAAAATGGGTGCAGAAAGTTGAGCAGCTTTCTGCACCCAAATTTTTTTCGACACCGTTCCCAAAGAACCGCTATCAAATTATAGCGACTTTTTGGGAACGATGTCGTTTTATCTGCAAAAAAACGACGGCATTAGGTGAATTTCAAAAAAAACACTGTAATTTCTCCATATTGCACAAAGCTTTTACAGCATTTGCACCCTATATTCGTGGTCCTCCGACTCGGGTTTGATCTCATTCAAATTCAAAAAACAACGGAGGCACCATTATGATATGGAAAAAATATGAGGATCAAACAAGAGATGAAGTTCTGCAAAACCGTTTCACCGCTTATCTTACTTCAGCGGTTAGCAGGCGGAGAGCAGAATACATAGATAAACTAATTCAGTTACAAAACCAATTGAACTTC
>JAZNRW010000125.1:0-3730 GCA_045590835.1 Faecousia sp.
GATGCCGCTTTCACTGAAGGTCACATCCCCTACCCAAACGCCATTGGTATTGGGCCGCAGTTTTACATTGATGGCGCTGCCGGATTCCGTCATAAAGCGGGCCTGCACCGTACGGGGCAGCTCATCTGCATCCACTGCGCCAAAGTTCACCGACACGGTGGTTGTTGCGTTTTGGTCGGCTGTCATGAAGTAGCTTTGTCCAACCCGCACGCTGTCCACCGCAAAGCCGCTGACATTCACCCTTAACGGCTCTTCCAGTTCATATTCTACGCCGTCCAATCGGACATACCGCAGAATATACGTACCGGGAGATGTGAAGGTCGCAATGCCCTTTCCGGTATTCAAATCGATGGGGAAGGATTCCATCCGGCTGCCCTGGGTCTCAGAGATCTGCCGCTGGAAGAAGGCTTCGGCATTTTCCGGTGTAAAGCCTTCTACTGTGAGGTTGACCGCCACGTTCTGGTTAAAGGGATAGCGGTATTCATAATTCAGTTCTTTCTGACCTGTACCTAAGGTGGCAGAAACCTTGATTTCCTCTTCCATCAGCTCTCTGTCGTCAATGGGCTCCATCAATGCGGAGGACTTGAACTGAAGGCTGAGGGTGCCCTGAATGTCCGAGGCTGCCAGAACGTGCTCGTTCTCCAGTTCCTCACCATCCAGATAGACAATCGCGGAAATCATGGTGGCCTGATTCTGGGCCAGATGGGTAATACCTTTTACCAGATCGCCGTTTTCATCTAAATAGGTGCAGGAGGAATCTGTAATCACCAAAGGAACGGTATACTTACCGTTTTGCTGCAAAGCGTGCTCCGTATCCATGGAAGCGGTTGCCAAATACTTGTTATCCCCGGAAACAAAGGCGATTTTCAGGTTTTTCAGCAGCTCCAGGCTCTTCAGACCCGCTTCGGGAGAGTCTGCATAGTAAATGTAACAGCTGCCGCTGCCCTGGGTGGTGCTGGTTGCGCCGGGATTGATAAACAGCTCATCCTCGTCCCACACACGGTTGTCGCCGGTGTACTCAATGACCACATCCACTTCTTCCATCATGGCCATGGGTGTTTGTGTACCCACATCCACCGGCTTGTGGTCTTCAAAATTGTACCAGGTATCGCCTTTTTTGTAGAGCTTCAGGGTTACCGGATCTTCCCCCTCCTCTACAGGCATATCCCAACTGTACATTTGATAAGTAACGCCTTCAATAACCTCTTTTACCTCACGGGTTTCCGTGCGGGTAATGATGGTACCGTTCAGTCCCAGAATGCTGCCGGGGGCGTTAGTCCGGGCCCACAGGTCCAATACCAAACCAAAGGTATCGCCGGCAATGGCGTCCTTGACAGACATATTCTCCTGCAAATAGCTACGCATTGCATTCTGGTTCTGGGTGAACAGGTCAAGTTCGTTGGCAATATCGACATATTTCGGATCCGGATCGTTCCATTTGGTAACAACATTCGCAGAAACCGTTGCGCTGCCGAGAATAGGTATGCCGGACACCCGAACAGAAACATTGGGCACAAGCATCTCCTCACCGGTCAGGTGCTCGTAATCCACCAGCAAGCCAGACATAATAATAGCGTAATTGCCATCGCCGAGATAATTTGTCGCCGCGCGCATACCAATGCTGGAAACCGGCAGACGTTCTTTGAAACCTTTATTCGCAACCTCACAGGATGCGACCTTTACTACAACATTGACCACTTCATCATCGATTTGTGCCCAATATGCGCCTTCAATGGGCCATGCCTGCATATTATCCTGTCGCTCTGCAATTTCACCGTAGGTGTTGGTCAGATAGGTCAGGCAGCTGTTTAGCTTGGTGCGCGTGGTCTTAAACAGATCGTAGTCAGCCTTAAACGTGGCGTAGCCAGTATAACCGCTGGCATTAAAGCCCGCGGGGAATGTGCCCTGCAACATCTGCTCGTAGGTCATCATGGTCGTCTGACCCGCGTTGATCTGCCAGGCATTGACCAACTTTACCAAAGCATTACCGTGGTGCTCCAAGCCGGCAAGCATATCCCGGATCAGCCACACCAGGGGAACAATATAATTGCTGCAGTCCTTATCTTCAGGATTGGGATAGTCTTCTGAGCTGATATTCCAGGTCATATAATCGCCCATCAGCTTCACGATGGTGTCTATGTACGGGCCATTTTTAGCAGTAATTACCGCATGAGCACTTCTTGCGTTGCTGTTGGCGGTGGTTGCATCTTCCTGATACTTCTTCAGCAGCAATGCGCTTTCGCCCTCATAGGTATAAGTCATGGAGGAAATGGCACGGACACCGTAGCCCTGGCTGGCATCGGTAGGCGATACAAAAGAGCCACCTGCCAGGCCTTCCTTCCATACCGTAAAGGCATAGTCACTCTGCATACCTTCTACTCGACCGTCCTGGCCGTAAATAACACCCTCCAGGGGTCTGCCGTGGGGCAAACCGCCTTTGTTCAGACGGGCAGGCCGCAGCACCAAAGTATCCAAACCGTAGCCTTCAGAAAGGTTAATTAAGTTACCCCATGTAATGTTGGCATCCTTAATGGCAGTGCCAGCCGCCACGGAGTCACCAATTTGGGAGAAGCCCGGAGCATTGTTGGTATTGCGCAAAGCGATTTCCAGATTGCCATTACCGGAAATGGACAGAGCAACACCCTGCACTTCCGGTTTGGTGGACAGCACAGCCCACGCAAAGGTGGCGGAAATCATCATGGTAACGGACATTGCCAGCAAAACAATAACCGCAATCAAGCGCTCTCTGATACCGGGCAGCATCCGTTTCAACTCACGGATATATGTTTTATTGTCTTTCATATGCAACAACTCCTGTGCCTTATGCGGCGACTATACAAGCGGGTAATTGATGAAGAAGGGAACGGTTGCCTCGCCACAGACAACGCCCTCAAATTTCCATTGCAGCAACAACTGATAGGTGCCTGCCGCAGGGGCATTTTCTCCGTCTTCAACGGAAATTTCCAAGCCCTCTGCTGTTATGCTTGTCACAAAACCTTCCGGCATTTGCGTCAATTCATACGCAAGCGCGCCGTCAGCGGCTTGTGTCAACCGATACGCCTGCCAGCTATAATCGCAGCCATTCCATTGCAGAGGCAGGGCCCACGGCTGTTCCGTTGTCACCAGCACCCCCGCAGGAAGATTCTTCCCCGGGTTGGTCTCCACCACGCTCAGGCTTACGGTTTGCTGTTTGTGTTCCTCGTCGTTTTGCCGCTCCAGCAGGATTTCCAGGCTGCTTTGGGCTGTAATGCCGCATAGGGAATAATCCAGTATCAGCAGCGTATTTTCTGTTTCCTGCAACGGCAAATAGATTTTATTCCAATCGTGCAGCTGGGTATAGGTTGCGCCGCTGTCCAAACTATAGCGCAGGCCTTCCAGCGCGCCGGATTCGTCTTGAAAAGATAGAATATAGGCATTCCTGTTCGCACTGCTGAGTAAAAGATACGCTTTTCCGTCCTGCAAGTGAACGCCTTGGGTCTGTCGTTTGCAAATCCGGTTCACATCGACGGGCATTTCGTCAGCATCCCGGGGGATTTCCGTGCCTTGGGGAAGTAGCCACAAAGAAAAGGTTGCAGAGGTGTTGCCGCAAACAACCTGAATTTCCTCTTTTTGGCTGGTAAGCAGGCGTCTGCCGGCCTCTGTCAACGTCAGATCTAATGTAACTGTCTGACCGTTTAAGGAAGCAGATGCGTCGATATTGGCTGTGCCTGTGGCTGTTACCGTCTGCGCA
>JAZNRW010000126.1:0-3248 GCA_045590835.1 Faecousia sp.
GGGATATGTCATTGCCGGCTTCGTACAGAACGCATGGATCGTGCTGCCCATCTCCCTGGTTATGATGTTCCTCACCCTGGTGATCATCAAGGCTACGCAGAAGAAGGCTGCATAAAAAAGCAAACGAAAAGGGCGTGTCCAATCGGACACGCCCTTCTTTTTATGGAATTACCTGCACAGATCCTCTGCCACTTCCACGATGTGCTCTGCGCTCAGGCCAAAGGCCTTCAGCAGATCCTTGGCAGGACCGGAGTGGCCGAACACGTCGTTCACACCGATGCGGCGCACCAGAGTGGGGCACTTCTCGGACAGGCAGGAGGCAACAGCCTCGCCCAGACCGCCGATGATGGAGTGCTCTTCGCAGGTGATGACCTTGCCGCACTTCTTGGCAGCAGCGATGACCAGCTCCTCATCCAGAGGCTTGATGGTAGCCATATTGATGATCATGGCGTTGATGCCCTCGGCAGCCAGCTTCTCTCCGGCTTCAATGGCTTCGTAGGTCAGAAGGCCGTTGGCAATAATCACAACATCGGTGCCTTCCTTCAGCACTTCACCCTTGCCGATTTCGAACTTGAAGTCTTCGCTGTGGAATACGGGCACTGCCAGACGACCAAACCGCAGGTATACGGGGCCGTTCATCTCGTAAGCAGCGCGGACAGCAGCCTTGGCTTCGATATCGTCGGCGGGACAGATCACAGTCATGCCGGGGATGGAACGCATCAGAGCGAAGTCCTCACAGCACTGGTGGGATGCGCCGTCCTCACCAACGGAGATACCGCCGTGGGTAGCGCCGATCTTTACATTCAGGTGGGGGTAACCGATGGAGTTACGGACCTGCTCGAATGCACGGCCGGCGGCGAACATTGCAAAGCTGGATGCGAAGGGCACCAGGCCTGCGGTGGACATACCGGTAGCCATACAGATCATGTTAGCCTCGGCAATACCTGCATCAAAGTGACGGTCGGGGAATGCCTTCTGGAAGACACCGGTCTTGGTAGCACCGGCCAGGTCAGCATCCAGAACGACCAGATTATCAAATTCAGCACCCAGCTCCTTCAGAGCGTTGCCATAGCTGTCACGGGTTGCGACTTTCTTCATTTCTGCCATAATTATGCCTCCAGTTCTGCCAGCTGAGCCTTCAGCTCGGTCATAGCCTGCTCGTACTCCGCATCGTTAGGAGCCTTGCCGTGCCAGCCGGCATTGTTCTCCATGTAGGAAACGCCCTTGCCCTTGGTGGTTTTCATAACGATGGCGAAGGGCTTGCCCTTGGTCTGGCGGGCCTCGTTGAATGCAGCTTCCAGTTCGTCAAAGTTGTGGCCGTCCACAGCCTTCACTGCAAAGCCAAATGCCTCCAGCTTGTCCACAATGGGGTAAGGACTCATGACATCGGCAATGTTGCCGTCGATCTGCAGGCCGTTGTTGTCGATGATAATGCACAGGTTATCCAGCTTGTAGTGGGCAGCTGCCATGCATGCCTCCCAAACCTGGCCTTCCTGGATCTCGCCGTCACCCAGCAGAGAGTAGACACGGTTGGTCTTGCCGGTGTGCTTGGCAGCCAGTGCCATACCGGTAGCCACGGAAACGCCCTGACCCAGAGAGCCGGTGGACATATCCACACCGGGAACCATATTCATATTGGGATGGCCCTGCAGGTAGGAGTCGATGTGACGGAAAGTAGGCAGGTCTTCCACAGGGAAGTATCCACGGTTGGCCAGCACAGCGTACAAGCCGGGAGTGGTATGGCCCTTGGACAGAACAAAGCGGTCCCGGTCTTCCCACTTGGGGTTCTTGGGGTCGATGTTCATTTCCTTAAAGTACAGGTAAGTATACACCTCTGCAGCAGACAGGCTGCCGCCGGGATGGCCTGCCTTTGCGCCGTAAGTGGACTCGATTACGCCCATACGGACCTTGCAGGCAGTGATTTGCAGTTGCTTCTTTTCACTGGAAGTCATGGTTTTCCTCCTTGTTTTATCTTGTCCGGAAGCCGGACTATTGGATAAAATTTTACGATTGCGGCAAAAGGCCGCAGTCATTTACAATATATTACCATTAAAATACCAATCTTGCAATAGTTTTTCGGGATTTCTCTGAAAGAAATCTACATTTCCCGGAGTATGCCGGTCAGATAATTGAGTACCCGCTTTTTGTCCGCCGACCACTCCGGCGCAACCAGATTGCGCTTGGCTCCGTCACCGGTGATCCGGTGGACTGTCACAGAAGGTGGCAGCTCCCGAATACAGGCTTTTAGGATTTGACCGTACGCCTCTAAGGTCAGGCAGCGGAACTTCCCTTCCCTATAGTCCTGCTCTAAATCTGTACCTTTCAGCACATGCAGCAGGTGGAACTTTACCCCATCAGTGCCAGCCGTCACTGCCGCCTGGGTAGTCTGCACCATCATCTCCGGTGTCTCCCCGGGCAGGCCAAGAATAATATGGGTCACCACTTCGATCCCCGCTTCTTTTAAGCGGCGGACGCTGTCGTAATACACGGCCGTTTCATACCCCCGGCGGATATAGGCGACAGAATCCGGATGGATCGTCTGCAATCCTAATTCTACAGTTACCGGCTTTATTTGATTGAGCTCTGCCAGCAGCGCCACCGTCTCCGGGGGCAGGCAGTCCGGCCTTGTGCCGATGGCAAGGCCCACAATATCCTCCGGGGAGATGGCCTCCCGGAACCGCTGCTGCAAAACAGGCAGCGGGGCGGAGGTATTGGTAAAGGACTGAAAATAGGTGATATATTTGCCGCCTTTATTCTTATGGGCAACCCGCTTTTTGGCATCCTCTAGCTGCTGCAAAATGCCCGCTCCCCGGGAGGCAAACTCTCCGCCGCCATCGCCGGAACAAAAGATACAGCCACCCTTTCCCAAACTACCATCCCGATTGGGACAAGTGAATCCTGCGTCAATGGACAGCTTATACACCTTGCATCCAAATTTCTCCCGGCATTGGTCGTGAAATGTCCGATACATTCTGCCACCTCTTTCCGCCTACAGTATACGACACCCACGTGGAAAAAGCAAATAATCTGAGGAAAGCTACATGCGGCTTTTACAAAAATGCAGAGATTTGCAACTTCACGGGAACTTAATATTTTGCCGCTTTATTTCTTCATATTTACATTATAGAATAGAGTCATACAAAGTAACTACGTCCTGACTACAAAAGGTTAGTCAATCATATAAGTTTGCTTCCTATCTTTTTTCATTTCCTTTTCTTCTTTTCTTGTTGCAAAAGCCGTGGCGTACG
>JAZNRW010000127.1:0-5978 GCA_045590835.1 Faecousia sp.
GCGGTGTTCGCGTTGAGCTACCTTTTGTGGCTGTTGTAAGGGAGGAAATGCTATGAAAAAAATGATTTCCTTACTTGCAGCTGTGTTGCTGCTCGCGTCCTTCGTTCTCCCTGTTTCGGCAGCCAGCCCCCGACTTGTGGATGAAGCAGGACTGCTCTCCTATACAGAATGTGCAGCCATCGAAAAGCAGCTGGATGCACTCAGTACACAATACGGCCTGGATGTGGTGATTGTTACTACGCAATCCACAGGCGGCAGCACCCCTATGGAGTATGCTGACGATTATTTCGACTACAACGACTATGCTTCCGACGGTGTATTGCTGCTGGTAAGCATGGAAGAAAGCGATTGGTGGATCTCCACGACAGGTCATGGCATTCAAGCCTTTACCGATGCCGGTATTGCATACATAGGCGATCAAGTAGTCCCTTACCTGTCTGATGGCGAATATGCTGGGGCTTTTACCGCGTTTGCAGACCTGTGCGATCAATTCCTTGCCCAGGCGAAGAACGGTGATCCCTTCGACACACACAATCTGCCGAAGGAGCCTTTCAAACCGGTTCGGAATGTAATTGTGGCTTTGATTATTGGCTTGGCAGCCGCTTTCTTTGCCACCGGTTCCATGAAAAAGAAACTGAAGTCCGTGGTTCAGAAAGCGCAGGCAAATGACTATGTAACACCCGGCAGCCTGCAGATCACCCAATCCCGGGACTTCCATCTTTACACCCATTTGAATCGGGTGGAAAAGGCGCAATCCAGTGGTGGATCCTCGACCCACACTTCTTCCTCCGGTACGACCCACGGAGGCGGAGGCGGAAAATTTTAAAAAAGTAATTAAAAATGAAAATAACAAAACGGAGGTATTATTATGGGAATTGGCGATTTTTTCAAGAAGACATTTGGTAAGCAGGTTTGCGCTTTCTGCGGCCAGGAAGTGGGCATGATGAAGCGCGACAAGATCAAAAACGACGAGTTTATCTGCAGCGACTGCAAGCGCACCTGCTCCCGATTCATCCAGGTCTACCGTCTCACCAAGGACGAGCTGCTGGGCCACATGGAGTACATGAAGCGCCAGGGCAAGCTGGTGGAATCCATGGAAGGACTAAAGGTCCGTCGCGTTCCCAGCGCAGGCAGACAGGGCATCCTGTTCTATGACGAAGCCGGTATGTTCCGGATCTACGATGTGGACCAGGATCACCGCTACGCTATGGAAATGATCCGCTACGATCAGGTTGCTAAGTACGAGCCTTACCTGGAAGAGGCGGAACCCGAAGAACCCGGCAAGGAAAAGGTGTTTGGTGAGTGCGGTGTGAAGCTGACTCTGGTGGGCGGCATGAACGATCTGTCCCAGATGCCCAAGGGCCTGCGCGCACACCCCTACATCACCCAGGAGATCAAGATCAAGGTCAATGACCGGGATAAGCACATCGGTGAGCTGGATGTCAATCAGATCATCAGCCACTTCAATACCATCTTCGGTGTCAATGACAGCACCAAGGGTCTGTTCAGCTTCGGCCCCACAACCCAGCAGAAGCGGGAGCGGGAAGCTATGAAGGCCATGGGCGGTATGTTCAAGGAAGCCATCAAGGCAGCCAAGACCGGCGAGGTTTCCGAGGATGCCGCGGCTAAGGTTACCGATGCCATGAACAAGGTGGACGATGCTGCCACCAGCGGTCTTTCCAAGTACAGCCGTCTGGCTGACGAAGCTGAAGCAAAGATCTGACAATATCTTTGCATATAAGGAGGTAAGAAATATGAAAAAGTTATTGGCTATGCTGCTGGCACTGGCTCTGGTCTTATCCATGGCCGCCTGCGGTAAAAAAGAAGAAGCATCCGTACCCAGTGAAGGCCCTGTCCCCCAGGATACTGCTGCACTGGAAGAAGTGGATCCGGATGCCGGTCTGCCCCGCTACGAATTCACCCAGTACGGCAAGGGCACTGTAACCATCGTTGGCTCTGAACTTACCCAGGACGATTACGGCGATGACCTGCTGCGTGTCTACTACAAGTACACCAACAACGACACCACTGCCGCCGGCCATTATCTGGCTACTGCCCTAACCTTTGTGAGCATCACCCAGGACGGTCAGGAATGTACGATCTCCCGTGCCTCTACCAATGACGAGTTTATCGTCCCCGCTGACCTGGGAAGCGACCTGTACATACAGCCCGGTGTCACTGCTCTGCAGACTATGCTCATTCCCTGTGACCCCAACGGCGGTCCCGTGGATATTTCCTGCTATCTGATGGTGGGCAGCTGGGTGTACGACCCGGACACTGTGGAAACCTTCGACTTCCAGGTGGATCTGAAGGATCTGATGGGCGCTCCCAAGTTTGAGCAGGCTCCTATCACCAATCCCACTTACACCGCCTCCATGTCCGCCTCCGGTCCCTACGACTATCCTCTGGACTGCGAGGTCTCCATTGACGGCATCGAGCTGACCAAGGACTGCGACGGCAAGGATCTGCTGCGCGTCTTCTTTACCGTCACCAACAACGATGAGGAGGCACTGGCTCCCGCTCAGATGCTTATTCCCGAGCTCTATCAGGATGGCGTGGGCCTGCCTTACGCAGATGCTTTCTGGGCTTTGGACGAGCCTACCGATGAAGACCTGGCCTATGAGGAGGATCTGTACCCCGGTGAGACCGTAAAGTGCAGCGCCCTGTTCTATCCCCGTAATCAGAACCCCGTGGAACTGGTGATCGAATCCACCAACGCAGAAAAGCGCCTGGGTACTGCCTTTGATCTGGCTGATGTCTATGCCGCTGCCGCTGCTGCAGAAAAGGCCGCTGCCGACGCAGCCGCTGCTGCCGCTGCCGCTGCTTCCGCTTCTGACAAGGCCCTCATGGCTGAGATGGTGGGCGTATGGGACCGCACCAACAGCTGGGAAGACCACATCACCTTTAACGCAGACCTTACCGGTATCCATGATATGACCGGCGATTTGTATCCCTTCACCTACCTGGTGACCGACGGCATTGTGACCCTGACCTACGACGACGGTGAGGTAGTCCCCTACGAGGTGGAAGTGAGCGGCAACAATATGCTCCTGACCGACGCTGACTGGGGTGATGAGTCGACCTGGGTCCGTGCCGGCGCAGAGGAACCTGAGGAGGAAGAACCCGAAGAGACCGAAGCACCTGCTGAAGCAGAAATCGTTATGGCTGACTTCCTCATTGGCACCTGGGAAGATCTGGAAAGCGGCTACTACGAGACCTTCACCTTTGAAAAGGACGGCACCGGTCTGTACAGCTACAATGACGGCGATGTATGGGAGTATACCTTCACATACGATGTCTGCGAGGATGACTCCGTGGATATTCACTACGATGACGGCGACGAAGGCGGCTTCTGGATTGAAATTGAAGACGAGGATACCATTCTTATCACCAATTCCGGCGTTACCGATATGCCCTTAGTCCGAAAGTAAGAAATCGTCTCCGCAGGGGGATGAACAGGATTGCCTGTTCATCCCCCTGTATACTAAAAGGAGTAGTTATGAAAAGAATCCTTTGCCTGCTGCTTTGCCTCTGTATGCTCCTGTGCCTTGCAGCCTGCGGCGGAGAGCATGCTCCCACCGCCGGAACCACAGAGCCTGCCACACAGACGGAAGGCAGTGAACCAACAAAAGAACAGATACCGGAAACAACAGAAGCTGCACAAGCTTCTGATACCACCCCAACCACAGAACCGACCATGCCAGCCGAAAAGCCGGAAGACCCTTCTCTGGCCATTTTCCGCCAGGCCATGGTGGAAACACCCCAGCTTTTCGCCGCAGCATTCTTTGGCTATGTACCCCAGGATGCCGATCCCTTTGCCATCATGCAGGAAGCTGCACCCCAGTTGTGTGAAGATCTGCCCTTCCTTCTGACAATCGGTCAGGATCACATCTTAGGTGTTGAAGGCCAGCTGTTCTGCATCGTGCCTGCGGATGAAAACGCAACGGTTGCAGTGAACCGAAGACCGTGGAACGCAGAAACCGAAAGCTATGAAGAACCGGAGGTCCTTTACCGCAGTGAAAGCGGCGACCCGATCCTGGTGATGTGCCCCAATGAGGACTGGATACCGGACACAGAGATTATCATCACGGACTCAAATGGAACCGTGACGGTTTGGAGTCCCTATCTGGATCCCAGTTACTGCATTTCCGCTCTGCGAAATGAAAGCGGAGAGGATCTGATCTTTGACTTTACCTCTTATGACGAGCTCCCTGATCCGGGCTGGAATCAGGGGATCGACAGTTCCGAACTGGTTGGCACCTGGGAGCTGGCCTGGACGGAAGTAGAGGGTGATCGGAATGAGGCAGCGCCCGGTGTCTGCACCATTGAGATCACACCGGATGAAACGGGTTTTTTCCGGTTCACATATACAAACAAGGATTTTCCCGAGGAGAACATCCGGGACCGGGAGCTGCTTGTGGTCCCCGGTGAGCTGTATCCGGGCTGCAGTAATGATCAGTGGATCGCGGAAGTGACCGAAGCAAGCGGAGACCCCGTTCAATACGCGCTCACCCTGCTGGAGGACGGCACGCTGCTGCTGCAAACCTACTGGGAAATGGACGGCATACCCTGGGTCAGCTATGGATGGTATGAACGAATTGACTGAGCCAGCCTATGGAAAACTATGATACATACAGCTTGTGCATAACTTCGCTCGAATAAAGGGTGCCCCAAAATAGGGCACCCTTCCGCTTATGTGATTTCTGTAGCTAAATGAATGCCAACTTTGATGCCTTCAATGAAGCCTGCCTTTTCGTGATCCCGGCAGAGCTTACAAACCGGATAGATGACCTTATCCATATCGTGGAGCGACATTCCGTTCATCTGCTGATAGAGTTCGTTGAAATCCGCCTTGATTTCATCATTGTCATAGGGGCAATTTTCGTTATGGCACTCATACCGGGTGCATCACCATTTCCGGTCGCATAGACAGAAAGTTCTTCTATGAAAAGTTTTACGGAACCAGAGAAAGAAAGGAGAACTGATTTATGGCAGCATTCAAAAACAAAAGCAACGGAACATGGTATGTGCAATTTCGCTACACTGACTGGAAGGGCGAGCGCCAGCAAAAGCTCAAACGAGGTTTTGCCACCAAAAAGGAAGCTCTAGCCTGGGAGCGGGAATTTCTGATGGAAAAGCAGGCGGACATCAATATGAGCTTTGAAAGCTTTGTAGCCCTTTACGAAAATGATATCAAGCCAAAACTCAAGCTTAATACCTGGTTGACTAAGGAAAGCATTATCAAGAAAAAGATACTTCCCTATTTCCGCAAGCGAAAGCTTTCCGAAATATCTGCCAAGGACATTATTGATTGGCAGAATGAGATTCGGGACCTTAAGGATTGCCACGGCAGACCACTTTCCAAAACCTATCTTAAAACCGTCCACAATCAGCTTAGCAAGAACTGAATTTGTACGTGCAAATTCACTTGTTAGGGAGATCCCTAATACCCCGAAAGGAATAATCTGATACAGAAATGAAGAAACTAAATCTATTTCTAAAACACACGACGCATTCGGTTAAAAACTAGAGTGGCGCCGCTGATGCTACGCCACTCCGTTCAAAACTTGATATTTCCTGTAACGGTTCTTCTTTATGCTGTCCTTACATTTCATCCCCGCCAAACGCCTTTTGGCGGTCTTTTTGCTTTTTGCACATATTACTGGGGATACTTGAAGTCATGGGCCTGCTGCAGGACCATTTCCTTCACCTTCATAAGGCGGACCTTGGTAGAAAGGTCATTTTCCTCCAGCTTCATGGTGATGAACTTGATGTTCTCCTTCATGTCCGGGATCATGACATACTCAAGGGCATTTACGCGGCGGCGGGTCTTTTCAATCTCCTCCGCCAGAAGCTGCATGGTCTTCTCTATCTGGGCAAGCTCCAGCATATCCTCAAACACATGGCTCATATGCTGCATGGCTATGTCCAGCTCGCCGCTGGTCTGGGCGAAGCCGTAGGGATATATCTCGCCGGGG
>JAZNRW010000128.1:0-3280 GCA_045590835.1 Faecousia sp.
CACTTCCCGGGAAGATTGCTTCAACAGGTTCTCTCCGTCCAGACAAACAACGCCGGAATCCGGTTTTAGAATGTGGTTGAAGCATTTGAGCAAGGTGCTTTTACCAACACCGTTATTGCCTAAAATGGCAAGAAACTGACCTGGCTCCATATCAAAGGATACATCCTTCAAAACTTCCGGACAGCCCTTATAATGGAAACTCAAATTTTTGACTTGCATCATGGCTTCTTACCTCCCTTAAACAGCAGGTAAAGGAACAGCGGACCGCCAAGGAAAGAGGTGATGGCGCCGATGGGCAGGATCACGGGGCTGATGACCGTTCTTGCAAACAGATCGCCCAGCAGAAGCAGCGTTGCACCGCCTAAGATAGAGCCGGGAATCAGGTACACATGGTTGTTGCCCACCACCATCCGGACGATGTGGGGCGCTACCAAACCGATAAAACTGATCAGGCCCACATTAGAAACCACTACCGAGCTGCACAGACAGCACAGCACCATTCCCACAAGAGTCAGACGCTTCACATTGATACCAAGGCTAATCGCCGTTTCCTCACCGCTTAAGAGGGCATTGTAATCCCAGCGATGGGCAAAACAATAGACGCAGAGGATCGCCACAATTACGGCCATACCACCCAAATCTTCCCATCCGGTACTGCCCAAATCACCAAAGGTCCAGAAGACTAAGGTGGAAAGCTGCACTTCATCGGCAAAGTATTGGATGAGGGTGGTTGCGCCGGTGAACATAGAACTAATGGCCACACCCGCCAACACAATCCCCTCCGGAGATACCTGCCGGAATTTGGATAAGCCCAAAATCACAAGTGCCACCGCAATGGAACCGAGAAAAGCACACAGAGGAATGCCGAAACGGTCAGTTGTCCCCATCCCCAGCACCACAATAGCAAATGCAGCACCAAAGGTCGCGCCCTGAGACACACCCAAAGTGGAAGACGATGCCAATGGATTGCGCAGCACCGCCTGCAAAATACAGCCTGCAAGGCCCAAACCGCCGCCAGCAAGGATCGCTGTGAGGATACGGGGCAGGCGATTATTTTGTACCACAATGTTGATCTTCCGATCAGCGGACATACCAAAGATGCCTTTGATCAGTTCTCCAATGGGCGTTTCATAAGAACCGGCTCGAAGGCTGAGCAATACTGTCAGCAGCAAAACACCGCTGAGTATCACAAGAAAACTGATGCTTTTGACTTGATTCTTTCGATACAGTTCGTCTATATTATTCTTCTCCAATTTTGATGGGACGGAATTCATAGCCGGCCTCCTTCAGATCTTCGTAGGGATTGGCTCCCAGCAGCATCTCAAAAATCTCTCCGGCTTTTGCCACCGGATCTCCATCCTTGAACTGCTCCGGATACATGACGCAGGCTGCGTAGTAAGCATCTGCCAGCGCCGTTTCCAGATTGGATGCAGAGGAACGGAAGGAAATTTGAGAGTAAACCTTACCCTCCTGCACGGCAGCAAGAGAGTTGTAGTAAGCGGGATTTTTAGCGTAGTCTTCTTTGATAAGATTCATGCCGTTGAAGTCCAGAAAAATAATGTCCGGATCCCAACTTAGCACCTGCTCCAGGTCAATATTGAAGGCACCGTTTTGACCGGTGGTATCTGCCAGATTTTTTGCGCCAATCAGCTGGAACGGACCATAGCCAGCTTCTGTACCTTCAAATCCGTGATGACCCTTGAAGGATACACCGCCTACATACACGGAGGGCTTGCTGCTATCCGGAATATCCTTCGTGCGATCATCCAAATCCTTTTGAATGCCCTTTAAGTAATCGGTCAGCTCCGTTGCACGGGTCTGCATATCATAGAGTTCACCCAAGATACGGATCGTATCGTATGCGTTTTGATCCAATGTGGTATCGCTGCCAGGGACAACTACAACGGGCGTGCCGGTCTTGGATTGCAGGTCATCCGCTTCCACAGAAGCGGACTTGCTCATTACGATCACATCCGGCGTCAGATTTATGATTTCTTCGGTATAGGGTTGTCCGTTGGTGCCAATCACAGGCAGATCTTTGAACTTATTAAAATTCACATAGCTGTAAAGACGAGTCATGCCGGGTTTTACCTCGTAGTCTTCTACACCAATAACCAAATCAGCAGCACCCATGTAACAGGTGTAACGCAGCGCGCCAACACCCACACAGACGATAGATTCTACTTTTTCCGGTACTTCCACCTGACGGCCTGCACCATCGGTGATGATACGGGCATTCCCATTAGTTGTGATCTTTGCGCCACATCCTGCCAGCATGACAAAACAAATTACTGCGGCCAAAACCAGAGAAGTCGTGTTCTTCATAGGGTATTCCTCCTACTATCGATTACCATCATTATAAAAGGCGGCAAGCACTGCCACAAGCCGGGTGGGGGGATATTTTTCGATATATATTTATCAATATCCCCCGGTGGGGGTTGTGCTCAAAATTCAGCAGGATTACAATAGTGGAAATGTTAGGAGGACGACCTTATGGAAAAGATAACGGAAACAGTGAAAATACAGATCGATGAACTGTTGGCAGAGAAGGACATGATACTCGTGGCCATTGATGGCAAATGCACCTCTGGCAAGACCACCCTGGCTTCCAAACTGGCAGAGCTCTATGACTGCAATGTATTTCACATGGATGACTTTTTCCTTCGCCCAGAGCAGAGAACACCTGAGCGGTTTGCCGAAGTAGGCGGTAATGTGGACTATGAGCGGTTTTACAAAGAGGTGCTACTTCCTCTGAAAACAATACAGCCGTTTTCTTATCGTCCTTTTGATTGTAAGACTTTTACTCTTTCTGAGCCTGTTGCGGTTGCGCCCAAAAGGCTGAACATCGTGGAAGGGTCTTACAGCCACCATCCCTATTTTGGAAACCCCTACGATCTGAAGATCCTGCTGACCGTGGACGAAGAAACCCAGTGGCAGCGGATACTGGAGCGCCCCGCGTTTCTTCATAAACGGTTCTTTGAGGAATGGATTCCTATGGAGAATCGATACTTCGATGGTTTTGCAATCCCCAGTGAGGCAGATTTTATTATATAAAAAAGAATGGCTGTTGGTGCACTCCGCATCAACAGCCATTCCTCATTTGTATAGTTCCAGCACCAACTGTGCCCCGTATTGAATGCCATCTAAGAAGGCTTTGCGCTCGTAAGCAGTACAAAGGCTACAGCAAAGATTGAACACCGCATTATTATCATCCAACGGCAACGCACATAAAAGTTCATCCAATTCCTTAAAGCCATCTCTGATCTCCGGTGGGTCGGAT
>JAZNRW010000129.1:0-13651 GCA_045590835.1 Faecousia sp.
ACCGGACAGGCCGAAGAACAGAGCAGTGTTCTTGCCCGCCATATCGGTGTTGGCGGAGCAGTGCATGGAAGCCATGCCGTTCAGGGGCAGGAAGTAGTTCATCATGGAGAACATACCCTTCTTCATCTCGCCGCCGTACCAGGTGTTCAGGATAACCTGCTCACGGGAAGTCAGGTTGAACAGAACGGCAGTCTCGGAGTTCAGACCCAGCTCCTTGTAGTTCTCCACCTTAGCCTTGGAAGCGTTGTAGATCACGAAGTTGGGCTCGAAGTTCTTCAGCTCCTCCTCAGTAGGGTTGATGAACATATTCTTTACAAAGTGTGCCTGCCATGCCACTTCCACGATGAAGCGGATGGCCATGCGGGAGTCGGGGTTGGTGCCGCAGAACAGGTCCATGACATACAGCTTCTTGCCGCTCAGCTGCTTCAGAGCCAGCTCCTTGCAGGCGTTCCAGGCTTCGTGGGAAGCGGGCTTGTTGACGTTGGCAAACTCGGGGGAGGTCCACCACACGGTGTCCTTGGAGTTCTCATCCATAACGATGAACTTATCTTTGGGGGAACGGCCGGTGTAAACGCCGGTCATCACGTTCACAGCGCCCAGCTCGGTGAGCTGACCCTTGTCGAAGCCCTCCAGGGTGGGGTCCATTTCAGCCTCGAATAGCTGCTCGTAAGTAGGGTTGTAGACAATCTCGGTGGTACCGGTGATGCCATACTTTTCAAGGTTGATTTGCATGTATGTTTCCTCCTAATAATGATATGCGGTCAAGCCGCTCATTTACATAGTTTCCGGCGAAGGTTGTGATAAAAATCCAACTTCCACCGAGTACATCTTAACACACAGGGAAACAAAAGTCCACCATTATTTTTCCAAAAAATAAGATTATTTTTCCGTTTTTCCGGGGTAAACCGGAGACCTGCGGCAAGCCGGACTACGTGTGTCTGTCAACTGGGCAACGGACACCCTGAAAAACAACAGAAAATTGCAAATTCGGTGACAAAAAGAAACGGGCCGGCAACGGAAAAACGGTAGACATAATTGTAAAATTATGAAAAATTTCCGGGGCGGAAAGGGGCGCGGTTTTCCACACTCTCCACAGACTTTTCCACAGGGGAAACAAGAAAAACCCCTGCAAATCTCGGATTCACAGGGGTCATGGCGAAAATTAGCCGGGTTTTACACATAAAGAAAATAAGCCATTTTGGTTTACAGAATAACTATTCAAACAAAAGCTCGGCGGAGAAAACTCTGCCCTTTCCCTGGTGGGAATCTGTCCCTGCACGGTGGGCATCCACCGTCAGCGCAGGGCCGTCGGTCAGCTCCCAATGCAGGTGGATCTGCTCTGCCTCCCGGGCCTCAGACAGATAGCACAGGGTAAATTCCTGCACCGGGTGGCTTTGGTGAAACCCGCTGGGCAGCAGATCCATCACCCAGTCCAGATAACAGGTGTTGTTCATATGCCCGTTTCGGTCCAGCTGGGTGTAGCTGACGACTTTTTGGGTGACCTGCTCCATAGGGTGGGGGATCAGGGAATGGGGTACGGTCAGTTCATTGCCGGTGAGGGTGCCGTCCACCACCACACCGCTCTTACCCGGCAAGATCATAGCCCGGGTACGGGTATCCATCAGTACCCACAGGCTAATGGAGCGAAACAGCTCATTGCCCTGTTGGTCGTAGGCCACCACCGACCGGGGATAGGCTACCCGGGTGGTGGGCATGGGCCAGGTCTCCACGGTGATGGTCTCCCCCAGCAGGGGCAGGCGGGTCACCTGCACCTTATTCCGGGTGATGGCCCAAAACAGGTGCTTTTTGGAAAGAGATTCCCAGTCCAGTGCCATCAGGCTGGAGTGGCGGCCGGCGGCTTCCTGAATGAAATACAGCAGCGCCGAGGGCTTGGCGCGACCGAACCGATCCGCCTGAGGCTCGGTGACGGTGAAATTCTGGCGATAAATGGCTTCCATAGAAGACTCCTTTAATAAATTCCAACAGTGCATTGTTTGCCGGCGGCGGCACTTCCTTGTTCCGGTTTTTGTTTATTGAGCAGAACCGTTACGGGTTACCGGCCTGGCCGACGGTCAGGTCGAACCGGAGCAGCTGGCCGTTTCGGAAGATCTCTGCTACCACCGTATCTCCCACCTTGAGGGTGCTGAGCAGATGCCGAAGGGCGGACAAAGAAGTCACACCCTTACCGGCAAAGGCGGTGAGCACATCTCCGGGAACGATACCCTTGGCAGCGGCATCGGAACCCTCCGCCACTTGGGTGATGTACAGACCCTGGGGCAGACGGTACATTTTTTGATACAGGAAAGGTAGCTCCTGAAAGCTCAGCGCCAATTCCGGAGTGATCTGCGCCGCCGGTGCGGCGGTCTCCTCGGCGGCATCCCCTCCTGCCCGGTAGAAGGAAAGGGAGGTGTCCTCTTTGCCGGACAGCTCCTGCACCTGCCGGAACAGCCGGATGTTCAAAAGACTCAGGGCAGAGACGACGCCGCTGAGAAAAATCACCATGATTAGAAGCAGCGCCACAAGACCGCTGCTGTTTTTCCGGGGACGCATCCGGCCGGTGCGGTATTCATTTGTCCAATTTGTTTCGTTCATAAGGACCTCATATAAAGATGATATTGTCATTGCACGGGAGGCTTTGCCACCCGTGGCGCCCTGAGCGAAGCGAGGAAGGACCCTTGGGGGTGCAATCTCACCATATGCTTTAGATTCCCACGTCGCCACAAGTGGCTCCTGGGAATGACAAAAAGGCGTTTTGTTATCGCAAGTGGCTCCTGGGAATGACAAAAAAGCTTGTCAATTTACCAGCGGCAGGGTAAAGGTAAATTCGGTTTTGCCGTCCCGGCTGGTAACAGAGATATCCTCCCCGTGGCGGCAGACAAGGGTCTTTACAATGTACAGACCCAGTCCCCAGCCGTCCCGGTTCTGGGCCCGGCTCTTGTCCAGCTTGTGGAACCGGTCAAAGACCAGGGGCAGCTCCTCCGGAGGGATGGTGTCACCGGTGTTGGCAACGCAGGCATAGACCTTGCTGCCGTCCTCCCGGATGGAAAGACTTAAGATTCCGCCCTCCCGGCAGAACTTTACCGCGTTATCGGTCAGATTATAGAATACTTGGGTGATGGCATCCCGGTTGGCAAGGGTATAGACGCTGTGCTCCGGGAAGTTTACCTCCACCTGCAGGTGTTTTTCCTCGATCTTTTGTTCAAAGGTGATCAGCACCTGACCGGCGCATTCGCACAGATCAAACTGGGTCAGCTGCTCCTCGGGAAATCCCTGGGAATCCTGCATCCGGGAGATGTCCAGCATACTTCGCACCAGTCGGCTTAAGCGCTTGGTCTCCTGAGACACCAGCTGCATGTAATGGGCCTGGCGCTCCGGGGGGATGGTGCCGTCCAGCAGACCGCCCACATGGCCGGAAATGGTGGTCATGGGGGTCTTCAGCTCATGGGATACATTGGCCACGAACTCTTGCCGCTGATACTCGCTTTTCTGCAAAGAGGAGGCCATATTGTTAAAGGCCAGCGCCAGCTCCTGCACCTCCAGGGGGCTGCTCTGCTCCACCTGGACCCGGGCATCCAGATCGCCGTGTCCAAAGGCGCTGGCGGCGCGGGCCATATCCTGCAGAGGGGCGCTTTGCCGGTGGACCAGAAAAGTCATCACCAATACCGCCGCCAACACCACCAGTACCGATACCAGCAGGTAGATGTCCGACATCTTATCCAGCAGGGTATGCACCTGGGTCAGGGGGGTGGATACGATCACCACACCTATGGGCGCTTGGGTGAGGGCATCATAGATGGGCACGCCCACCACATAGCGGGAATCTTCGTAAAGACCTTTCATCATCCCCACATCCTGAACCCCTCCGGAAGAGAAAACCGCATCCAGATAGGCTTTGTCGATCACCATGCCCTGATGGGTACAGCCCATGGGTTTGCTGGCGCACAGCACCAGCTTGCCGGTATCGTCGCAGATCACCGCGTCAGCGCCGCTGACTTGGGTGGCAATGGAAAGATTCACATAGAAATCCTGCGGCGAGATGACGCCCTCGGTGAAATAGGCGGAGGCCAGCTGGGCGACCACTTCCCCGTCGGTCTGCAGATTCTGCAGGCTTTCCCGGGTCAGGTAATTCTTCACCAGCAGCTGAAAGGCGGCGCCTACCGCCAACAGAGCCGCCAAAAGGATCATGGCAGCGGGAAAAAAGAACCGGCTGAAGGTTGTTTTCATGCTTACAGCACCTCGAATTTATAACCTACGCCCCAGACGGTCTTCACGCTCCAGTTGGGGGAGACTCCCTCCAGCTTCTCCCGCAGACGCTTCACATGGACATCCACGGTCCGGGAGTCGCCGAAGTAGTCAAAGCCCCACACCTCATCCAGCAGCTGGTTGCGGGTGTAGACCCGGTTGGGAGAGGAGGCAAGATAGAATAGCAGTTCCATTTCTTTTGGAGGAGCATCCACCTTCTTACCGTCCACCGTCAGCTCAAAAGCATCCATGTCGATGATCAGCTTGTCAAAGGTCAGCCGCCGGGACGTCTGCTTGCCGCTGCCGGAATCGGTACGGCGGAGCACCGCCTCGATCCGGGCCAGCAGTTCTTTCATTTCAAAGGGCTTGGTAATATAGTCATCTGCGCCGGACTTGAGACCTGCTACCTTATCATCGGTCTCGCTTTTCGCGGTGAGCATGATCACCGGAGTCTTTCCTTCGGCGCGAATGGCCCGGCAGACCGCCCAGCCGTCCATCACCGGCATCATCACATCCAGCAGCACCAGATCCGGTTTGATTGCGTGAAATTTTGCAAGACCCTGGCCGCCGTCAGCGGCCACCGTGACGGCGTAGCCGTCCTTTTCCAAATACATCTGCAGAAGCTCCCGGATGTTGGGATCATCTTCCACGATCAGAACCGAGATTGCCATAGCGGTACCTCCTTAGGTTTCGTTTTTCTCTATTATAACGCAAAATCTCCGTTTGCGGTGAACAATTTGTGAATAGTTCACCCCCAAAATGTGAACAGACACATTTTTCTTGCCAGAAAGCTTCTTGGGTGATATGATAGAGCAAACGCCAAGAAAAAATTGACAGTAAATTTTTGGGGCAATATCCAGTCCGTCACGAAGCGACACAACAACTATGCACTAAGCACTATGCACTGTGCACTTATTTGCAAATAGGAGGTAATTATGACGACGATTATCGAACTGCTGAAGGCGGTGCTCTTCGGCATCGTGGAGGGCATCACCGAGTGGCTGCCCATCTCCTCCACAGGACATATGATCCTGCTGGATGAATTTATCAAGCTGGATGTTTCAGAAGCCTTTTATGAGATGTTTCAGGTGGTGATCCAGCTGGGCGCCATCGGTGCAGTGATCCTGCTGTTTTTCCACAAGCTCAACCCCTTCGCCCCCAGCAAGACGCCGGTGCAGAAGAAAAATACTTGGCAGCTGTGGCTGAAAGTGGTGGTAGCGGTGCTGCCCTCTGCGCTGATCGGTCTGGTGCTGGACGACTGGATGGATGAGCATCTGTATAATTACGTGGTGGTGGCCATCGCATTGGTGGTATACGGCGTGGCTTTCCTGTATCTGGAAAAGCATAATCATCCCAAGGCGGCAACGGTTGCGGATGTGTATGCCATCGACTACCGGACGGCGCTGCTGATCGGCGCGTTCCAGTGTCTGGCGCTGATCCCCGGCACCTCCCGGTCCGGCTCCACCATTTTGGGCGCTATCATTTTGGGTGTGGGTCGCAGCGCCGGCGCGGAGTTCTCCTTTTTCCTGGCCATTCCCACTATGCTGGGCGCCAGCGCACTGAAGGTGCTCAAATACGCGTTGGATATTATGGACGGGGCAGCCGCCGTGCCCACCGGCACGGAGATCGCTGTGCTGGTAGTTGGCTGCGTGGTCAGCTTCCTGGTGAGCGTACTGGTGATCCGGGGGCTTATGGAGTATGTCCGCAAGCACAGCTTCCGGGCGTTCGGTGTGTACCGGATCGCGCTGGGTCTGCTGGTGCTGGGCTACTTCCTTATAAAATCCGTGGTTCTGTAATGAAAAAGCGTGCTGCATTATGCAGCAGGCTTTTTATTATGCTTCAGGCAAAGTGGCGGGGGTTTCCACCGGCTGCAGCGCTTGCGCTGCTAAGGCATAGGTGGTCACCACCCGGGGACGGGCATACACAAACAGCGCAAGCTGCGATCCCAGCCCCAGACAGTAGAACAGAAAGAACACAGCGGTGTCGCTCCAAGGCAGCGAAACGCCCAAAAGCGCCAGCAGAATATCTCCATAGCAAAGAACCGCGGCCGCGGTCTGCAAAACATAGTACCACCAGAACCGCAGATCCAGCTTCAGCAGACGCAGGCAGTTGCGCCGGGTGAGCCGGGCGCTTTCCCGCATAGCAGCCAGCGCGCCAATCGGCTTGCACATCAGCAGGTACGACGCAAACCGCAGCCGAAACAGCAGCGGCACAGCCACACACCCAAACAGCACAAAGCACAGGGTCACCAGCGGCTGCATATGCTCCACGGCAGCTTCCATCATCTGGGGGGTCAGCTCCGTCATATCCGGGGTGACCAAAGTCTGCAGATGCTCTATCAGCGGGTCAGCAAAAGGGGTCATCATGTAGATCATAGAGGCGGGGTAGATCAGCGCCATAAACAGCGCCACCAGTATCACCGCCTGCAGCAGCCGCAGCCGCAGCACAGGACCGAACCGGCGGAAACCCTCCGGCAGCACCTGAGGCCGGGCAACTTGAGCAGATGCCCACAGGAAGGCGGCGGCGAAAATGCCCATCTCCCAGAAGGGCAGCGCCAGAGAGCCTGCCAGATCCAGCACTGATTGTATGGTGCTCAGGACAGAGCGCAGACCCATACCGGCAAGGCCGCCGGTGGCATCGATCTGCCGGGATAAAATCAAATTCAAAACTGTTGCGAGAAAAGAAACGCCCAGCGCCACGCCGGTGTGCAGCAGAACGAGCTTTCTGGGGCTATAGGGCGCTTGATGCAGAAGCGTGTCTGCCTGTGCGGGCAGTGCGTTCAGATTTCGGTGATCCATGGGATACCTCCTCTCTTATTACTATAGTTATACGCCACCGCCGCCAGAATAGCAAATGAATTTTTTGTGACGGTAGCATTTTTGCCGCCGAAGTGGTACAATAGGGCAAAATGCATGGAAGGAGTGGACGGGAATGGACTACCGGCACTGTACCCTGTGCCCCAGAGCCTGCGGGGTGGACCGCACCGCCGGGGAGCGGGGCTTTTGCGGTTGCCCGGATACGGCGTTGGTGGCAAAAACCATGCTCCACCGGTGGGAAGAGCCGGCGTTGGCAGGGCCGGGCGGCAGCGGCGCGATCTTCTTTGGAGGCTGCACCCTAGGCTGCAGCTATTGCCAGAATCGAGCCATCTCCGCCGCTCCCTGCGGCACGCCTGTGGACGCTGCCGCCCTGCGGCGGGAGATGGAAGCGCTCATCGCCCGGGGGGCGGAGAACATCGATCTTGTGACCCCTACCCAGTATCTTCCCACCATCCTGCCGGCGCTGACGCCGAAGCTGTCTGTGCCGGTGGTGTATAACTGCGGCGGCTATGAGTCGGTGCAGACCATTCGGGCGCTGGAGGGTCTGGTGGACATTTACCTGCCGGATATGAAGTACGCCGACGATGCTTTGGGGCAGGCGCTTTCCGGGGTGAAGGACTATTTTTCCGTTGCCGCAGCAGCCATCCGGGCTATGGCAGAGCAGGTTGGGCCGGTGCAGTGGCAGGGAGAAAAGATCATAAAAGGCGTGATTATTCGCCACCTGATCCTGCCGGGGCAGGTGGAAAACTCCCTGAAGGTGCTGGACTGGATCGCAGATACCTTTGCTCCCGGGCAGGTGCTGGTGAGTCTGATGCGGCAGTACACCCCTATGCCCGGCCTGCAGCCGCCCTTTGACAGACCCATCACGGAGCAGGAGTATGACGGAGTGCTCAGCTGGATGTATATGAACGGTCTGGATGGGTTTACCCAGGAAGCTGCCGCTGCCGATACCGCCTATATTCCGGATTTTTAGAAAATGAAAAAGAGGGATGCAGCGCATCCCTCTTTCTATTTTGCGGAAAATTACTTCTCCAGAGCCATCATCTTGTCGATCCGGCGCTGGTGGCGGGCATCGCCGGAGAATTCCGTGCCCAGCCAGGTGTCCACGATCTGGAAGGCCAGCATCTGACCAACCACACCGGCGCCGATGGCCATCACATTGGTGTCGTTATGCTCCCGGGTCATGCGGGCGCTCATCACATCCGACAGCAGGGCGCAGCGGATGCCGGGGATCTTGTTGGCGGTGATGGACACGCCGATACCGGTGGTGCACAGCACGATGCCCTTGTCGCATTCGCCGGCAGCAACGGCCTTAGCCGCAGCGGCGGCAAATTCCGGGTAGTCGCAGCTATCGGGGGTGTAAGTACCGAAGTCCTTTACTTCATGCCCCAGTGCTTCCAGATGGGGGATCAGATTGTTTTTCAGCGCCAGAGCGCCGTGGTCACAGCCAAGTGCAATTTTCATAGATCGTTCCTCCGTTGTAAATAGTTAGATGTATTATACCACAAACCCACCGTTCACCGCAAGTACCTGTCCGGTGACGAAATCCGCATCCGCCAGATACACCATGGCCTTGGCCACATCGTTAGGGGTGCCGTTGCGGCCTACGGGGGTCTCTTCTTTCAAAGCGGCCATGGTCTCTTCTGACACATTGGCGCACATGTCCGTCTCGATCACACCGGGGGCGATACAGTTGACCCGCACCCCTGCCGGGCCAAGCTCCTGGGCAAGGGCCTTGGTCAGGGCGATCACCGCGCCCTTGGTGGCGGAGTAGGCGGCCTCGCAGGAGGCTCCCACCTGTCCCCACATGGAGCTGACAGTGAGAATACAGCCGGCTTGCTTTCTTAAGAAGTGGGGCATGGCTGCGTTGATACACAGGTACATACCCTTCACATTCACATCAAAGATCCGATCCCACTGGGCTTCTTCCATGGCGGAAAGAAGACCGTAGTGGACGATGCCGGCGTTGCACACAAGGATATCCACATCGGGGATCTGGGAAAAGGCGGCCTTTACGGCAGCTGCGTCTGCCACATCGCAGCAGATGGCGGTCGCGCCGGTCTCGGCGGCCACAGCGGCGGCCTTTTCGTGCTCTTTTTCGTACAGAAACCACACCCGGTCTCCCCGGGCGGCAAACTGCCGCACGGCCTCCGCGCCGATACCCCGGCTGCCGCCGGTGATCACAACTGTTGCCATAGGAACCTCCGTAGTAAAAATTTGCTCCCCAAATCGGGGAGCGGTCACCTCCGGTGACGGAATCAATGCTGCGAGTGTTTTATCATTCCCAGCAGTTGCTTGCGATAACATAACGCCTTTTTGTCATTCCGAGGAGCCGCTTGCGGCGACGTGGGAATCTAAAGCATATGGTGAGATTGCCACGCCTGCTGTACAGGCACGCAATGACAATGCGTGTTGACGGAATGCTATTTGGGATACTCGCACCAATCCCGGTTGCGTATAGGGTTACCGCCGACGACTTTTGGTGCGATGGTCGGAGTACTGCCGAACGGAGGAGAGCTTGCTGTCGGACTCGCTCATAAACTGCTTGAGCTTCTCCTCAAACAGCTGGTCTGCGGTCTTGGGCGCAGGGGGCGGAGTAGGCGCGCTGCGGGCAGGCCGGGGACTGCGGAAATTGTTACTGCCCTCTCTGGGGGCGCTTTCCCGCTGGGGCTTGGGCTCCAGACGCTTGATGGACAAATTGATCTTGCCATCTTCCGCGCCGATGACCATCACCTTCACATCCTGACCCTCTGACAGGTGCTGCCGAATGTCACTGACAAAGGTGTTGGCAACTTCGGAAATATGTATCAGACCGGTTTTGTTGTCCGGCAGCGTGACAAATGCGCCGAAGTTGGTGATCGATTTGACCTTGCCTTCTAAAATCGCTCCTACGGTTAACTCCATATATTTCTTGCTTCCTCCAATTGTTTTAGGGATTGCTTTCTTCCGGGATGAAGAATTCGGTGTCCGGGTCAACAAGACCCAGCTCGTCCCGGGCGATGCGCTTGACGCTTTCCACGGTGCCCAGCTCTGCGATATGCTGGGTCAGCAGGCGATTTTCCTGTTCCAGCTGCGCCGCCTGCTGGGCAAGCTCCTGCTGGTATGCCTGAAGATCCTGAATGGTGAACCGCAATGTCACCAGCACGGCGGTGGATAACACGATGGCGGTGAGCACCACGCATTTTAGCAGCAGGGAACTGCGGCGATATACAAGCCTTATCCGGCGGAACGGGTTCTTTGCAGCCATAGGGATCTCCTTCCGTTGCATTTGTGGAATGCCTACGCTTTCTGCAATATATTGTACCCCATTTTTTCCCGGTTGCAAAGAGAAAATTTAAGAATTTTGCGATTTTTTTGCAAATCCAGCGAAACGGTAGCAAAAGCCTACGCAAAACCTGCCAAAAAGCAAGAAAAACCGGCTGCAGCCACCTGCCTGCGGTCCGGTGGAAGACCCAGATCCCCAAAAGAAGGCTCACGGTATAGCTCAGCCGCAGATCACCCCGGCAGATCCGGAAACCGTGCTCCAGCCACGCCCACCCGGTTGCCACGGCAAACAGCAGATCTGCAAGATGGGGGTGTTTCCGCCGCAGGGGTTGCAAAAAGGCGTAATAGATCCCCAACAAGCACCCAAACACCAGCGCCAGAAGCAGAAACCGGAACTGCTGGGCAGGGGCGTTCAACCGGTGAGCCTCCGCCAGAACGAGCGCATATCTCTGGCCTGTTCATACCGCAGGCTGCCGATGTGCCCGTCCACCCGCACCTGTCCGCCCTCCGGCAGCAGGGTCTTCAGCTGCAGCTGCTCACCCTCGATGATCAAAGTGCCCAGATCTGTGTGAAGAATCACCGTACCCTCGTCAAAGCTGACCACCTCAGCTACACCGGTCATCTCCAACCGGCTGCGCTCCTGCAGACTCAGGCTATGGGGCAGCCGGGGCATATTTTCTGTCATAGACATCCCTCCTTGTCCCTATAGCCTATGCTGCTGGCTGCGCCGGTAGTCCGGATTGACAGAAATCTTCCCCCGGGGTATACTGTTTCTTAGAAAACAAAAGGGGGCAATGGGATGTTTCTGCAAGGAGAAGCGCTATCCGGCAGGACCGGTCACGAAGCGGGAAGGCAGCTGCTGGCCCGGATGTACCGGCAGCAGACCGGGGAAGATCTTCCACCGATCTGCATTACAGACCGGGGTAAGCCTTATTTTGCGGAGTCTGAGTGGCATTTTTCCATCTCCCACAGCAAGGGCCATGTGTTCTGCGCTTTGTCCCGGCGGAGAATCGGCATCGATGCCGAGGAGCGTGACAGAGCGATAAACCCGGCGCTGGCGGAGAAGATCCTGTCCCCAAAAGAACTTGACCGGTACGCCCGGGCAGAGGACAAGCCCCTTGCCCTGCTGCGGCTGTGGGTGCTGAAGGAGGCCGCTGCCAAGGCCACGGGAGAGGGCCTGCGGGGTTACCCCAACCACACGGATTTTTCCCCGGATGACCCTCGGGTTTTGGAACTGCACGGCTGCCTGGTGGCAGCGATCGAAGAATAAGGAGAGACGGTTATGTTATTTGATACCCATGCCCACTTAAATGACCCGGCCTTTGACCCGGATCGGGCGGAGATTATGGACGGCCTTGCCAAAAAGGGTGTGGGCCTTGTGATGAATGCCGGCTGCAGCCTGAAAAGCTCCCGGGATATTATCCGGATGGCGGAGCAGTACCCCTGGCTGTACGCTTCCGTGGGCTCTCATCCGGATGCCGCCGATGAGGTAAATGAGGCGGTTCTGGAGGAATATAGAAAGTTATGTAAACACGATAAGGTCAAGGCCATCGGCGAGATCGGCCTGGACTACTATTATGAGGTTATCCCCCGTGAAATCCAGGAGGGAGCCTTCCGGATGCAGATGGCGCTGGCGCAGGAATTGGATATGCCTGTGATCGTCCACGAGCGGGAGGCCCACGATGACGGCATGCGGATCGTGAAAGAATTCCCTAAGGTCAAGGGTGTGTTCCATTGCTATTCCGGCTCTGCGGAGATGGCCCGGCAGCTGGTGAATATGGGTTGGTATATTGGATTTACCGGGGTGCTTACCTTCAAAAATGCCCGCAAGGCGGTGGAGACCGCCGCCGCCATCCCGTTAGAGCGGATCGTCATCGAGACCGATTGTCCTTTTATGGCGCCCGAGCCCTTCCGGGGCAGGCGGAACGACCCGGGCTACCTGCCCTATATGGCAGAAAAATTGGCCCAGATCCGGGGCATCTCTCCGGAGGAAGCTGCCCACGCAACCACCGAAAACGCAAAACGGCTGTACCGGATCCCATGACCGGAATCCGGGGGTAAACACAGGGGATTTTCCCGGTTTTTTCATTGACAAATCTGCCTGTGTGGTTTATAATGTATAAGAAGCATCGTGTGACTGACGGAATTCGCAGGTTACTGCGGGGGAGTACGGTGTGATATTGAGCCGACCGTCTGGGCAACCCGCTTTTGAAAGACAGGGTTGCCCTTTTTATTACATAGGAGAAAAGTTTATGGCATTTACTTATAAGAATTTGAAAGCAACCTATCAGCGCCACATCATCACCTCTGAGGAGATCGACCGGAATATGCAGCGGCTGCTGCAGCAGAATCCCAGAATCGCAGAGGTGACCGACCGCCCCACCCAAGCAGGTGACGAGGTGGTGCTGGACTACGCAGGCTTCTGCGACGGTGAGCAGTTCGCCGGCGGCACTGCGGAAAACCAGACCCTGGTGCTGGGCAGCGGGATGTTTATCCCCGGCTTCGAGGAGCAGCTGCTGGATAAGGTTTGCGGTGAAGAAGTGACCGTGAATGTCACTTTCCCCAAAGAATACCACGCAGAGAATCTTGCGGGCAAAGAGGCCCAGTTCCACTGCACCATCAAGAGCATCCGGCTGAAGTCCGCCTACGAGCTGGACGACACCTTCGCCAAGGAAGTGGGCGGCTGCGACACCCTGGAACAGATGCGGGAGAAGATGGGGCAGAGCCTGCAGGCCTACGCCGACGAGCGGGGTGAGATGGATCTGCAGGATCAGCTTCTGCGGCAGGCAGCCGACACTTTGGAGTTTACCGTGTCTCCCCAGCAGCTGGAGGAGGCTATGGATGAGCAGGTGCGGAATTTGCAGGCCCAGCTTGCCCAACAGGGCCTGACCCTGGAGATGTACTGCCAGTTTATGAGTACTACCCCCGAGCAGGTGCGAGAGGATGCAAGACCCAGCGCTGAGGCTGCCATCCGCTGCCGGGCAGCGGTGGACGAGATCGTGCAGCTGGAAAACCTGCAGGCAGAGCAAGAAGATATCGCCAAGGCCTTGGCAGTGATCTGCCGGCATAACCAGATCACCATGGACCAGCTGAAAGAGCAGTACGACGCCGCTCTGGAACAGATGGTCATCAACAGTGTGCTTACCGGGAAGGTCATGCGTCTGATTCGTGACGCAGCGGACATCACGGTGGTATAAACGGATAAAAAATGTGCAAAAACGCACCCAAATAAGGAGGAAACCTACTATGGCAATCAATTTTGTTGACGGCAAGTATGTGGACGAGAAGGGTCTTGTGAAGCTGGATCCCACCGTCTACGCTGACTGGCA
>JAZNRW010000130.1:0-2397 GCA_045590835.1 Faecousia sp.
CGTCTTCTTTGTTTTATGATCGATAAGTCTTAGTCATTTTCGGCATTCCTGCCGCGCCGTGGTTGGCATCCCACAGCAATCCATTTCAAAATCTATATAAAAAGACACGGAAAGAGGCGGCATTTCAAAGGGTTGCCGTCATACTTTTCGTGTCTTGATTCTTCGGGGCTATTCAATTCCTGCTGCGCCGTGACTGGCACAGTCTCCTTTTTCGTTCGATGTCTTTTTGAGGAGACGGGTGGGCGCACTTTCCCCCCTCCCCGTCGCTGTTCCGCCCTAACTTACTTCGCCCTAAATACGGGTTCAGTTTATCAAAATTACGCAGGTTTGGATACTTGCACATTTTGCATAGTGCGTGCGTTGGATTTTGAACCACTGCCCGAAATACAATATCAGCTTAGTAAAATAAGGCTTGGCTGTATAGTTGGAGTTTTTCCATAGTGGCACAAGATACTGTCTTGCAGCAGCTCACATCTTAATAAGCTCCCAATGGGGAGAATAAATCTAATAAAGCACAGCATCAGAATACACCGATTCAGGCATATCGAAAACAATACCTGAATCTGCTTTCCTGACGAAAAATACACACGATTCCTGCGGGAACCGTAACTGCCGCTGCTATTCGCGTTGGCTCACTGCTTAACAAGGCCCGTTCCGGGGAAGTTGATCTAATAAGTACGGTGTCAGTTTATCATGCCGGATGAAAGGTGTAAATGATACCTAAATCCACTCCAGTTGCTGCAAATTGCTTTCCGGTACGAACGACGGTTACGTTATGCGACGACTTAGGTGAACCCTTGTCGGAGCCGGATTACATTACAGATGCGTTGTGCGTAATATATAATGCTGCCAGTAGAAATTGTTTTATAAACGAAAAGATAGTCCCTGCGCCATTGACGCAGGGACTTGATTTTTTTCCAGACTCTTCGCCTGTTGTTCCAGCATCAGCGTTTTTGTTTAGCGCCAATGGGGGACGTCGGGCCGCAGAGCAGGATACTGCTCCATCACCCAGCGAAGAAGCTGAAGCTCACTCTGAAACTGATAGGTTGTTCCGTTTGCCTCTACCACTCCCTGCCAGGTGGCATCATGGACAGAGGTGATATGGACATGGAAGGAAGCGATCTCTTCCACCGGAGGCATATTGCATCCCTGTTCCATTTTCACCGCATGTACCTCCTTAATTGAAATAACTTGCCAGATCGGGCAGTTCCTTGGTATGGTCTACGATGACCGTACCCTCGGAGAAGGAAACACTCAAATAGGTGTTTCCGTCATAGGCCCACCAGCCGTTCATATCCAGCATATCCTGTTCGCTCATACCGAAGTCGTAGAAGTCCTGATATTCAAAGCCATCGCCTTTTAGATCCTCGATCCAGCCCAGCATCTCATCCAGCGTAGTGCCGGAGATTTCAGTGCGGTAGGATGCGGTAGCGGTGACCGTTCCGCCGGGGTATTCCCGCAGGGTCTTGGGCCAGCCATCGTTGGCCGCCTCGGCATCCTTGTTGGCCTCGATGGCCCCATCGATCAGCCCTTCAAAACCGTTTTCCTCGCCGGTCACGCCGCCCAGACCCTCCAGCATCTTGTTGAGCTCCTCCAGCTCCTCGATGTTCTGGTTGGTGGGGCCGTCATCGCCGGACAGGCCATTCACGATGCCCAGCAGACCGTTCAAACCGCCGTTCTCACCGTTCTTGCCCTTTTCACCACCGGTGATCTCGCTGATGCTAACTCCAGTCTCTGCCTCAATCTGTTCCACCACCTTGCCGAACACGGACTTGAGGATCAGACCGAGAATGAAACTGATGACCAATGCCACCACCATCATAATGAGGGACGCCCGGGCCAGATTGCGCTTGTTGATCTTACGACAGCCACCCAGCGCCCAGACGATCATAAGGATCTGACCCACGATGGGGATGCACATGAGCAGCATGATGCCGATGAAGCCCTTCGTGGTAATAGGCTCGTATTTACTGCCCTTAGCCGGGGCCATATCTCCGCCGTAGGCCGCTGCCGGCTGATAGGCGCTCTGAGGAGGCGGCATGGTGGCAGTTGCGGCCTGTGCGTAGACCGGGGCCGTCTGGGACTGGGGCGCTGCCTGCGGGGGCGGAGCCGCCGCCCCTTCGGGAGCCTCGTTCACGGAAGCACCACATTCGGTGCAGAACTTCTTGTCGTCGTCCAGGGTCGCGCCGCAGTTGGTACAGAATTTCGCCATAGGCTCACCTCTCTTTTCTATGATTTTCCAGGAGGTTTTTGCTTCCGTTACAGTTCCATCATGGTATAGTCGGTGGGGATCTCAAAGAGGCTGTCATCCACCTTGTCGGTGGCTTCCACGATCTTCATGACCGCTTCCTGTCCCTCAAAGGAACTGATGATATAGGCAAGGTCGTCGCCGTCGAA
>JAZNRW010000131.1:0-12415 GCA_045590835.1 Faecousia sp.
TGGCGATGGACAGGACCTCACGGGCCTTTTCGTCAGCCTCGCCCTTCATCTGCTGCCCGACCTCCTTGATCTTCATGGCAGTTTCGTGGCGGACTTCTTCCTCCACGCTGGCAAGAAGATGCTGCTTTGCCTGCTCCTGGGTCAGACCGGAGATCTTCTCCAGAGTGGCGATGTGTTGTTTCTTTACTTCTTCGGCCTCAGCCTGTGCCTGGGCCACTTCGCCCATCTTCCGGGCCAGCTCTTCTTCCTTACGCTCGAAAGCGTCGGTCTTCTTATCCAGAGCCTCTTCCTTTTGCTGCAGGCGGCGCTCCTGCTTGCTCAGCTCAGCGCGGCGCTCTTTAACTTCCTTGTCGTGCTCTGCACGGGATTTATGGATCTCGTCCTTTGCTTCCAGAAGCATTTCCTTCTTACGGCTTTCGCCGGAACGGATCGCTTCATTGATAATGCGGGTAGCCTCCGCCTCAGCAGAGCCAAGCTCCCGTTCACCTACACGCTTGCGGTATGCAATACCAAAAACAAAGCTCAGCACGGCAAGAACCACCGCGCCGACGGCGATCAATACAATTTCCAAAGGTCCCATAATTTTCAAGCACACCTCCTTTATAAAATAGGCATTCCCAAGAGGTGGCGCAATAGACCCCATGTTGTTCAGTTGTCAAATTGAATACGCCGACTGGGTCGGCAAATACATTTCACCAAATAAACGCCACGAGGCGCAATACGCAAACTCCGGCAATGGCCAGATTATCATGAAACGCCGGGGTCAGCACCCTCCGACGCACACCATATCGAATTTATTTTACCTGTGTCCGTTAGGAATGTCAAGAAGAATTGTATAAAATTCAGATATGTTCTCTTGATTTTTATGCCTGTTGCACAAAAAGCGCCTGTTTTCTCCCAGGTTGCCTCCAACATTCGCGTTGACAACCGGATTCTGCCGTGATAAAATATGCCCAATGCAGGTATGGGGAGCGATGGGAGCGCCGCCGGTGGCGGAAAAAGCGGCCTGAGCGCGTGGCCGCGGTCGAGAAAATCGAGGAAAAGCGAAAGCCCGTAGATTTTATCGGGCACCGCAACAGGGGGAATTGGCAGACACAAAATCGATGACCCTTGTAGCAAGATCAAGCACACAACTTAATACATGCGGGTATGGTGGAATTGGCAGACACGTTGGATTTAGGTTCCAATGGGCAACCGTGCAGGTTCAAGTCCTGTTACCCGTACCAAATATAAAAGGGAGAGGCGAATGCCCCTCCCTTTTATATTTCCGTTGAGAGGTCAGGACTTGAACCCATCTAAATGCAACGGGGAAAATTTTGTTAAAAATACTTTTTTCAGATGCTTTTTTCGACATAATGTGATATAGTACCCGTGGGTGATAACTATGTTTTTTGTAACCAGTGGTAATATACCGGAAAACGTGGGCTTTCAGGCCTTTGGGCTTACCCATATCATTTGGCTTTTGGCGGGTTTGCTGTTATGGGTTGCCTCCTGCATTTTCTATCGCAAACTTTCTGCGCGCAAGCAGAAAATTATGCGAACCGTACTCGGTGCATACATTTTCCTGCAGGAGATGATAAAAAACCTGGTGCTGGTCTTATTGGGCGAGTTCAGCTGGGGGTATCTTCCTTTTCACCTTTGCGGCATCAACATTTTGCTCATTGCCTTTGATGTAATCAAGCAAACAAAGGTTGTAAGAAGCTTCCTTTATTATTTCGCCATCCCCGGCGCTGCGCTGGCGCTGTTCTTCCCCAACTGGACCAAAATGCCTGTCTGGAATTTCTTCCACATTCACAGCTTCACAATACATATTTTACTGGTATTGTACCCTTTGCTGCTGGTCACTACCAATCAGGTGTCCACGGATCTGAAGTCAGCCTTAAGAGGGGTCGTCCTCCTTGTTGCTATGACCATCCCTGTGTACTTTTTGAATCTGCTATGGGATACCAATTTTATGTTTTTGATGCATCCTGATTCCGGCAATCCCTTAGAATTGTTCGAGAAGCTTCTCGGCTCTCACCTTTGGGGTTTCCCAATCCTTTTGCCGTTTGTGATTCTTGTGATGTATGCCCCTGTCGCAATATTTAAGGCACGAAAAATACACGCCAAAGCGCAATGCTAAACAAAAGGGGACTTTGGGGAAATCATTATCCTTTGCGTAAACACATAAAAAGAGGAGGCCGAAGGCCTCCTCTTTTATATTTGCTATAAGGGCATCAGCCCCGGTATTTGCCCGGAGAAATGCCGGTGATGCGCTTGAAGACCTTGCAGTAGTGGCTCTGGTCGGTAAAACCCATGGCAACAGCAATATCATTCAGGGCATACTTTCCGTTCAGCAGCAGCCGCTTGCTCTCCTCTACCCGGATCCTGCTTAGGTGCTCCTGGAAGCTGATACCCATGCTTTTATGGAATAATGTGGAAAAATGGTTGGGGCTCAGTCCCACATGTTGGGAAACAATGGCAAGGGTCAGCTTCTGGGAGTAGTTGTCCGCCATAAACCGCAGGGCCTGACGGATATACACATTGCCCGGATCCTTCTGAGCAAAGGCCGCGTCCATAAAGCTCTCCACCACATCCTGCAGCAGGTAGCACAGCTCGTCCAGATTCTGCTCCCGGAGCATCATCTGCAGGAACTTACTGTTGAGATCATACACGCTGTCAGCCCGGGCGCCGCTGTCCATGGCCACCCGGGACAGGAGAGTGGTCAGCTCGATGGCCCGGATCCGTACCGCATCCAGCTTTCCGCCTTCAAAGAACAGTACATGGCCGATCAGCTCGTTGAGCAGGGCCTTGGATTGGGCAATATCCCCGGTACGCACCTTGGACAGCAGTTGGGTCTGCTTTTCATAGAAGAATTCCGAGGAGGGGGATCTGCTCTGCTCCTTGTATAACTGTATGGTCTCATTGAGCCGGGACTGCTGATAGAGCTTCTCCTGCTTGTGGAGCAGGCTTGCCCGTTCCATAGGCACCAGCGGGGACAGAATATCTTCTATCAGTTTCTCCAGCTGCCCCACCTTGGCCGGGGTGATCACCTGCAATCCGGTGAGCTCATCGTACAGTTCCAAAGACAAACCGGGGGTAAAGCCATATTTTTCTGCAAGCGTGGACACCAATGTACTTTCGGGGCTGTCCATAAGAAAGGGGCCCAGCAGCACGCTACCCAGCAGCATATCCTGATGGACCAACGGATAGATAATATTGGTCAGGTTGGCGTGGCAGGAGAATACATATGCGCCGCCCAGGGCCTTGGCCCGCTGACCGGCTTTCATCTGTTGGGTCTGGCACTGACTTTGGGAAAAGCCGTTTTCCTTCAGCCGCCGGCAGTAGCCCGGCTCCCGGCCGTACTGCCGCAGCACTGCGCCGCTGGCATCCACCAATCGGATGGGAATTTCCGTAAATGCCTGCAAGTTTTCCAGTACCGCCGTCAGCCGTTTCTCCGAAATCAGGGAAAAAATTCCAGTTTCCATGAAACCTCCGTAATATTTTTATATTATTCATTATATTTTACAATACAGTCTTGATTTGCGCAACTATAATAACAGTAGAATTATACCAGAAAACAAATTAAAAAACAACAGGGGGATTTACAACATGATTTTGGATGATATTTCTTTGAAGCTGCAGGCCGGTAAGGCCAAGGAAGTGAAGGTTCTGGTTCAGCAGGCCATCGACGAGGGCGTTGCTGCCCAGGACATTCTGAACAAGGGTCTGCTCCACGGCATGGGCATCATCGGCGAGAAGTTTAAGAACAACGAAGTGTTCGTTCCCGAAGTTCTGGTTGCCGCCCGGGCCATGAACATCGGCGCCAACCTGCTGAAGCCTCTGCTGGCTGAGGCCGGCGTGGAAGCCAAGGGTAAGGCCATTCTGGGCACTGTCAAGGGCGACCTGCACGACATTGGTAAGAATCTGGTAAAGATGATGCTGGAAGGCAAGGGTCTGGAAGTCATCGACCTGGGTACAGATGTATCCCCCGAGGCCTTTGTGCAGGCAGCCAAGGATCACGGCAGCTCCATTATCTGCTGCTCCGCATTGCTGACCACCACCATGGGTGTCATGGCAGATGTGGTGAAGGCATTTGAAGATGCCGGTATGCGGGATCAGGTAAAAATCATGGTAGGCGGCGCTCCCGTAACCGAGACCTTCTGCCAGCAGATCGGCGCGGACATCTACACCCCCGATGCAACCAGCTGCGCCAATGCCGCTGCTGCTCTGTGCCAGTAATTTGTCCTTACATAAGAAAGAGCAGGTATGATATGAAGCGTAATATGAAGCTCTTTTGGGAGCAGATGGTGCAGCAGCCCAAGAAGAAGGCGATGCCCGTGCTCTCCTTCCCCGGCATGCAGCTGATGGGGATCAGCGTCAAGGATCTGATCACCAGCAGTGACAATCAGGCAAAAGCCATGCAGCTGGTTGCCCAGCGCACCGACGCTGCCGCCAGCGTATCTCTGATGGATCTGTCCGTTGAGGCAGAGTGCTTCGGCTCTGCCATCCATGTGTCCGATGACGAAGTCCCCACCGTTGTGGGCAGTATCGTCACCGATGAGGATGAAGCCGATGCCCTGCAGATCCCCCAGGTAGGCGCAGGCCGTACCTCCATTTACATTGACGCCATTGCCAAGGCAACCCAGTTGATCACCGACCGTCCTGTGCTGGCCGGCGTGGTGGGTCCCTTCTCTCTGGCCGCCCGTTTGATGGATGTGTCCGAGAGTATGATCTTCTGCTATGAAGAGCCGGACATGGTACACACCCTGTTAAAGAAGGCCACCGCCTTTCTGATCGAGTACTGCAAGGCTTACAAGAATGTAGGCGCCAACGGCGTGGTGGTGGCTGAGCCTGTGGCGGGTCTTCTGTCCCCCACCCTGGCTGCGGAATTCTCCGCTCCCTATATGAAGGAGCTGGTAGATGCCGTACAGGACGATGCATTCTCTGTGGTCTACCACAACTGCGGCGACTATGTGATCTCTATGATCGACTCCATCCTGTCCACCGGCTGCGCCGCTTACCACTTCGGCAACTCCATCGACATGGCCCAAATGTGCCCCCTGATTCCTGCGGGTGTGCCTGTGATGGGCAATGTAGATCCTGCCGGGCAGTTCCGTAACGGTACACCGGAATCTATTCGGGAAGCTACCCTGCGGGTTATGGAAAACTGCTGCAAGTACCCCAACTTCGTAATCTCCTCCGGCTGCGACATTCCTCCCGTCTCTCCCTGGGAGAATATCGACGCCTTCTTTAGCGCCGTGGAAGAATTCTACAACCGCTGATCCACCCCGTTTACGCTTTCAAGAGCGGGCAAGACATCGCTCTTGCCCGCTTTTGTGTGCTTTTTAGAGGAATTGACTATGAAACTTGATCTATTGCAGACCGCTCTGGACTGCGGCGCCACCAAGGCCGCCTATATCACAGGCTCGCAGATCATTTTGTCCCCGGACTTTCGGAAGATCTGCGAGGGCAACGGCTGCGGCATGTTTGGCCGCTGCTGGGTGTGCCCGCCGTATATCGGTGATATTGACACCCTGATAGAGCAGGTGCGCAGCTTCCCCAAAGCTATACTTTACCAGTCCATCCGGGAGATCGAAGACAGCTTTGACATAGAGGGCATGTTTGAAGCCGGTTATGAACACGCCCGGCTGAGCCAGAAGATCCAGCAGCAGGTAAAGACCGATGACAGTATTGAAGTTTTACATCTGACCTGCGGCGGCTGCCGGCTATGCGAAGTCTGCGCCAAACGCAGTGACGAGCCCTGCCGGTATCCGGATAAAGCTCTGCCCTCTTTAGAGGGCTACGGCATCGATGTGTATAATACCTGCAAGGATACCCCACTAAACTATATCAACGGACAAAACACCGTGACCTACTTCGGCATGGTGCTCTACCGGGAGAAATGATATGGCAAAACTTACGGTTTGGCAGGACGGAATCTGCCGGGAACTGGAATTTACCCCGGATGCGCTGCTTTGCGATGTATTGCTGAAAGCAGGCTTCGAAGTCGCCCGCCCCTGCGGGGGCAATGGCACCTGCGGCAAATGCGCTGTCACCCTTTCCGGGCAGGTCAGCGCACCCAATGCACAGGAGCAGAAGGCAGGCCAGCGGCTTGCCTGTCAGGCACGGCTTCTGGGAGATGCCACGGTAGTGCTGCCGGACAGCAAAAAAATATCCCAAATCGAAACTGCCGTCAATTTGGAGGGTTTTGCGCCAAGCTCGGCGCAAAGTGGCTATGCCGCTGCTCTGGACATCGGCACTACCACCCTTGCCATGCAGCTATATGAACTGCAAAGCGGTGTCTGCATCGGACAAGCCGGCATGGAAAATCCCCAGCGGGCGATTGCTGCCGATGTGATGGGTCGAATCGGCGCGGCATTGGAGGGGCAAGGGCCTCTCATGCAGCAGCAGATAGCGCGCGCAGCCGCAGACCTTTTAACTGCCGTGTGCAGGCAGGCAGGAATTGCGGAATCTCAGGTGGGTAGCTTGGTCATCACCGGCAACACCACCATGCTGTATCTGCTCACCGGACGAGACCCCCAGTGTCTTTCCCACGCCCCCTTTGAGGCAGACACCCTCTTTGATACGGATGCGACCTTCCTTGGTAAGCCTGCATACCTGCCCCCCTGCATGAACGCCTTTGTGGGGGCGGATATCACCTGCGCCGTCTTTGCCAGCGGCATGTGCAGGCAAAGTGACACCGCTCTTTTATGCGACATCGGCACCAACGGCGAGCTGGCCCTGTGGAAAGACGGTCACCTGTATGTGACCTCCACCGCTGCCGGCCCTGCCTTTGAGGGCGCGGGGATCTGCTGCGGTGTGGGCAGCATCCCCGGCGCTGTTGACCGGGTCTGGGTCGAGAATGACAGAATCCGCATCCATACTATTTCTGACGCCCCTGCTGTGGGTGTATGCGGCTCCGGGCTTTTGGATGCCATTGCCGCAGGACTTCAGCTGGAGATCATTGACGAAACCGGCGCCATGGAGGAAGAAATGGTACTATCTGAGGGTGTTGTTCTGCAGCCTAAGGATGTGCGGGCGGTGCAGCTGGCGAAGGCCGCCATCGCCGCCGGCATCCAGACCCTGCTGGAAACCGCTGGTGTTTCCCGGCAGGATGTAAAGCGGGTCTATATCGCCGGTGGTTTCGGCAGCCATCTGGATGTGGATAACGCCGCGGCAATTGGCCTGATCCCCAAGGACTTCGTCCCCAAGGTATCGGTGATGGGCAACGCCGCTCTTTCCGGCGCAGTGGCCATTTTGCTGAACCGGGAGCACCGGGAGACTATCCGGGATATCGCGAAGCGGTCCTCCCATGTGAATCTGGGTGGCAATCCCAAATTCAACGAACACTATATGGAGCAGATGTTCTTTGAAGATCCGGATCTGTAACCCCTGGGAGTGCCGTTTCTTGACAACATACCGCCAAAAATGATAAACTATCCCCAATAAGACCGCGATTCTTTCCCTTTGAGGTGAACCTATGCAAGCAAAAGTAAAAACCAAGCGCAAGCCCTGGGTACGCCCCAGACACAAACTGATCGTTAAGCTGGCCTTTTTGGTCATCTGCCCCTGGGCTTGGCTGAAATACGGTATCCGGGCGGAGCGGTTCAAGGAAAGGAAGGATCGGCAGTATCTGATCCTGTTCAACCATCAGACCGCCTTCGACCAGTTCTTTGTGAGCATGTCTTTCCGGAAGCCGGTGTACTATCTGGCCTCAGAGGATCTGTTCTCTCTGGGCTTTCTGTCCAAACTGCTGAAATGGGCGGTAGCCCCCATCCCCATCAAGAAGCAGACCACCGATGTACAGGCAGTGATGAACTGCCTGCGGGTGGCCAAGGAGGGCGGCACCATCGCCCTTGCCCCGGAGGGAAACCGCACCTTCAGCGGCCTGCCGGTACATATGAATCCCGCCATCACCCCGCTGATCAAAAAGCTGAACCTGCCTCTGGTGATTTACCGGATCGAGGGTGGCTTCGGCATCCAGCCCCGCTGGAGTGATGTGTGCCGCAAGGGCCATATGCGCAGCTATGTAAGCCGGGTGATCGAACCGGAGGAATATCAGGCTCTGTCCAAAGAGGAACTGTTTGACCTGATCCGCAAGGAGCTGTATGTGGATGAGACCCAGTTTACCGGGCCATACCGTCACAGGAAGCTGGCGGAGTATCTGGAGCGGGCCATGTATGTTTGCCCCTACTGCGGTCTTTCGGAATTTCATAGCGAAGCAGATATTATCCGCTGCAAGCAGTGCGGCCGGGAAATTCGACATCTGGAGGATCAGCGTCTGGAGGGTGTGGGCTTTGACTTCCCCTTCCCCTATGTTGCCCAGTGGTATCAGCATCAATGTGATTATGTAAACCAATTGGATGTGCAGAAATATCTTTTAGAGCCTATGTACCGGGATCGGGTGCAGCTGTCCATGGTGGAGCTTTACAAGCGCAAGCACCTGCTGCAGGAGGATGCCCCCGTGGAGCTTTACGGCAACCGGATCCATGCAGGCAAGCTGACCCTCCACTTCGACGACATCAATGTGATCACCGTTCTGGGCAAGAACAAGCTGAACATCTACCACCGGGACGGCATTTATCAGTTCAAGGGAGATGCCCGGTTCAACGCCCTGAAGTATATGAACATCTTCTACCGCAGCCGTCAAACCCCGGGCAAAGAGGATACCTTCCTGGGAATCTAATACAAACTTTCCGGAAACGGTAGCCTTTTCCCTCTTTTTTGGCTATACTCTTATCATACTATACACGGAGGATTCCCCTATGAACTGGTTTAAGAAAAGAAGCCCCGCATCCGATAATACCACCCCCGCAGCCCCCAAAAATCCCGACAATGCATTCATTTTCCGGCTGGTAGCGGTAGGCTATGTGCTGTATATGGTGTGGCAGTGCGTGCAGGCCTATCTGGAAGGTGGCGAGGGCGCACCCGGCCTGCCGGCGGTGATCATCACCTGTGTGGCGCTGGGCGGCGGCGGCATTTTCCTGGGCATCCTCAGCTACCGCAACTGGAAGACCGACAAGGCGGCTTATAAAGAATATCTGGAAGCAGAGGCTGCCGCGGCAGAAGAGGAAGCGGCTGAAGATGACTGGACAGACGAGGATTGGGATGTTGACCCCGACGAAATCGCAATTGAAGACACACAGGAAGAATCCCTGTAACAACATACCCCGGATTGAACGATCCGGGGTGTTTTTTGTAATGTGATATTATCACAGTCAAATATCGTTTCATAGGGTATCCTAAAGAAAAAACAACAAGGAGGAATCCCTATGAGATTACAAGATAAAGTTGCCATCATCACCGGAGGCAGCCGCGGTATCGGTCTTGCCACTGTGAAAGCATTCTTAAAAGAGGGCGCAAAAGTCATCCTCACCGCCAGTTCCCCGGACTCTGCCAAGGCCGCCCTGTCCGCTCTGGAACAGGAGTTTCCGGGCAGCACCATCCGGGCTATCAGCCCCGACCTGAGTTGCATGGACTGTGTGAAAGGCGCATTCGATCAGGTATTGGAGGAGTTCGGCAGGATCGACATTCTCATCAACAACGCGGGCATCTCTGAAAGCACCCCCCTGGCCCAGTACACCGAGGAGACCTTTGACCGGGTGATGGATCTGAATGTGAAAGGCGTGTTCACCGCCACCAAGGCGGCGGTGGAATATATGTTCCGGCAGGAGCAGGGTGTGATCCTCAACACCTCCTCCATGGTCAGCTTCTACGGTCAATCCAGCGGATTTGTGTACCCGGCATCCAAGTTTGCGGTGAACGCTCTGACATTATCCCTTGCCCGGGAGCTGGGTCCCAAAGGCATCCGGGTCAATGCGGTTGCCCCCGGCATTACCGAGACCGATATGATGAAAGCCGTACCCAAGGAGGTCATTGAGCCTCTGATCCAGCAGATTCCTTTGCGGCGACTGGGTCAGCCGGAGGACATCGCCAACGCATTTGTATTTTTGGCATCTGACGAGGCATCCTATATTACCGGTGTAGTCCTGCAGGTGGATGGTCTTGCCAGAAGCTGAAAATTGTGATAAAGTTACGGTAGAAAGATAAATCGAGATGTATAATAAACCTATAGAATACAACAAGGAGGACAACAACATGTCTGTACTGCATATTACCAAAGATACCTTTGAAAATGAAGTTTTGAAATCCGATAAGCCTGTGCTGCTGGACTTCTGGGCCAGCTGGTGCGGCCCTTGCCGGATGGTAGGCCCGGTTCTGGACGAGATCGCTGAGGAACGGGAGGACATCAAGGTCTGCAAGGTCAATGTGGATGACGAGCCGGAGCTGGCCGCCACCTACCAGATCTCCAGCATCCCCACTCTGATGGTGGTCAAGGACGGAAAAGTGGTCAATCAGTCTCTGGGTGCCAAGCCCAAGGCTCAGATCCTCGACATGCTGTAAACAAAAGATCCCCCGTCTTGTGACGGGGGATCTTTTTATGCATCTGTCATAGCCTCCAAGGCGTCCATATCTGTCAGCTCCACCGTGCCCCGGGTAAGCCGAACCATACCCTCGCTCTGGAAGTACCGGAGCATCCGGGTCACCACCTCCCGGGCAGTACCCAGATGATTGGCGATCATCTCGTGGGTCAGTTTCAAAACGGACGCATCCTCCAACCGGGACTCCTCCACCAGAAACGCCGCCAAGCGCTTATCCATACTCTTCCACATCACCTGCTCCATCAGCCACATCACCTCGGAAAACCGGCTGGCCAAAAGGGCATTGATGTAATTGGCAAGGGGGGCAGATTCCTCCACCACCCTTTTATAAATATGGGGTGGAATGATATGCACCCGGGTGTCCTTCTCCGCCTGGATGATCACCTCAAACTGGACGCTCTGCATGACGCAGGAGGCAGAAAACAGGCATATATCCCTGTCCAGCAGCCGGTACAGGGTCACCTCCCTGCCCTCGTCGGACAGGCTGTAGGCCCGCAGCTGCCCTTCCTCCACCAGCACAAGACCGGCGCAGTCGGCAGAGCCGTTATGGAGGATCGTGCCCTTGGGCACGGTCTTGGTGATCAGTGCATTGTTTAGAATTTGCTGTTGCGCCGGTGTCATTTGATGAAATACCGGCAGATATTGGGCAATCTCCATACGCGCCCCTCCTTTTTTCTTATTATAAAAGAAAAAATCCCGTCTGTCAAAGGTGACGATGTCACGGAAGAAAATTCTTCTTTGGGGTATCCTAAAGAAAAAACACAGGAGGTACTCCTTATGCATACAACGGTTTACGATATGCTGATCATCGGCGGTGGCCCCGGCGGCTACACCGCTGCACTATACGCCGCCAGAGCCGGTCTGTCCGTGGCGGTTTTGGAAAAGCTTGCACCCGGCGGCCAGATGGCCGAGACGCCGCAAATCGACAATTACCCCGGCTTCCCCGACGGGATCGACGGTTACACCCTGGGTCAGCAAATGAAGGAGAGCGCCCAGCGTTTTGGGGCAGAGACCTTCTTCACGGAGGTCACCGGCCTTACTCTGGATGCGGATGTGAAATCCGCCCAGACCACTGACGGTGTGTTTTACGGCAAAACCGTGGTGATCGCCACCGGTGCAGGCCCCCGTCAGCTGAATGTCCCCGGGGAGCAGGCCCTGCTGGGCCGGGGTGTCCACTACTGCGCCGCCTGCGACGGTATGTTCTACCGGAATAAGACCGCCCTGGTGGTGGGTGGCGGCAATACCGCCGCGGCGGACGCGCTGTTGCTCAGCCGGATCGCAAAGAAAGTATATGTTATCCACCGGCGTGACGCCCTCCGCGCCTCCCGGGTGTACCATAAGCCTCTTATGGAAGCGGAAAATGTGGAATTCATTTGGAACGCGGCGGTAGAGGAGATCCAACCGGGCAAGGTGCTGCTGAAAGATCTGCCCTCGGGGCAGCAGCGGCTTTTGGAAGCCGACGGCGTCTTCGTAGGTATCGGCAGAACCCCCGCCACTTGGCTGGTAAAGGGTCTGCTGGAGCTGGATGCGCAGGGCTATATTCTGGCGGATGAATCCACCGCCACCAGCCTGCCCGGGGTGTACGCAGTGGGAGATGTGCGCTCCAAGGAACTGCGGCAGATCGTCACCGCCGTGGCCGACGGCGCCATGTCCGTCCACCACGCAGAAGAATACCTTACCGGCATCGCCGGATAAAAACCACTCAGGCGCTTAGCATAAACCAGTTAATCCTCCCTGTGAGAACTCTCACAGGGAGGATTTTTCCCTATTGTTTCGATACAGCTTTGCGTGCGGGGCAAAACCGCACATTGCACACTACACCGAACGGTGTATAGATGTGCACCCTTATAACTGTTCGACAAATTGGAATTTGACAATATTATAGTTTTCTAAAAACATCCAAGAAATGATTGCTTATTCCAATCATATCTGCTCTTTCGCAAATATACATATGATAATCCAAATACCTACTATAAACATCATCCGACATT
>JAZNRW010000132.1:0-6196 GCA_045590835.1 Faecousia sp.
GTCCACTTATAGAACTCCGGATCGGAGGTAGAGGTCAGCTTGGACCAGTCATAGTCAAAGCCCAGCTCTTTGAGCTGCTTGGAGAAAGTCTTTATATTCTCCTGGGTGAAGCCGTTGGGGTGGTTGCCGGTATCCACCGCATACTGCTCCGCAGGCAGACCAAAGGAGTCATAACCCATAGGGTGCAGCACATTGTAGCCCTGCATCCGCTTCATACGGGACATAATGTCCGTAGCGGTGTAGCCTTCCGGGTGACCTGCATGCAGACCTACGCCGGAGGGGTAAGGGAACATATCCAGCACATAGTACTTAGGCTTGGAGAAATCCCACACATCCGTATAGAAGGTGTTGTTCTCCTCCCAGAATTTTTGCCATTTGGCTTCCACTTTTTGGTGCTCGTAATTCATGGCCTTTTCCTTCTTTCTTACTCTTCAATCACAATATCCCGGATATCCACCTGCTCGGCATCGGCCCACAGGCGCTCCAGGGAATAAAATTCTCTTGCCTCCTGGGTGAACACATGGACAACCAGAGAGCCGTAGTCCAGCAGTTCCCAGCTGTTGCCACGGTGTCCCTCTCGTCCCAGCAGCGGCTCTCCCAGCTGCTCCAGCGTGTACTCAGCATAGTCACACAGGGTTTTTACATGGGTATTGGAAGTACCTGTGCAGATCAGAAAATAGTCTGCCAGAGAGCTGACTGTATCGATCTTCAGCAGCTTGATGTCCATACCCTTTTTCTCATCCAAAGCCTTGGTTACTTGATAGGCAACCTCTTTTGCAGTTAACATAATATCTTCCTTTCCATTTCTCTTACACACCGATCTTTTCCAGATACGCCAGTGCCTGGGCAGATTCCGGGGAGATGTCTCTGCCCTGCTTTTTCAGCAGATCCAGTGTCATGGTCAGGCCCAGCTTCAGCGCCTGATCCAAATCTGTATATGCCATGCGGCGCAGGGTTTCCACTCCGGGGAAGTCCCGGTTTGGCTCCATATAGTCGGCCACATAGATAATTTTCTCCAACAGGTTCATATTGGGTTTTCCTGTGGTATGGCTGCGGATGGCATCCACCACAGCTTTATTCTCTCCAAAAATCCGCTCTGCCACCAGACTGCCGGTTAAAGCATGAAGGGTTTTTGGATTGTTTTCAAAAAATTCACTCAGTACCATACCATAATCCTGGCACAAAGTCAATTGCAGCGGTCCGTCCAAGGCCTTGGTAATATCGTGGAGGAGACCCGCTCTGGCGGCATCGGTCTCGTCTGCGCCCCATCGCCTTGCCAGCTCTGCCGCTGTGTCCCGGCAGCCCAGCACATGAGCCACCCGGTTGGGTTTCAGTAGGCCTACAACCACCTGCTCCAGCTTGTCCATGGGAAGATTTTTTAAATCCTCCCCGGTGCCATACAATCCGTTTTCCCGGATATAGTCTTCCACCCCATCCGGCAAAAACTCTGATCCGCACCGGAACACCAGCATCCGCCGGATTTGCGTAGAGGAAATGTGCGTCACTGGATTTTCCACCAGATACACGGTAGCGCCCATTGCTTCCAGAGTCTTCTTTTGCTGCAGGATCTGTTCTGCCTCCCGGGCATCTCCCCGGTAGAACACACCGAGAGATGACTGCTTATAAATTCGTTCCGGCTCTTTCCATGTCAGAAAAGACAGGAACATATCCGTGCCCATCAGCAGCACCAGCTCCTGGGCAGGATAGGCTTCTTTCAGCTGTTCTACCGTCATATAGGTGTAGCTGACGCCACCCCTGTTCAGCTCCAGATCGGAAACCTCCATGGTATCCCCTGCGGCAAGCTGCAGCATTTGCAGCCGCTGGGCGGGGGTGGGAGAATGGGGCGGGAGTGTTTTATGGGGAGAGATGTTGGACGGAATCAAGAAAAGCTTAGAAAGCTTTAATTCCTTTTGGGCATATTCGGCCGCACGAAGGTGACCCACATGGGGTGGGCTGAATGTGCCGCCGTAAATGCCGATTCTCTCCACAGATGGTCTCCCCTTTCAGAGTCAATCTTCGTTTCTCAGCTGCTTTTCCCGGCTGCGTTCGATAGCCTTATCGATGGCCTGCTGCCGGAAATATTCGTTGCGCTGCTCACGCACTTTTCTTGCTGCCTGACGGCGGGCCTGCGCGCCCTTGCGGACGGGATTCTTCTTTCCGCTGGGGGTTGCCTTCCGTTTGGCGCGGCCGGTCATGTTTTGTTGCTGGTGGAGCTTTTCGCTGTACCGGTAGATCACAAATTTCGTGCCGATCACGGCAACGCCTTCTGCGCCGGTAGCTTCACAAATCTCATCGCAGACCTCTCTGGGGGTCATCATAGCACCCTCCAGCACCTTTCCCTTCACCAGTTCCCGGGTATCCAGCTGGTTTTCCGCCTCAGCGATCAGCGCATCGGTGACGCCGCCCTTACCAACCATCAAAGTAGTGTCGATGGTTGTGGCCTGAGCTCGCAGTTCTGCCCGTTCCTTACTTGTCAGCATAGCCTGCCTCCTTCAGTTTCTCGTAAAACACCTTCAGGGCATTGGCCCGGTGGGATACTTGATTCTTTTCCTCCGGGGCCAGTTCCGCGGTGGACTTACCCAAAGGTGGATAGTAGAAAATGGGGTCGTAGCCAAAGCCGTTTTCGCCTCTGGGCTCCCGCAGCAGCTCTCCGTGGATCTCGCCCCGGGCCTGAATGGTCTTGCCCTCCGGGGTGATCATGGTGATCACGCAGACGAATTGCGCCTGCCGCTGACCGTCGGGAACGTGCTCTGTGTTCTTCAGCAGGAGTTCCAGTCTCCCCCAATCATCCAGGGATTCGTCAAAGCCGTAGCGGGCGGAGTAGATGCCCGGCTCGCCGTTCAAGGCGTCCACGGCGATACCGGAATCGTCAGCCAATGCAGGCAGACCGGTAGCTTCCATCACGGCCTTTGCCTTGATCAGGGAGTTTTCCTCAAAGGTGGTGCCGTTTTCTTCCACATCGATGTCCACGCCCAGCTCGGACTGGAGCACCAATTCCATATCAAATTTCTCGGTAATTTTGCTGATTTCTTCCAGCTTATGCCGATTTTTGCTTGCCAATACTACTTTCATTGTTTCTCCTTACAGCAGGGCATCCACAAAGCCCTGGGCCTCAAAGGGCATCAGGTCGTCTGCCTGCTCGCCCACACCAACGAATTTCACCGGGATCTGCAACGCATCTGCCACCGCAATTACAATACCGCCCTTGGCGGTGCCATCCAGCTTGGTCAGTGCGATAGAGGTGACGCCGGCAATTTCCTTAAACTGCTTGGCCTGAATAAGGCCGTTCTGTCCTGTAGTGCCGTCAAGCACCAGCAGCACTTCCCGGGCGGCATTGGGCAGCTCTCGCTCTACGATCCGGCTGATCTTATTCAGCTCGTTCATCAAATTGGTTTTGTTATGCAGCCGGCCGGCGGTGTCGATGATGATCACATCGCTGCCTTTGGCCTTGGCAGACTGGATGCCGTCGAACACCACGGAGGCAGGATCTGCTCCCTCATGCTGACGGACAATGGCAGCTCCGGATCGCTGGGCCCAGATTTCCAGCTGATCGGCAGCGGCGGCCCGGAAGGTATCGCCGGCTACCAACAGCACATTCTTGCCCTGATTCTTCAGCTGAGTGGCGATCTTACCGATGGTGGTGGTCTTGCCCACGCCGTTGACGCCGATCACCAGGATCACAGAAGGGTTGGTGGAGAGATCCAACGCGGTATCTCCCACATTCAGCATTTCCACCAGAATTTGTTTTAGCGCATCCCGGGCCTCGTCGGTGGTTTTCAGATGCTGCTCCCGGATGGTCTTCCGCAGCCGGTCGGTGGCTTTCACCGCCGTGTCCACGCCCAGATCCGCAAGGATCAAGCTCTCCTCCAGCTCGTCGTAGAAATCATCGTCAATTTCCGAGACAGAAAACACACTTCCCAAAGTGTCGGACAAGGCATCTCTCGTTTTGGTAAGGCCTGCCTTGATTTTGTCAAAAAAACCCATAGGTAATTCTCCTGAAAGCGATATTTTTGCTATTATACCACAATCCCTTAAAACCTGCAAGATACAATGGAAATTTTGCAGAAAAAGCTTCCTTTTTATTGACACATAATCATTCATTTATTAAAATTATTTTAGGTAGATCCACATCAAGCTATAAGGAGGTATTTTTATGAAAAGGCTCGTCGCTTATATCCTGTGTATTTGCTGCATAACGCTCCTCTTATCCGGCTGCAAGCAGCCGCCTGTTGACGGCCCGGATGTAAATACCTCCGGGCAGGCAGAACCCAGCGCAAGCCCCACGGAAACTACCGGTAGCGCGGAAGAAACCTTGGGCAATGCGGAAGAAACTACCGCTAGTACAGAGCCTGTAAACATAGAAGATATTGAAGGTCCTCTTGCCCAGTATGTACAGACCGCTATGAAAGAAAATTTTGAACTGGACACCAGCAAATATGGCAACCCCGAGCAATCAACGCCTGTCCGTATTCCCAAGTTGCTGCCTTTCAGTGAGGATGCCAGCGCCTGCCAAGCAGAGATTCAAAACGAGTTTGACCCGTGGGTAGAACAAATTCGCACCGAAATGGCGGATGGTTTTTCATCAATGACCGCAGCGATTGACTATGAAGCATATCTCAATGACACGATTTTTTCACTGGTGATCCACGCCTGTTCTATGATTGACCTTTGTAGCTATCGGGTATATAACTTTGACATTGAAACCGGCAAGCGATTGGACATTGCAGAACTAATGAACAAGCTGCAGATCACGGACTACACACAAAAAGTTACGCAAATCGCGCAAGACGCTTTTGATGCACAGCTTGAAAACTGCAGCGATGAATATCTCGAAAGAGAACAGGACATACTTGCCGAACAAAAGGGAAAAAACAACAGCAAGGAAAACATCGAAAAAGCAATGCCTTATGTAGCAGAAGACGGCAAAGTGATGGTGGTAATCAACATTTATTCTATTGCCGGCGCTGAAAAGTATCCCAAAGTTTTTCCTCTTTCATAAGCCAAACAAACATCTCCCCCCGACATTGTCGGCGGGAGATTTACTTTATTCCACAATGCCCAGGTACTGCTCCATCTGGTTCAGATCCAGACGCAGCAGCTTACTGATACCCTGCTCCTGCATGGTAACACCGTAGAGCACATCGGAAGCCTCCATAGTGCCCCGGCGGTGGGTAATGACAATAAACTGCGTCTTGGTACTTAAGTTCCGCAGATAGGTAGAGAACCGTTCCACATTCCGGTCATCCAGCGCGGCGTCGATCTCGTCCAGCATACAAAAGGGCGTGGGACGGACCTTCAAAATCGCAAAGTACAGAGCGATGGCCACAAAGGCCTTCTCGCCGCCGGAGAGCAGTGTAATGGTTTTCAGCTGCTTTCCGGGAGGCTGCACCCGGATCTCAATGCCACAGGTTAGAGGGCTTTCCGGATCTTCCAAAAGCAGCTGACCCTTGCCGCCGCCGAACATCTCTTCAAAGACCTGCCCGAAGTACTGATTGATCTTGGCAAATTCCGCGACGAAAATCTCGGTCATCTGGGTGGTGATCTCTTTGATGATACCCTCCAGATCCTTTTTCGCGCCCAATACATCGTCCCGCTGCTCGGTCAGGTAGGTATACCGCTCGTTGACCCGGGCGTACTCCTCAATGGCGCCTAAGTTTGGTGTGCCCAGGGCGGATATCTTCCGCTTCAGCTCTGCGATCTGCCGGACACCGGCAGCCACGGATTCGATCTGCCCCCGCTTTTCGGCGGCAGTGCCTGGGGTCAGGCCATAGGTATCCCACAGTTTATCGATGGTGTTGCGTTCCTCGATCACCGTGGTTTCCTTTTTATTCTCCAGCAGGGCGCAGGCCCGCTCCATATTCAGAATGGACTTATTCTTCTCCTGGATCTCCCCTTCTGCCTTGGAGCGGGAAGCCTCGATCCGGGCGTACTCTGCCAGTGCCTCGTTCATGGATTGGCGGATCCGGGCGGTCTCGGCGGCGTTCTCCTCCTGCCGGGTCAGCTGCTGGCGGATCTCCTCCTCCAGACGGCCATTTTCAGTATGGATGGTATCGATATCCGACAGTTTCTTGTTCTTATCTCCCTCGGTGGCAGCCTGCAGCACCCGCAGATCCGCAATATGGCTGTTTGCGGTAGTACGCTCGGCCTCCAGGGCTGCAGATTCAGTCCGGATGGCGTTGATACTGTCGGTAATCTT
>JAZNRW010000133.1:0-9492 GCA_045590835.1 Faecousia sp.
CCTGCAAAGGAAATTATAGATTACCGCCGGCTTTTCCGGTGGAAAGGAGTTAATTGATATGAAAACAAAAGCAGTTCGTATCCATGGCAAAATGGACCTGCGTCTGGACGAGATCCAGCTGCCCGATGTAGGACCCGATGATGTTCGGATCCGCGTGGTTTCCGACTCCCTGTGTATGTCCACTTATAAGGCCGCTATCGAGGGCGGCGACCACAAGCGTGTGCCCAGCAACTGTGACGAGAATCCCACCATCGTGGGTCACGAGTTCTGCGGCGACATCGTGGAGGTCGGTGAAAACTGGAAGCATAAGTATAAAGTTGGCGACAAATTCGTCATTCAGCCTGCCCACTTCCACAAGGGCAGCCAGATGGCTCCCGGCTACTCCTACGAGTTCTGCGGCGGCGATGCCCAGTACGGCAACATCCCCATCGAAACTCTGCTGGAAAACTGCCTGCTGCCTTACAATTCCGACTCCTATTACTACGGCTCTCTGGCTGAGCCTCTGAGCTGCGTTATCGGTACTTTCCACGCTATGTACCACACCAAGGCCGGTTCCTATGTCCACGAGATGGGCATTAAGGAAGGCGGCAAGATGGCTCTGCTGGCATCCGTTGGCCCCATGGGTCTGGCTGCTATCGACTACATCATCCACTGCGATCGCCGTCCCGGCCTGCTGGTGGTTACCGATATCGACGTGGCTCGTTTGGAGCGCGCTGCTTCCATCTACACCGTGGAAGAGGCTGCTAAGAACGGCGTTGAGCTGCACTATGTAAACACCCGCATGGAGAATGCCACCGCCTACCTGCGTGAGCTGACCGGCGGCACCGGCTACGACGATGTGGTTTGCTTCGCTCCCGTTAAGCCCGTTATCGAGCAGGCTGACGACATTCTGGGCTACGACGGCTGCCTGAACTTCTTCGCAGGCCCCACCGACACCCAGTTTAAGGCCCCCTTCAACTGGTACAACGTACACTACCTGTACACCCACGTGGTGGGCACCTCCGGCGGTAACACCAACGATATGCAGGAAGCCATTGCCATGATGAATGCAGGCAAGCTGAACCCCTCCGCTCTGGTTACCCACATCGGCGTCCTGAATGCGGTTATCGTCACCGTGGTGAACCTGCTCTCTATCCCCGGCGGCAAGAAGCTGATCTACAATCACATCGACCTGCCTCTGACTGCGATTGCAGACTTCGAGGAGGCCGGCAAGACCGATCCTATGTTCGCTGAGCTGGATCGTCTGTGCAAGGCAAACAACGGCCTGTGGAATCCCGAAGCAGAGAAGTACCTGCTGGCTAACGCAAAGAAGAACTAATAAAATAATGGAACACGCTCCCAGCCGGGAGCGTGTTCTTTTTGTTTACAAGGAAGTCTTGGTGTGCTATGATATGCTTAATTTAAGGTTTAAGGGGGTATCCGCATGTCCAAGTATGATGCCTGGGGCTGTGAAGTTCAAAATCCCATTCTGATTCCGGGGGAGCAGATCCTCTGGCAGGGCAAGCCCAAGAAGAACGCGTTTATTCTCAATAAAGTGCTGACAATGCTACCCATCGCCATTATTTGGCTGGGTTTTGATTCTATGATTTTTGGAGCATTTTCATCTGCAGGTAGCATGGGCGGCATTTTGCTGCTATTTCTTATCTTTCATTTGATGCCGGTGTGGATCTGGCTGTACAATGCCTTGACCGCCGCCAAGAAATGGGAAAATACCATGTATTATGTGACCGACCGACGGATCATCATCCAGACCGGTTTTTTGGATGCGGAGCTCCAATCTGTGTACTATAAAGAGATTCGGGATGTGAATCTGCGGATCGGACTGATTGATAAGCTGCTGGGTGTTGGAGATATTTACTTTGACCTGGGCACGTATTATCACAACGGCAAGACCCGGGTCAACCGCCGCTCTTTTTTGGATATTGCGCAGCCTCATCAGGTGTATACCCGCGTGCAGAAGATCATTCTGGATATGCAGGCGGACATCGAGTTCCCCAATGCCTACCGCCCCGAGGAAAATCCGGGCTACAATACCCGCTACAGAGGATAACAGGCACCAGAAATTCAAAAAATGTTAAAAGTTGCAGGATTGAAGGCTTTGGAAATTTGCGGTATAATAGGCGGGTAATGTCGAAAGGGTGAAAAGCATGAAGAAAACCAGGACCTATCCGCTATACAGAATCCTCAGATGGTTTGTCTGGCTGTTTTATCCCAAAATGCAGGTGGAGGGAGCGGAGAATCTGCCTACAGAGCCGGCTCTGGTGGTGGCAAACCATGCCCAGATGAACGGCCCGATTGCCTGTGAGCTGTATTTTCCGGGAAATCGCTATACCTGGTGCGCCGGCCAGATGATGCACCTGAAGGAGGTGCCCGGTTATGCATATGAAGACTTTTGGTCCGGCAAACCCAAATGGCAGCGTCCGCTTTTTAAGCTGCTGTCGTACCTGATTGCACCCATTGCTGCTTGCGTGTTCAACAATGCCAATACCATTGGTGTCTACCGGGATACCCGGGTGATCACCACCTTCAAAAATACGGTAAAGTGCCTTCAGGAGGGTGCCAAGGTTGTGGTTTTCCCCGAGTGCTACACAGAACACAATCCTATTGTCCATGCTTTTCAGGAGAATTTTGTGGACATCGGAAAGCTCTATTACAAGCGCACCGGAAAGGCGCTGCCCTTTGTTCCCATGTATATTGCGCCGGATCTGAAGAAAATGGTCATCGGAAAACCGGTATCTTTTTGTTATGATACGCCCATTGGGGAAGAAAAGGCAAGGATTTGTACATATCTCATGGACGCCATCACAGAGCTTGCCTGCAGCCAGCCCCTGCATACGGTGGTGCCGTACCCGAATGTCCCCAAACGCCAGTACCCGAAAAACAGATTGTAAGAGGTGAACAGGCCATGAAACAACCGGTTGTGGACTACCGAAAACTGAGACTTTCCAATCTGAGATCCCCGGAATATTCCCATTTGCTGTGGCTTCTGGGGTGGGTAGGCTATTTTATTCTGTATTTTCTGACAGAGAATCTGATCCCCGCAGAGAAATGCCATCCTGTCTGGTGTCCGCTGGATGATATTGTTCCGTTTTGTGAAGGGTTTGCAATCGCGTATGTATTTTGGTATGCGCTGATCGTTATCTCTCTTGTTTACTTTGCACTGTATAATCCGGATAACTTCCGGAATCTGCAGAAGTATATTATCATTACCCAAGTGGTTGCCATGGTGGTTTATATCCTGTATCCCACCCGGCAGGATCTGCGCCCCACAGAGTTCCCACGAGACAATGTGCTCACAGCGCTTATGGGACTGATCTATTCCTTCGATACCAATACCGGTGTGTGCCCCTCCCTGCATGTGGCCTATTCTCTGGGTATCGCCTCAACTTGGCTGCGGGAGAAATCCGCCTGCCTTGCCTGGAAGATATTTGTGGTGGTGGCGGTGGTGCTGATCTGCCTGTCGGTGGCGTTTGTTAAGCAGCACTCTGTAGTGGACATTTTTGCCGCCATTCCGGTGTGTATCCTGGCAGAATATTTGGTATTCTTCCGGAAAAAGAAAAAAACCGTATAAGAAAAAACCCGTGGAAACAATTCCGCGGGTTTTCATGTTACAGCAGGGGAATGCCCGCCAGCTCACATTTTTCTATGGTTTTTTCATCCCATACGCTGGATTGCACCTCGCCGATGTGGGCGCAGCCCAGCATCAGCATAGCTAGTCTTGACTGACCGATACCGCCGCCGATGGTAAGGGGCAGCTGCCCGGCCAGCAGCATCTTATGGAAGGGCAGTTCCCTGCGATCGTTGCAGTTTGCCAAATTCAGCTGCCGGTCCAATGCCTCGGCATCCACGCGAATACCCATGGAGGAGATCTCTAAAGCACGGTCCAGTACCTCATCCCAGAAGAAAATATCACAGTTTAAGTTCCAGTCATCGTAGTCAGGGGCCCGCCCGCCATGGGGCTTGCCGGAGCGGAGCTTTCCACCGATCTGCATGATACAGGCGGTGCGGTGCTCCCGCACATAGGCATTTTCCCGGGCAGCGCCGTCTAAGTCCGGATACAGATCCTCCAATTCCTGGGTGGTGATGAAGGAAATTTCCCGGCACAGCTCTGTCCGTAGCTGGGGAAAGCGCACATGGAGCCGGTCGTTGGTATCGCAGATGGCCCGGACGATTGCCTTGACGATCAGCTGCAAATAGTCCAGATTCCGGTTTTCGGCGGTAATGATCTTTTCCCAGTCCCACTGGTCTACATAAATGGAGTGGATGTTGTCCAACTCCTCATCCCGGCGGATGGCGTACATGTCGGTATACAGACCCTGCCCCAGGGCAAAACCGTATCGCCTCAGGGCCAGCCGTTTCCACTTGGCAAGGGAGTGGACAACCTCTGCGTCCATACCCACAGCGGGGATATCAAAGCTGACAGGCCGCTCAAAGCCGTTCAGATTATCATTCAAACCGGATGCGTCGGTGACAAACAGGGGCGCAGACACCCGCTTCAAATTCAGCGCACCGGCAAACTCCTCCTGAAACGCTTCCTTTATGTAAGCAATGGCTCTCTGGGTTTCATACGCATCCAGAGGCGGCCGGTAGCCTGCGGGAATATAAATCGTATTCATGGTAACCGCATCCTTTCACTAACAACATATATGTTATTATTTTATTCATTTTTTTAGTAAAATCAAGTATAAAGTGAAAGACAGCCACACATTGCAGGTGGCTGTCTTTTTGGGGCGGTGTTACGGAATGATTTGCCAGGGGTATTTTCGATCAGAGGAGGACTCCTCCTCAATGGCCTGCTGAATTTGCTCTCCTACGGTGATCTCCAGTTCTATGGTGTTGCCTTGCCGGTAGACGGTCAGCTTCAGTAAATCCCCGGGTGCGGACGCCTGTACCAATCGTACCAGATCGCTTCTGCCGGTGACAGCCTGTCCATTGATCTGGGTAATGATGTCATTGACTCGGAGGCCTGCTTTGGCGGCAGGACCGTCTTCCACGATATCCCGCACGGCGGCGCCCTCCGGCAGACCGTATATTTGTGTTTCCTGACTAACATCGGTTACGGAAACACCGATATAGGGCTTGACAATATATCCCTTTTCAATGATGCTCTCCACCGCATCCCGGATCTGATTGATAGGGATCGCAAAACCGATGTTGTCAATGGAAGCACCGGAGGAACTGCTGGAATACTTGGCGTTGGTGATGCCTACCACCTCACCGTAGAGGTTGAACAAAGCGCCGCCGGAGTTGCCGGAATTGATGGCGCAGTCGGTTTGCAGCAGATTCATGGTAGCGCCGGTGGACATGGTGATCTCCCGGTCCTTGGCGCTGATGGCGCCGGAGGTCAGGGAGAAGGTCAGTTCGCCAAGGGGATTTCCAATGGCAACCACACTTTCGCCTACATTCAGCTGATCGGAGTTGCCCAGTACCACCGGAGTCAGGCCTTCTGCTTCGATTTTTAATACCGCCAGGTCATGGCTTTCATCATAGCCAAGCAGGGTTGCAGAGTAAGACTCGCCGTTATACAGGGAAACGGTAATGGAATCGGAATTCTCGATTACATGGAAATTTGTCAGTATATGACCCTGGTCACTGTAAATAAACCCAGATCCTGCTGCGGCAGAGGTGGTCTGGTACCCCCAGTAGTTGGTGGTTATGGAGGTGGTAATACCAACGGTAGAGTTGACGTTGGTGGCGTACACTTCCGCAGGAGACATCTCTTCACCGGGATTTGTTTGCACCGTTTCAATGACCGTTTGTTCCCGTTGGCTTTCCAGAACATGGGCAATGTTTTGCTGAGGCTGGGAGGGGACACCCTCTTCCTGCAACTGATTTCCGCCGAAATAGATGCAGCCGGCGCCCACCAAACCGCCAAGCAACGCGCATACAAGGGCCAGAGCCACAGCAGAACCGGCGCGCAATTGCTTTTTTGGCTTGGATACAGGCTTGTCGTAGTGGTACTGGGAACTGTCGTCCCAATGGAAAGAATTGTTGTTTTCGTTTTCGTACATGGCAATCAACTCCTTTTGCCTTAGTGTACCGCCGATTCCTGAACGGATACTGAAAAAAAGGAAAACAAATTGTAAACAGAAGGAAAAAACAGTAAATATTTTGTAAACAAGAGGTATCCGTATGACATTGCACTCTGTCGCTGTCAGGGAGAAAAATGTCCTCCCATACTTGACATTTATCCTGCACCGTGCTATAATGCCAAAAACCGATGAGGAAGAGTGAGTAAGCTTTATTTCCTCTCACCCAGAGAGTCGCAGATGGTGGGATTGCGGCAGAGAGCATAGAGCCCAATGGACTTCCGAGGGCAAGCGGAACAGGGCAGACCCTTAGTATGTGCGCCGGAGCAGACCCTCCGTCAAAAAGGTCAGCATATGACAGTATGCGTAAAGAGGGCGCGATTGCGTCAAGCCGGGTGGCACCGCAGGAATTACAGTCCTGTCCCAGCTCAAAACTGGGGCAGGATTTTTGTTTGCCCCGCATTTCAGAAAGGAGAAGGAAACAATGTCAGAAAAGAAAATTCCCTACAAAATCTATCTGGAAGAGAGCGAGATGCCTACCGCTTGGTACAATCTCCGTGCGGATATGATCAATAAGCCTGCGCCCTTGCTGGATCCCCAGACGCATAAGCCTATGACGGCGGAGGACTTGTCCCCGGTGTTCTGCGATGCGCTGATCTGTCAGGAACTGGACGATACCACCCCGTATTTTGAGATCCCTGAGGAGATCCGGAATTTTTATAAAATGTATCGTCCCGCGCCCCTGGTTCGCGCCTACTGTCTGGAGGAAAAGCTCCAGACTCCTGCCAAGATCTACTATAAGTTCGAGGGCAACAACACCAGCGGCAGCCATAAGTTAAATTCTGCCATCGCACAGGCATACTATGCCAAGCAGCAGGGCCTTACCGGCGTCACCACCGAGACCGGCGCCGGTCAGTGGGGAACTGCGCTGAGTATGGCCTGCGCGTATTTAGGTCTGGATTGTAAGGTGTATATGGTCAAGGTCTCCTATGAGCAAAAGCCTTTCCGCCGGGAGGTCATGCGCACCTACGGCGCGTCTGTCACACCCAGTCCTTCTATGGAGACAGCTGTAGGCAGAAAGATCAACGCTGAGCATCCCGGCACCACCGGCAGCTTAGGCTGCGCCATCTCCGAGGCGGTGGAAAAGGCGACCTCCTTGCCCGGCTATCGGTACGTGCTGGGCAGTGTGCTCAATCAGGTAATGCTGCACCAGACCATCATCGGTCTGGAGACCAAGGCGGCTATGGATAAGTACGATATCCACCCGGACATCATCATCGGCTGCGCCGGCGGCGGCTCCAACCTGGGCGGCCTGATTGCTCCGTTTATGGGCGAAAAGATCCGTGGTGAGGCTGATTACCGGATCATCGCCGTAGAGCCGGAGACCTGCCCCAGCTTTACCAGAGGCAAGTTTGCCTATGACTACTGCGACACAGGCATGGTCTGCCCGCTGTCCAAGATGTACACCCTGGGCAGCGGCTTTATCCCTGCGGGCACCCATTCCGGCGGTCTGCGGTATCACGGTATGAATTCAACCCTGTCCCAACTGTATCACGACGGCCTGATGGAAGCTGTTTCCGTACCCCAGACCGAAGTGTTCCAGGCGGCAGAGGAGTTTGCCAGAGTGGAGGGTATTTTGCCTGCTCCCGAAAGCTCCCACGCGATTAAGGTTGCCATTGATGAAGCGCTTAAATGCAAAGAAACCGGCGAGGAAAAGACCATTCTGTTTGGCCTTACCGGTACCGGCTACTTCGATATGATGGCGTATGAAAAATTCCACGACGGAAAAATGGTCGACTATGCACCTACCCAGGAGGAACTGGAAAAGGGCTTCAGTTACCTGCCCAAAATGGATTGACAACACACCCACACATCCGTCAGCTTAGCTGACGGATGTGTTTTTTGCCGGTTGTATTTTTGTGATGATTTGACGCAAACTAAATACCAACGAAAGGAGTATGCTATGAAAACACGTTTATTTCATCTGTTTCTGGTTATGATTCTTCTGGTCTGCACAGCCACCGGCTGTCAGGTGGCAGACGCAACTACAACGACAGCATCCGAAGCGCATACAAATCCCGCGCTATCTTTGGAAGAAGCGCAAAGCATTGCTCTGAAGCATGCCGGATTTGCTGCTGACCAGGTGACAGCACTGCATACGGAGTATGAAATTGAACACGGAATTCCCCAGTACGATGTGGAATTCCGACATGGTTTTTGGGAGTATGACTACAAAATCCATGCCGATACCGAGGAAGTTTTGTCTTTCAGCAAGGATGATTGATCCCACTTTGGTGGAATGATTGGGCAAATACGCTGTATTGCTTGTTCCTCCCCAGCTTAAAATGCCTGCATGGTTTATCTGTGCGGGCAATTTTTACATATAACATTGGATATGAATATCCTAAGGCGATTTTGCAAACTCTCCTGCCGGTAGAACGGTAATTCTACCGCAGAGGGCATATAAAATCCCAAAAATAGCTGGACTGTACGGAAGGAACTGTGGTATCCTTGGCAGGAACAAACGAAAGGCAGGGTATTTCTGAAATGAGAAAAATTAAGATTGTTGCGGATTCGTCTGCAAATATACTGCAGCTGCAGAATACTGCATTTGCCGCAGCGCCTTTGAAAGTGATCACAAGCGAAAAAGAATTTGTGGATGACAGCGTGCTGGATGTGGATGCTATGGTGTCCTGGTTTGATTCCTACAAAGGTAAGAGTAAAACTTCCTGCCCCAATCCGGCGGATTGGCTGGAAGCATTTGGGGATGCGGACGAAGTCTATTGCGTCACCATCACAAGCGGCTTGTCCGGAAGCTATAACGCCGCTTGCATCGCTAAGCAGATGTACGAAGCGGAAAATGCAGGAAAGCGCGTATGCGTGATCGACTCCCTTTCCGCCGGTCCGGAGCTGGTGTTGATCATTGAGAAGCTGGAAGCAATGATCGCCCAAGGCATGGCTTACGATGAGATCTGCAGGCAGATCGAAGACTACAAGCAGAAGACCGGCCTGGTATTTATGCTGGAGTCCTTAAAGAACTTTGCAGCCAACGGCAGAGTTTCTCCTGCGGTAGCGAAGATTGCAGGGGTTCTTGGCATCCGGATCGTGGGCAAAGCCAGCGACCAGGGTACTTTGGAGCCTACAAATAAATGCCGCGGGGAAGGGAAGTCTCTTGCTGCCATCTTGTCCCACTTAAAGAGCTTCGGACTGTCACAGGGAAAGGTGCGGATCGCACATTGCATGAATGAAGGCGCTGCTACGGAACTGCAGCGAATGATCCTTGCCGAACTGCCCCAAGTCCACATCCGGATCCACAGATGCAGAGGCCTGTGCAGCTATTATGCCGAAAAAGGCGGCCTGCTGGTGGGATTTGAAAAAATGTAAAATTCCATATAATGAACAAAACACCGCCACCAAGGACGGTGTTTTGTTTGGCACCCCGGAGAGGACACTGACGCATTCT